>JBNGDJ010000005.1:0-7873 GCA_049974825.1 Halothiobacillaceae bacterium | reverse complement strand
CCGTCCGACCCGGCACGACAAGTCATTCAATACACGTTTTTCCGGCTTCATGCCCTTAGGGAAGGTCTGCACGAATGCAGACCTTCCTTAGCACAAGACCTGCCCGCAGCCAGCCGAATTCCGACATTCAGATCGCATCACCACAATCAACAGGTGTCTTGGCCGGCTGGCCGGCCTCTTCGACCACATAACGCGGCAGCAGGTATCCCGGCAACCGGGCACGCAAACCGGCCATCAGTCGGCAACCGATCTCGCGCGGCACCTCGAAATGCGCCGCACCGGCCACGCGATCCAGCTGATGAAGATAGTACGGCAGGACCCCCTGATCAAAAAGCGCTTCACTCAGCCGCGCGAGGGTCTCTACCCGATCATTGACGCCCGCCAGCAACACCGACTGGTTCAGGCAGGTCACCCCTGCCCGGCCAAGCGCTTCGAAAACAGTCGCAGAGCGCTGATCCAGCTCGTCCGGGTGGTTGACATGCGCCACAAGCACGCAACGCAGGCGACTTTCGGCCAGTGCCTTGAAATGCCCCGGCTTGAGATGGTCCGGGTGCACCGTGGGTATCCGGGTATGCACCCGAAGTCGGCGCAGGTGCCCGATGGTGTCAATACGGCGGATCAGGTCAATCCAGCGGCGCTCGGATAGCACCATCGGGTCCCCCCCGCTGAGAATCAGCTCGGTGATGCTCGGATCGTCGCGAACATGGGACAGCGCCTGCTCTATCCGCGCCTCGTCGACCAGCCCCTCGTCGTAGGGAAAATGTCGCCGAAAGCAGTAACGGCAATGCACGGCGCAACTGCCGGTGACCATCAGCAGCGCCCGCCCGGCGTACTTCTGCAGCACCGCCGGTTGCTGTCGGGCCGCAAGATCACCCACCGGGTCGGTACCGAAACCTGGCACGGGCCGCATCTCCTCGGACACCGGGAGAAACTGGCGGAGTATCGGGTCCTCCGTTGTTTGCGTCCGCAACTGTCCGAGCACATGGTCGGTCATTCGAAAAGCAAAAGCCCGGTCGGCCACCGCATCTGCCTGCGCCCGAACCTGCTCTCTTCGCACACCATCTGGCAATTCCGTCGCAGCTGGGCACTGTGCGTTCTCGGGCATATCGGCTAGAATTCCGGCTTTGATTTTTTTCATTGATACAGGAAAACCCTGTTTATGGCGACCTACAACACCAACGAGTTCCGGGGCGGCCTGAAGGTCATGCTCGACGGCGACCCGGCGGCGATTATCGAGAACGAATTCGTCAAGCCCGGCAAGGGCCAGGCGTTCAACCGCGTCAAGCTGCGCAACCTCAAGACCGGGCGTGTCATCGAGCGCACCTTCAAGTCAGGCGAGAGCATCGAGGCGGCCGACGTAATGGACGTGGAGATGCAGTACCTCTACAGCGACGGGGATGCCTGGCACTTCATGAACCCCGAGACCTTCGACCAGATTGCCGCCGACGAGTCCGCGATCAGTGACGCGAAACAATGGCTCAAGGAGCAAGACATTTGCACCGTAACGCTGTGGAACGGCGCACCGATCGCGGTGGCGCCGCCCAACCACGTCGAGCTTGCCGTCACCGAGACTGACCCGGGCATTCGCGGGGATACCGCCACCGGCGGCACCAAGCCCGCTTACCTCGAAACCGGCGCCGTGGTGAAGGTGCCCCTGTTCATCGAGGTCGGTGAAATCCTCCGCGTCGACACCCGCACCGGCGAATACATCTCCCGCGTCAAAAACTGACTGATCGCTAGGCGAGATGACCGATACGGAAAACTGGCGGCCGGGCTGTGACCCGGCCGTCCTGCGTTTGCGGGCCCGCCTGCTGCGGGCCCTGCGCCAGTTCATGGACGCGCGGGACATTCTTGAGGTCGAGACGCCGCTGCTGACCCGGGGCGCGAACCACGACCTGCATGTGCACAACTTTCGCATCGAGGCCGACCCGGCCGAGCGCGAAGCCCTCGCCCTGCACACGTCACCCGAACTGCACATGAAACGGCTGCTTGCCGCCGGCAGTGGTGCCATCTGGCAGCTGTGCAAGGTGTTTCGCGCCGGCGAAACGGGGCCAAGACACAACCCCGAATTCACCATGCTTGAGTGGTATGTCCCCGGCCACAGCCTGGGTCAGCTGGTGGATGACACCCTGGATCTTTTCGATCACCTGCGCGCGACCGCCGGCCTGCAGCCCCTGCCGCGGCAACGACTGACCTACCGCGAGGCATTTTTTGACGCCACCGGGCTTGATCCCTTTCATGCCTCGGTTTCCGAACTGGCTGCCCGGGCCCGGGCGGCAGGCATCACCGTCCATTCTCCGCAAACCTTGACGCAGGACGACTGGCTGGATTTGCTGGTCAGCGAGCTGGTCCAGAGGCAGTTCCCGGAGGACCGGTACACGCTGCTCTGCGATTTTCCCGCATCCCAGGCGGCACTGGCACGGCTGCGACGGGACGCTCAGGGCGAGCCGGTGGCCGAACGCTGCGAAATTTTCCAGGGCGCGCTGGAACTGGCCAACGGCTACCGCGAGCTGGTCGACCCCGCCGAGCAGCGAGATCGATTTACCCGGGAGGCCCGAAGGCGCACCGAGCGGGGCGAGCCGCCCACTCGGGTCGACGAGCGCTTCATGGCCGCCCTGGAATCAGGCCTCCCTGACTGTTCCGGGTTGTCCGTGGGCTTCGACCGACTGCTGATGACCTGCGCCGGTGAAACGGACATCCGGCGGGTTTTGACTTTCGATCAAAGTCGGCTCTGAATCACTCCGGAGCACCCCTGTCACTCGCCTCTCGCGCCGTCATCCTCGGTCTCGGGTTCCGCCGGCGATTCGGCCACCGGGTCCTCTTCAGTGCCAGACACCTGCGGCTCGACCACCGGACCGGCCAGCGGCTGATGCAGGCGCACCGGGTATCCCGCCTGCCATTCCGGGCGCCATTCGAAACCGGGCGGCACCAGCAAGATAACCGTCGAACCCAGGTGGAATCGCCCCATCTCCTGCCCGGCCTGAAGGTTTACCTCGATCCCGGTCTCTCCACCATAGGTCCACTCGGACACCGTTCGGCCCCGGGGCGGGGTCACCAGACCTGACCAGACGGTTTCGATGGCGCCCACGTTGATCGCCCCGACCAAGACCATGGCGACCGGCCCCTGAGGCGTATCCCAGAGTGTCACGACGCGCTCATTGCGCGTGAAGATGCGGTTGACGCTGCGCACCGTCAGCTCGGAGACGGAAAACAGCCGACCCGGCACGTGGATCATCCGGGTCAGACGCCCGCCGCAGGGCATGTGCACCCGGTGGTAATCACGCGGTGAGAGATAAATCGTGGCAAAGCGCCCGTGCAAAAACGGCTCGGCCACATCCAGATCTCCACCGAGCAGCTCGATCAGCGAATAGTGGCGCCCCTTGGCCTGCAGGATTCGTCCGTGGCCGATCTCTCCCATCTGACTGATCCGGCCATCGACCGGAGAGAGCAAGACCGGGTCCTGGGGGTCGAACACGGGCATCGGGCGGACGCCGGGCTGGAGCGCGCGGGTGAAAAACTCATTGAAGCTCGGGTACGCGGCGGGGTCGGCGTGTTCGGCTTCATCCAGGTTGACTTTGAAGGTCGCCACAAACCGCCGAATCATCCAGGGCACCAGCGGGATCCGCCAGCGCGCCATGGTAAAGATCAGCCGGGAAATCAGGTGGTGTGGCAGCAGATACTGCAGGGAAACGCCGGCCAGGCGCCAGAAGCCATCCCTGCGCACCGACTCCGGGTTGTCGTTTTCTTGATTCATGGCCATCCTGGTTCTCCCATCTCGGTCGACTGGCGTGCCTGCGCGCCCTTTCGGCAATACCACCACGAAGACCCAGCGGATCATTGCGCGAGTTCACGCGGATTCATCGTTCAAGTTGCGTATCATACCGGCTTTCACGCCTGCCGAGACGACTGCATGAGCGAACCGACCCCGGAACCAAACAGCCAAGCCCGAGCCTTCCCCAAGGACAGCGACTGTCTGCAGACCATACTCGATCTCGTGCGCTGGGCGGCCAGCCGCTTCGACGAGTACGAGCTATTCCTAGGCCACGGGACCCACAGTTACCTCGACGAGGCCGCCTGGCTGGTGCTGGAAACCCTGCGTCTTCCGGTGGATCTGGACGGCCAGTGGTGGACGGCCCGGGTCACTGACTCGGAGCGTGCCGCGGTGGTGCGGAACATCCGCCTGCGCTGCGAAACACGCAAACCGACGGCGTACCTGCTCAATCGTGCCTGGTTTGCCGGCCTGCCCTTCTACGTCGACGAGCGGGTGCTGATTCCGCGCTCCCCTTTCGCGGAATTGATCGGACAGCGCTTTGAAGCCTGGCTGCCGCCCGATAGAGTCCACTCAATCCTGGACGTCGGCACCGGTTCCGGCTGCATGGCCATTGCCCTGGCCCAGGCCTTTGAAGAAGCACAGGTCACCGCCGTCGACATCGACCCGGAAGCGCTTGCCGTAGCTGCCCGCAACGTGAACGACTACCAGCTGGGCGAGCACGTTGAGCTGGTCCAGTCGGATCTTCTGGAGGGCCTTGGCGAGGCGCGCTTCGACCTGATCGTGAGCAACCCGCCCTACGTAGCCTCGGAAGAAGCCGAAGACCTGCCCGCTGAATTCGGGCACGAACCCAGTCATGCCTTGTTCGCCGCCGAGCGCGGCCTGGCACTGGTCGAACGCCTGCTCAAACAGGCGCCGGATCATCTGACCGAGCACGGCTGGCTGTTTGTCGAGGTAGGCAACAGCCGACACTGGCTGCAAGAACAAATGCCGGGGCTGTCGGTCGAATGGGTCACGCTGGAGCAGGGGGGCGAGGGCATTTTCGCTGTGGATGCCGCCAGCCTGCGCGCCTGGCGAGACAGGAACTGAAAAATCGGACCATGTCCAGCGCGACCATTCACCACCCAACACCCCGCCATTGATGAGCCAAGCACGCATCGAGGAAACCGCCCTGCCGGGAGGAACGCAGACCTCCGCCCCGCCGGATCGCTACGACTGGCGTCGAATCGGCCACATGGTCCTGCATCACCACCGGGAGCTGACCATTGCGCAGATCGTTGCGATCCTCGCGGCCTTCGCGGCGGTCCCTCTGCCCCTGCTGCTGCCCTTGCTGGTCGACGAGGTTTTGCTCGACAAGCCGGGGATGCTGGTCGAGACGATGAACGGCCTGTTTCCGGCTGAATGGCACGGGCCGGTGCTCTATATCGTCGCGATCACCGTGCTGACGCTTTTTTTGAGGGTGACGGCCCTCGGGCTGAACGTCATCCAGACCCGGCAGTTCACCCGAATCAGCAAGGATATTTCGTTCAGGCTGCGTCATGTACTGCTGGGGCGCCTCTCGACCGTTTCCATGTCCGAGTACGAGTCGCTGGGCGGTGGCGCGGTCTCCTCGCGATTCGTGACCGACATCGAGACCATCGACCAATTTCTCGGCGTGACCGTCAGCCGATTTTTGGTCTCCTTGCTCTCATTGGTGGGGGCTGCAGCGATTCTGCTCTGGCTGCACTGGCAGCTCGCCCTGATCATCCTGTTCATGAACCCGGTGGTGATCTGGTTCACCATGGTGCTGGGCAAGCGGGTCAAGGAACTCAAGCGCCGGGAAAACTCCGCCTTCGAGCTGTTCCAGCAATCGCTGACCGAAACGCTGGATGCCATCGCCCAGCTGCGGGCGGCCAACCGCGAACGGCACTACCTGGCGCGCGTGGTCGACCGCGCCCGGGGCGTCCGGGACCATGCCGTGGCCTTCGCCTGGAAAAGCGATGCGGCCAGCCGGCTGTCGTTCCTGATCTTCCTGTTCGGATTCGACCTCTTCCGGGCCGCGGCCATGCTGACGGTGGTCTTTTCAGACCTGTCCATCGGCCAGATGATCGCCGTTTTCGGTTACCTCTGGTTCATGATGGGGCCGGTCCAGGAACTGCTTTCGGTGCAGTACGGCTATTACGGCGCGCAGGCGGCACTGAACCGGCTCAACGGACTGCTCGAACTTCAGCGTGAACCCGTCTATCCCGCCCTGGAGGATCCCTTTGCTGGCCGCAGCACTGTAGGTATCCGAATCGAGGATCTGCACTTTGCCTACAAGCCGGACAGCGCGGTGCTCAACGGTGTCTCGCTGGAAATTGCGCCCGGGGAGAAAGTCGCGCTGGTCGGTGCCAGTGGGGGCGGAAAGTCCACCCTGGTCCAGTGTCTGCTCGGCATGTACACGCCCCAGCGCGGCGAAATCCTGATCGAGGGTGTGCCGGTCACACGAATCGGCCTGGAAACGCTGCGCGCCCACTGTGGCGTGGTTCTGCAGCACCCGGCCCTGTTCAATGACTCGGTTCGGAACAATCTGACACTTGGCGAGGAGATGCCCGAGGCGCGACTGTGGGAAGCGCTGGAAGCCGCCCAGCTGCGGGAGGTGGTCGAACAGATGCCCGAAGGACTGGACACCATGGTGGGCAACCAGGGCGTGCGGCTGTCCGGCGGGCAGCGCCAGCGCCTGGCCGTGGCAAGGATGATCCTCTCGGACCCGAAAATCGTGATTCTCGACGAGGCGACCTCGGCGCTGGACACCGAAACCGAGGCCAGGCTGCACGAAGCCCTGCGCGCCTTCCTTGCCAACCGGACCACGCTGATCGTCGCGCACCGCTTGAGTGCCGTGCGACAGGCAGACCGCGCGCTGGTGTTTGACGATGGCCAGATCATCGAGCAGGGCGATCATGACACCCTGATCCGCGCCAATGGGGTGTACCAGAAACTCTACGGCAGCCACAGCCACTGAAGGCGGCCACCAAAACGGTGGCGATTCAGCGCCTTGCTGCGGCTTTGTGCATCAGCCCCCCCCTGCCCGGGGGCGAGGCTTAACGCAGACCCAGCACATCCTGCATGTCGTAAAGCCCCGGGGGCTTGTCGGCCAGCCAGAGCGCGGCCCGGACAGCACCCTTGGCGAAGGTCATGCGACTGGAGGCCTTGTGCGTGATCTCCACGCGCTCGCCGATGCCGGCGAACAACACCGTGTGCTCTCCAACGATGTCCCCGCCGCGAACGGTCGCAAACCCGATGGTCCGGGCGTCCCGCGCACCCGTAATACCCTCCCGCCCGTAGATGGCGCACTGATCCAGATCACGACCGGTCGCCTGCGCGACGACCTCGCCCATGCGTAGCGCCGTGCCCGAGGGCGCGTCGACCTTGTGTCGATGGTGAGCCTCAATGACCTCGATGTCGTAGTCGTCCCCAAGAACGGTCGCCGCCTGCTCCAACAGGTTGAGAACGACATTGACCCCCACGCTCATGTTCGGCGCGAACACGATGGGGATATCCGCGGAGGCCTCCTCCATCGCCAGCTTCTGGGCGCGACTCAGGCCGGTGGTCCCGATCACGATGGCACGTCGACCCTCTCGACACAGCGCGACATGCCGCATGACCGCATCCGGCGACGTGAAGTCGATCAGCACGTCGAAGGCATCGCAGGCCCCCGGCAAATCATGGCTGACCGGCACGCCCACATGACCGATGCCGGCCACGATGCCGGCATCCTGACCCACCAACGGACTACCCTCACGGACCAGCGCGGCCCCAAGTTCTGCCTCTTCGGCGTGATGCGAAGCGTCTACCAGCGCCCGGCCCATGCGCCCCCCGACACCCACGATTGCCAGTTTCGTCACGTTTTCTTCCTCCTCATGAATTTTTCCGGGAACCTTGGCAGACCCGATACACGATTGCCGGTCATCCCAACGCGGGCCAGGATGTCCCGCCGCATGACGTCTCAAGGGAAACTCTGCACAAAGCCATCCTTGGCTTTGTGGGCTTGCGCCAGCTTCGCGTTCAGACACGCATGGCCCGGTGGGCTGACGCCAGCTTAACGCGCCAGCTGGCGGAGCCCGCGTTCACGCCCGGGCCATGCTC
>JBNGDJ010000004.1:49144-50321 GCA_049974825.1 Halothiobacillaceae bacterium | reverse complement strand
GCAGGGCATCCATGCCCTGCACGGGAAGGTCTGCATTCGTGCAGACCTTCCCTAACTGGAGGGCCCAACCATGGCCGATCGGATGATCGAACGACTCGGGACGGCGCTGCGGCCCTCGGCCACGCGCATCATGCTGCTCGGTTCCGGCGAGCTGGGCAAGGAAGTGGCCATCGAGGCCCAGCGACTGGGCATCGAGGTGATTGCGGTTGATCGCTATGCCGACGCGCCGGCCATGCAGGTGGCCCATCGCGCGCATGTGGTGAACATGCTCGACGGGGAAGCCCTGCAGACCGTGATCCGCCAGGAGTCTCCGGACTTTATCGTGCCGGAGATCGAGGCAATCGCCACGGCGACGCTCGAACAGCTCGAATCCGAGGGTTTCACGGTGGTGCCGACGGCCCGGGCGGCCCGGCTGACCATGGACCGAGAGGGCATTAGGCGCCTTGCCGCTGAGGAGCTGGGCCTGCCCACCTCGCCCTTTCGCTTTGCCAGTGACCGGGAGGACTTTGACCGGGCGGTCGAGGCCCTCGGCCTGCCCTGCGTGGTCAAGCCGGTCATGAGCTCGTCCGGCAAGGGGCAGACGGTCGTTCGGGAAGCCGCGGATCTGGACCGGGCCTGGGACCATGCCCAGTCGGGCGGACGTGCCGGGGGCGGTCGGGTGATTGTCGAGGGGTTCGTGGACTTCGAATTCGAGATCACCCTGCTGACCATCGCGCACCGTGACGGCATCAGTACCTGCGCGCCGATCGGGCATCAACAGGTGGATGGCGACTATCGCGAGTCCTGGCAGCCGCAGCCGATGAGCCCGGCGGCCGAGCAGGAGGCGGTGCGTATTGCCTCGGCAGTGGTTGCCGCCCTTGGCGGTCGTGGCCTGTTCGGGGTAGAGCTGTTCGTACAAGGTGACCGGGTGTGGTTCTCCGAGATTTCGCCCCGGCCGCATGACACTGGGATGGTCACCCTGATCTCCCAGGGATTGTCCGAGTTTGCCCTGCACCTTCGCGCCTTTCTTGGCCTGCCGGTCCCCAATGTGCGCCATCGCGGCCCGGCCGCTTCAGTTGCTCTGTACCGGTCTGGTGCAAGCTCGGACCCGGTGCTGACTGGCGTGGACGCGGCACTGGCCGAACCCGACACGGACCTGAGGCTGTTTGGCAAGCCGGGGCTTGAGGGCGGGCGTCGC
>JBNGDJ010000004.1:114-49044 GCA_049974825.1 Halothiobacillaceae bacterium | reverse complement strand
GGGCGTCGCGCTGGCCCTGGGGGAAACCGTGGATGAGGCGCTGGACAAGGCCCGCCGCGCCGGGGATCGCATCCGCCTGCTCGACTGATGTCGCGGGGCCGGTCCGTCGCGTGGCGCCGGTTTCGGTCAGTCGGCCAGGGACCGCAGCACGGCAGGCGGGAGTGACCAGATCAGGCGACCCTTGCCCGCCTCGACATGCTGGTCGAATCGCAGCATCAGCGCGCCGCCTTTCTTGAACCGGATCTGCGCACCGGATCCGCCGCAAAGCAGATGGCTTGTCAGCTCGCCCAGGTCCGGCTCATGCCCGATCAGGGCCAGGCACTCGACTTCCGGTTCCTTGCTCAGCCAGCGTGTCACGGTCGCGGGGCCGACGCCCGGTGCCAGTGACTCGTTGACATCGTAACCCTTCAGTTCCAGGGCAGTGGTGAGGATCTCGGCGGTCTGGCGGGCCCGCAGAAGGGGGCTGCAAACCATGCGTTCGACGGGCAGGGCCAGCGTCGTCAGGCCGCGTCCGGCGGCCTTCATGCGATTGATGCCGCGCTCGGTCAGGGGGCGCTCGGCGTCAGGCAGCCCGGTCTTTGCAAATTCCTCGCGGTCTTCGGCCGGGGCGTGTCGAATGATCAGAAGGTCCATGTCGGTCGCTCTCGCTGCATGTCGTGGGGCCGGCGGCGTGCCCGTGGGTTCAGCCGTTTTCCAGCTGGTCGCTGACTTCGAGCCATTCAAGCTCGATCCGTTCCTGTGCTTCGACCAGGGCCGCCTGGCGGCGACTCAGTTCCACAAGCCGGCCCCGCTGTTCGCCAGCGTACAGGGCCGGGTCGGCCATTTCGGCCTCGATCTGTTCCAGTTCCAGGGCAACCTCGGCCAGTTGCGCCTCCAGCTTGTCGCGCCGGACTTTCAGTGGACGAAGCGTGGCGCGCCGTTCGGCGGCCTGGCGGCGTTCGCTGCGACGGTCGGCCGCTGCTGGCTGGGCGCTGCTCTCGGCCTGTGCATCCCGGGCTTCCTCCCGGGCAAGCAGCTGCCGGTAATCGTCCAGGTTGCCATCGAACCGGGTGACCGTGCCGCCGTGAACGCGCCAGTATTCGTCACAGACATGCTCAAGCATCGCACGGTCATGTGACACCAATATCATGGCGCCTTCGTATTCCTGCAGCGCCAGTTCCAGCGCCTCGCGCATGTCGAGATCCAGATGATTGGTCGGCTCGTCGAGCAGCAGCAGGTTCGGCGCCCGCCAGACGATCAGCGCCAGGGCCAGCCGCGCGCGTTCGCCGCCGGAGAAGGGGCCGACCGGCCGCTCGGCAAAGTCGCCGCCAAACCCGAAGCCGCCGAGAAAGTCGCGCAGGGTCTGCTCGTCGCTGCGGTCGCCGTCAATACGGCGCAGGTGCGTGAGCGGGTCGGCGTGGCTGTCCAGCTGTTCGAGCTGGTGCTGGGCAAAATAGCCGATTTGAAGTTTTGGGCTGCGCGTTTGCCGTCCGGCCATCAGTGGGCTCTGGCCTGCCAGCAGCCGGATCAGCGTGGACTTGCCGGCCCCGTTTCGTCCAAGCAGGCCGATCCGCTCCCCGGGGCCGACCCGAAGATCCATCCCCGAGAGCAGGGGTGTCTGGTTGTGACCGACCGAGGCTTCCTCCAGATGAATCAGCGGGTTGCCTGCTTCCGGGCTGTCGGGAAAACGAAAGCGGAACGGCCGGTCGACATGGGCGGCCGCAATCTGGGGCAGTCGCTCCAGGGCGCGGATTCGGCTCTGGGCCTGGCGTGCCTTGGTGGCCTTTGCGCGGAACCGGTCAATGAATGCCTGCAACCGGGCCCGTTCCTGGCTCTGCCTGCGGGCCATGGCCTGCTGCTGGGCCAGCTGCTCGGCCCGGCGCGTCTCGAAGTCGGTGTAGTTGCCGGCGTAGAGGGTCAACTGCTGGCGTTCGATATGGGCGATGTGTGTGCAGACGCCGTCCAGGAAGGCGCGATCGTGGGAAATCAGCAGCAGGGCGCCGCTATACCCCTTGAGCCAGCCTTCCAGCCAGACGATTGCCTCAAGATCGAGATGGTTGGTCGGTTCGTCCAGTAGCAGGATGTCCGAGGGCGTCATCAGCGCCCGGGCGAGGTTCAGGCGCATTCGCCAGCCGCCGGAAAAGTCCGCGACTGGCCGCTGCTGGGCGGGCGTGTCGAATCCCAGGCCGGCGAGCAGGCGGGCTGCCCTGGCGCGGGCGGTGTACCCGTCGTGGGCCTCGTAGCGCGCATGCAGCTCGGCCAGCGCCGTACCCTCCGCCTGCGCCATCCGGGCCTCCAGCGCCAGCAAGGTCTCGTCGCCGCCAAGGACAAACTCCAGGGCCGGCATCGGCAGGGCGGGGGTTTCCTGGGCGACGTGGGCAATCCGGGCCGGGCCGGCCAGCGAGACCTCCCCCGCGTCGGGAGTCAGCTGGCCGCGGATCAGCGCAAACAGGCTGGACTTGCCGGCACCGTTGGCACCGGTAAGCCCCAGGCGCTGCCCGGGATGGACCTGAAGGTCGGCGCCCTGGAGCAGTACGCGCCCGCCGCGGCGCAGTTCGACGCCTTGCAGTCGAATCATGAGGTCGTCCGGCGCTCCTTTCTCAGCATGGCTGCAGGCGCGCGTAGCTGAGAATCAGCCACTTGCTGTCGCCCGCGTCGAAGTTGATCAGCACCCGTGCCGAAGGCCCGCTGCCCTCTGCGTCCACGATAATACCGGGCCCGAACTTGGCATGTTCGACGCGCTGACCGATCGACAGGCCACCGGCCGGGTCGTCATTCTGCCGGCGCCCGGGTCTGGCGGGTCCGGAGCGCTTTCCGGGACGGTGGTCGTGAATCAGCTCGTCGGGTATCTCCCCGAGAAAGCGGGAAGTCAGCGGGAAGGTTTCCCGGCCGTGCAGGCGGCGATGTTCGGCGGCGGTGAGCACCAGTCTCTGGCGCGCGCGGGTGATGCCGACATAGCACAGACGGCGTTCCTCCTCCAGTCGGCCCGGCTCGTCCAGGGACATCTGGTGCGGGAACAGGCCCTCTTCCATGCCGACCAGGAAGACCAGCCGGAATTCCAGGCCTTTGGCCGAGTGAAGCGTCATCAGCTGGACGCAGTCCTCCCATGAGGCGCCCTGACCTTCGCCGGCTTCGAGGCTGGCATGACTGAGAAAGGCGTCCAGTTCGGTCATGCCCTCGTGCTGTTCGGGGTCAAGGGTAAAGCCCCGGGCGGCATTGCCCAGTTCCTCGATGTTTTCGATGCGTGCTTCGCCACGCTCGCGATCCCGGTCTCCCCGGTGCATCTCGATCAGGCCGCTTTGCTCGGCCACTGTATCGACCTGCTCCTGAAGCGTCAGGCTGCGGGCCTGGCCGGCGAGTGATTCAAGCAGATCGGCAAAATTTTTCAGTGCCGTGGTGGCCCGCGCCGAAAGCGTTCCGGTCGACAGGGCAAGGATGCTTGCCTGCCACAGCGAGGTTCCATGCCCCCGGGCCTGGTCGCGCAGGCGCTGGAGCGTCTTGTCCCCGATGCCCCGGGGCGGCACGTTGACCACCCGCTCGAAGGCCGCATCATCGTCCCGGTTGGCGATCAGGCGCAGGTAGGCCAGCATGTCCTTGACCTCGGCCCGCTCGAAGAAGCGCAGTCCGCCATAGACCCGGTAGGGCAGGCCGGCGCGGATCAGCGCCTCCTCGAACACCCGCGACTGGGCGTTTGACCGGTACAGCACGGCGACCTCGTGTCGGGGCAGTCCCTGTTCGCAGGCCTGCCGGATCTGCTCGGTCACGAACCAGGCCTCGTCCTGTTCGTTGAACGCGTGGTGAAATTCGATGGGGCTGCCTGGATCGCCGTCGGTCCAGAGCGTCTTGCCCAGTCGGCCCGCGTTGCGGGCGATTACCGCGTTGGCCGCCTGCAGGATGGTGCCTGTCGAGCGGTAGTTCTGCTCAAGCCGGACAATCTCGGTGCCGGGGAAATCCCGGTCGAAGTCGCGGATGTGCTCGATGCGCGCGCCCCGCCATCCGTAAATCGACTGGTCGTCATCTCCGACCACGAACACGGCATTGTCTGCCCCCACCAGTTGCCGCATCCAGGCGTACTGAAGCCGGTTGGTATCCTGAAACTCGTCCACCAGAACCTGCACGAAACGCTGCTGGTAGTGTGCCCGGAGCGCGTCGTTGTCGCGCAGCAACTCCAGCGCGCGCAAAAGCAGTTCGGTGAAGTCCACCAGTCCCGAGCGTCGGCAGATCTCCTCGTAGCTCTGGTAGAGCGCGATCATCTGCTGACGGGTTGCATCGCCCGTATCCTCGACATGCGCCGCCCGCAGGCCATCCTCCTTCCACCCATTGATCAGGGCGCGGATCTGCTTGGGTGGCCATGCGGTATCGTCCAGTCCGGCTTCGCGCACGACGCGTTTGACCAGCCGAAGTTGGTCGTCGGCATCGATGATCTGGAACCCCTGGGGCAGGCCGGCTTCCTGCCAGTGCTGGCGCAGCAGCCGGTGCGAGAGACCGTGGAAGGTGCCGGCCCACAGGCCCTGGATGCGGCCGTCAAGCAGCCGGGCCACGCGCCCGCGCATCTCCGCGGCTGCCTTGTTGGTAAAGGTGACGGCCAGCAGCGAGTAGGGCGCGACGCCCTGTTCTTCCACGAGCCAGGCAATGCGATGGACAAGAACCCGGGTCTTGCCGGATCCGGCACCGGCAAGCACCAGGGTGGCCGGCGCGGCGCTGGTCACCGCCTGACGCTGGGCCGCATTGAGCGGGTCGAGAATGCGATCGAGAGACATGGGGCGCAAGTGTACCGGAAAACGGAGGGTAGCCACCCGGGTCGGTGGCCCGCCCAGGCACCCCGGGGGGCGAATGCGTTACAATGTCGAATTCAGGCGCGGCCCGAGCCGGGCCTGTCGTCCGCGCTGGGCCGGTGGGTGCCTCATCCTGCCTGCGACGGGTTGGCCGGGCGTTGTGCGCTGACAATGGCTGCGGAGTCTTTTGAACGGGGTTTGATACCCGGGTCATGTCGAGAAAATCAACGGCGTGTGCCGTTTCTCCTCGGGGCGCCCATGCCCCGGTCGTGAACTTCAAGCCTGGTGCAGAGATTTTCTTGTCAGCATTTTGATACAACCAATTCTGGGCTGCCCATGAATCCCAACTATCTGGAATTCGAACAACCGATCGCCGAGCTGGAAGCCAAGATCACCGAGCTTCGACGGGTCGGCAAGGAAAGTGATCTGAACATCGAAGAGGAGGTCGCGCGGCTGGAGAGCAAGTCCCAGTCGCTGACTCGCTCGATTTTCGGGAACCTGACTGCCTGGCAGATCACTCAGCTGGCACGGCATCCCCTGCGCCCGTACACCCTGGATTACGTCGGATGCATGTTCACGGACTTCGAGGAGCTGCACGGTGATCGCGCCTTCGCGGATGATCCGGCGATCGTGGGCGGGCTGGCGCGGCTCGATGGTCGGCCGGTGATGGTGATCGGGCACCAGAAGGGCCGTGATACCAAGGAAAAGATCCGGCGGAATTTCGGAATGCCGCGCCCGGAGGGTTACCGCAAGGCCCGTCGCCTGATGGAAATGGCCGCGCGGTTTGGCCTGCCGGTTCTGACCTTTATCGATACCCCCGGCGCCTACCCCGGCATTGATGCCGAGGAGCGGGGGCAGTCGGAGGCGATTGCCCGCAACCTGGCGGTGATGAGCAGTCTGGAGACGCCGGTGATCGTCACCGTGATCGGGGAGGGCGGTTCCGGGGGCGCTCTGGCCATCGGGGTCGGCGACCACGTCATGATGCTTCAGTACAGTACCTACTCGGTCATCTCGCCCGAGGGCTGCGCCTCGATTCTTTATAAGAGCGCCGAGCGGGCGGCTGATGCCGCCGAATCGCTTGGGGTGACGGCTGATCGTCTCAAGTCGCTGGAACTGGTCGACCAGGTCGTGCCGGAACCCTGTGGCGGAGCGCACCGGGACCCGGAACTCATGTGCCGCACGCTCAAGACCGAGCTGACGGCGGCGCTTGACCGCCTTGACTCCCTGCCAACGGAGAATCTGCTCTCACGGCGCTATGATCGACTGATGAAGGTGGGCAACTTCCTCGACAAGTGATTGCGCGCCACTGCGCCATCCCGCCCCGGGCTCCGCAATTCAATGGCTTGGGCCATTGTGCGGCAGGGCATCCGTGCCCTGCACAGGAAGGTCTGCATTCGTGCAGACCTTCCCTTGACAAGGGAGAACCATGAGCGACCTGGACAAGGACGAGTTCGATTCGCTGCCGAGCCCGTTGCGCGGGCGCCCGCTACTGGTGGGATTTTCCGGGGGTGCCGACTCGTTGGCCCTGCTGCTGCGACTGCATGCCCTGGCGCAAACCGGTCGAGTCGGTCCGGTTCGGGCCGTGCATGTCGATCATGGCCTGCATCCCGATTCCGGCCGCTGGGCGGCACACTGTGAACGGATTTGCGCCCGCCTGGATATCCCGCTGGAAGTCCGCACGCTTGATCTTTCCGCCCGCATCCGGCCGGGCCGTTCTCCCGAGACCGCCGCACGCGATGCGCGCCGGGCCGTGTTCGTCGAGCAGCTTGGCGAAGGAGAAGTGCTCGCCACCGGCCATCACCAGGATGATCAGGCTGAAACCTTTCTGCGCCACGCCCTGCGCGGCAGCGGGCCGCGGGGGCTTGCCGGCATGTCTTTGCTCAGGCCCTTCGGGCCGGGTTGGCACTGGCGCCCCCTGCTTGGCTACAGCCGGGTCGCGCTACGCGCCTACCTTGCCGGCCAGGACTTCGATGTGGTGGAAGACCCCAGCAACGCGGAGGCTGGGCCGGATCGAAACTACCTGCGCCACCGCGTGCTGGCTCCCCTGCATGATCGCTGGCCCGATGCCTCGGCGGCGCTCGCCCGTTCGGCGCGTCATGCGGCCGAGGCCGAGGCGCTGCTCGGGGATCTCGCGCGCATTGATCTGGCCGCCTGTCGTGGCGAGGCACCGGCTACGCTGTCCGCCCTTGCGCTGCAGGGGCTTTCACCGAGGCGACAGCGCAATCTCCTGCGTTACTGGATTGCCGATTGTGGGTTGTCTGCGCCGCCTGCCGCTCGGCTTGAAAGTATTCGAGAGCAGCTGACCGCTCGCGCCGATGCGCAGCCGAAGGTGGCATGGCCTGGCGCCGAGGTGCGTCGCTATCGAGACGACCTGCACGCCCTGCTGCCCCGACCGGCCGCGCCGGAGTATCGGCTGTCCTGGGACTTGAGCATGCCGCTGGCCCTGCCTGATGGACGGTTGCTCGAAGCGATATCGACAACCGCCGGCGAGGGGCTGGACCCGATGGCCCTGGCTGAGCGGATGCAGGCCGGGGGCTGGGCCCTGACGGTGCGCAGTCGCCTGGCTGGGGATCGGTTGCGCCCGCGCGGCTGTCGTCATCATCGTAAGCTCAAGACGCTCTTCCAGGAAGCCGGAATCCCGCCCTGGGATCGTGATCGGGTCTGGGTGATCGAGGTGGCCGGAGAAATTCTGCAGGTCGGCCCGTACTGGGTTGCCGAGCAGGTAGCCTGCCCCCCGGGAATCGAGGGCCTGGTAATACGGGAAGTCAGTTGAGCCGCTGGATAGGCGGTTTTGACTGCGCTGTCCTGCGGATTTTGCCGGGTTTTATCGGTCTAGGCCTTTTTATTCAAATGTTTGCGTACCTCTGGTCGGCTGCGGTACCGGAGGTTTTGGCTGGTTATTGCGAATGGTTTGCGTTATTATTGACTCCATTGGCACGGAACCGCGAGAAGTGAGGCGATCATGCAGCTGGTTAAGAATCTGGAGTCGGAAACGCCCTGGGTCGAGGTGCGTGACCCGCAGACGGGACGTGTGGCGGCCCGCTTTGCCGGGGAGGAGCTGCGCGCACTGGTCACCGATGGCCGCCTGCCCTTGACGGTACTGCTTTGCGATCGGCCGGAGGGCGCGCACCAGGCCATTCGCCGGCTCTTGCTGCTGGCTTGTCAGAAACATTGTCGGTTGCAAAGCGGACTTGCCTGCCTGGCAGGAGATTGTGACCTCCATCCGGCCAGCAATTCAGTCCTGCCGATTGGTTCGACAAAATCCAGTGCCCTGCCGCTGCAGCGCCAGGGCTGAGCGAGACGCCTTGCGACGGGTCCTGAGTCCGGTTCGGGCGTGGCTGACGACCTGGTCGAGAAATCCCTGGGGGCTGGCCGTGCAACGGCTCAAGGGGGGGGCTTGCGGGCTGACGTCAGCTCAAGCCCGCGGGCAGGCGTTGCCCGCGTTTACGCCCGGTTCATGCGCCGCGATCCAACGGCTTGCGCCATTGTGGGCTTCGGGAATCAATGCCGTGATTGGGAACCGCCCGGTTCGTGCAGGGATTCCTCAGACGCGGGCCGTGTTCCGATTGAGGTTGGCGACGGCATTGAGTGCGGCCTGGGCGGCCACCTGGATGTCGGCCTCCTTGCCGGAAAGCGTCAGTCGACCGAATGCACCCACGGCATGGCACTCGGCCAGCGTGACATTGGCCGCCTTCTCGGCTTCGTTGGCCGCGTAGATGATGTAGCCTGCCGGCTCCGTCTCCAGAATGAACAGGCTCTGTCCCGGCAGGATCATTGACCCCTTGCGGTTCTGACGGTTGATGAGCACGGCATGGTCGGGGCTGATGGCCCGGATCACTTCCTCCCAGGCCACCCGGCAGGGCTGCCGCGACCGCTCGTCGGTGTCCAGCCCGTTCAGTACCACCCGCCCGGATTCAAGCACATTGCTCTGGTCACGGTGGTGAATCACCATCGACCCAAATGCCCGCTCGACCACCATCTGCCCCAGGTGAACCTGGGCAGCCTTCATTGCCACGTCCGTCAGGCGGTGAATCGCCATGCCCGGAGAGACTTCCAGCCACAGGCAGGCGTCACCCGGCGTCGGAAGAAAGCCCTGCGAAACCGTCCCCATGTACGACGCCAGCTGCGGCTGCAGCGCGTCGATAAAGACATAGGTACGCAGTTCAATCATCCGATCCTCCATCAGGTCAGCGGGGTACCACAAGCTACATTCGTTGTCGGTGGGCCAGCATGCGCCACCTGCCTGCAGGGCGGGCACCATGCCAGGGCAGCAGAGCCCCGGCAAACCGCTGGTCCAAGCCTTTCGTGCTTGTTTGCCATTGCGCGGTGATCGCGCCGTTCACGATCCGGTACCTGCAAATCAATGCCTTGCGCTACCGCGCGGCAAGGCGTCTGCTTTCGGTCCGCTTCCGGTCAGGGAAGCCCTGCATTTGTGCAGTGATTCCCTATGGTAGTGCCTGAGGCCGTCGCGAGCCATTGGTTTTTCTCGAAGGGTCGGCTATTGTTACTTCGCTGCCAACGCCCCGTCGCGGCTCGCGGCCTGCAGGGTCACGGCGAACGAGCGGCAGGGCAGGAGCGGGCAACGCAGCCTTTGAGCACGAGAAAGTGGCGTTGCTTCAGTCGCTTGCCGCCGATTGGCCGACTTGCTGCAAACCGGCCGCCAGGCACGGAACTGATTCTTGATGGTCGAATTTGCATAGCGTTTCATCTATGGTTGCAATCGGACATTCCAATTATTCAAGGCTCTGACCGGTGCCGATAATCGGCGCTGCAACCAGATAACTTCACCGAGAGGGAGAATGACAGATGGCATCGAAGAAATATGATGCGGGGGTCCAAGACTACGCCCAAACCTACTGGACGCCGGACTACGTGCCCCTGGACACCGATCTGCTGGCCTGTTTCAAGGTTGTTCCGCAGGAAGGCGTACCGCGTGAAGAGGCAGCGGCAGCCGTCGCGGCAGAATCTTCCACCGGTACCTGGACCACCGTCTGGACCGACCTGCTGACGGACATCGAGTTTTACAAGGGCAAGGCCTATCGCATCGAGGACGTCCCGGGCGACAGCAAGGCCTTCTACGCCTTCATCGCTTACCCGCTGGACCTGTTCGAAGAAGGTTCCATCGTCAACGTCCTGACCTCTCTGGTGGGCAACGTGTTCGGCTTCAAGGCCGTGCGCTCTCTGCGTCTGGAAGACATCCGCTTCCCGATCGCCTACATCAAGACCTGCATGGGTCCTCCGCACGGCATCCAGCTCGAGCGCGACAAGATCAACAAGTATGGCCGTCCGCTGCTGGGCTGCACCATCAAGCCGAAGCTGGGCCTGTCCGCCAAGAACTACGGCCGTGCCGTTTACGAGTGCCTCCGCGGTGGTCTGGACTTCACCAAGGACGACGAGAACATCAACTCCCAGCCGTTCATGCGCTGGCAGAACCGCTTCGAGTTCGTCGCCATGGCGATCGAGAAGGCCCAGCAGGAAACCGGTGAGGTCAAGGGTCACTATCTGAACGTCACCGCGGCCACGCCGGAAGACATGTACGAGCGTGCCGAGTTCGCCAAGGAACTGGGCATGCCGATCATCATGCACGACTTCCTGACCGCCGGCTTTACCGCCAACACCGGTCTGGCCAAGTGGTGCCGCAAGAACGGCGTTCTGCTGCACATCCACCGTGCCATGCACGCGGTTATTGACCGCAACCCGCTGCACGGCATCCACTTCCGTGTACTGGCCAAGTGCCTCCGCCTGTCCGGCGGCGACCACCTGCACACCGGTACCGTCGTGGGCAAGCTCGAAGGCGACCGTGCCTCCACGCTGGGCTTCGTCGATCAGCTGCGTGAAGCCTACGTACCCGAAGACCGCTCTCGCGGCATCTTCTTCGATCAGGACTGGGGTTCCATGCCGGGCGTCATGGCCGTGGCCTCCGGTGGTATCCACGTCTGGCACATGCCGGCACTGGTCACCATCTTCGGCGACGACTCCGTCCTGCAGTTCGGTGGCGGTACGCAGGGTCACCCCTGGGGCAACGCCGCGGGCGCTGCAGCCAACCGCGTCGCGCTGGAAGCCTGTGTCAAGGCGCGGAACGAGGGCCGCGAAATCGAGCGCGAGGGTGGTGACATCCTGCGTGACGCCGCGAAAGACAGCCCCGAGCTGGCCATCGCCCTGGACACCTGGAAGGAAATCAAGTTCGAGTTCGACACCGTCGACAAGCTCGATAGCTGATCCTTTCTAATTCCAATCGACGAATTCATATCGAGGAGATTCAAGCATGGCCACGCCAAGCACTATGGGTGACTACCGCACCAAATTCACCATGGAAACCTTCTCTTTCCTGCCGGCGCTGACGCAGGACGAGATCTTTGACCAGGTGGCGTACATCATCGCCCAGGGCTGGACCCCGGCGATCGAGCACGAAACGCCGGCCAACGCCACCCACCCCTACTGGCAGATGTGGAAGCTGCCGTTCTTCGGGATGGACAACCCCGACGAACTGCTTGAGGAAGTGGAGTCCTGCCGTCGTTCCTACCCCGATCACATCATCCGCGTGATCGGCTACGACAACTACACGCAGTGCCAGGGGCACAACTTCGTGGTCTACGCACCGCGCATGTGATTGCCGCGCCACTCACCCATCGTTCAACGGAGGGTTAACGCATGAGCGTAACCAACAACAAGCCCACTGGACGCGAGGCCGCCATGGCGCGCCGTCAGCTCCAGGTCCACGGGCGTGCCGGGCGCAGCTCCGGGTCGGCATCCGCCGCCCCGGCCGCCGCAAAGCCGGCAGCCAGCGGTCGGGCGGCGGCGATGCAGGCGCGTCAGCGGCAGGTGGTTGGCAAGCGGGCAGCTCCGGTGCAGGCTTCCGCGCCTGCGCCTCAGCCTGCTGCCAGGACAGAGCGTCAGGAGGCACCGGCTCAGCAGCCGGCAGCCTCTGAAAAGCCGGTCTTCACGCCGCGCGGCAACGGCCGCAATGGCAAGTCAACGCGTCGTGTCACGCCCAACAAGCCGGTGGTCGCCAACGAAGGTCGCCTCCAGTCCCGGGCCTACCGCAACGCGCAGATCCGGGGGAAGGCAACCGTCGATGCCGTTCGCAGCCAGAGCGGTTCACCCGCGTCCCTGGCGCGTGTCGCCAACCCGAAAGCGAGCAGTCGCGAGATCGCCCGCCAGGTGCGGGCCGAGCGCTGCACTCGCGGGAAGGTGTGCACCACCGGTGGTCGTCGCAATACTGGCGGACGCGGTGCGCCCGCCCCGAAGACGGACCCTGAATCCGTGCCGGCCAAGGTCAACTACGCGCAGACCGAACGCGGTCAGCAGGTCAGCGGACCCAAGATGGGCCCGGGCGAGCAGATGACCGGTGCCGAATACGGCGCCTGTCGTTCCGTCACCGGAACCCAGTACCTGGGGCCCGATCTGTTCAGCAGTCTGTGTGGCAGCGCTCCCGAGCCGGGGCCGGCTAAGGTTTCTGTCAGTGCCTCGCGGCGCGGACAGTCCGTATCGGGAACGCTGGTCGGGCGGTCACAGCGCACCACGGGTGACGAAGTCGGCTTCTGCCGCAGCGTGACCGGCACGGACTACCTGCCCGCTGATCAGAGCGACCTGTACTGCTCCGCCAATGGCGGTGCGGCGCAGCCAGCCCAGCGCCGTCCCATGCGCTCGTCGGTCATGTTCGACCGTCCAGAGCGTGCCCCCGAGCCGGCCGCGCCGGTAGCCGAGGGCCCGGTGGTGACCGGTGGTCGGCAGGTTCGTCGGGACGCACCCGTCAAGTCGTACGAATCATCCACTGCCGCAGGCAGCCGGATCAGCGGGACCTCGGTTGACCGCGTCCTGCCGGTAACCGGTGATGAGCCGGGACGGTGCAAGGGCGTGACCGGTACGCCTTACCTGAGCCGCGAGACGGTCACTGACCAGTGCAGCGTGACGCCGGATCCGGGTGCTTCCAAGGTGCGCGACGCCGCCACCTTCGGCGGGCAGCGCGTTACCGGAGCACGCGTGGGAAACGGGGAACGGTTGACAGGCGCTGAAGCGGGTCGCTGCGAACCTGTAAGCGGGACGCCCTACTTGGGGCCCGACCAGTTTCAGACCTGTTCAACCGAAGACGTCCACGAAGCCGTTCAGCGCACAACGCCCCGACGCAGGGGGAGCAGCGTGGCGCGGCCGATCAGCGGGCAGCAGCCCGGCGTGGATCACCTCACCGGTGCCCAGCGTGGTGTCTGCAATCCGGTTTCCGGCACACCCTACTTCGGACACGACCAGGTGCAGGGATACTGCGGTGGTCATTTCGAAGCCGAGCCGGGCGATCCGGACTTTCCGGTCATGATCAGCGGTGACGCTGCCCCGGTGGCGCCAACGGCCCCGCCGGTATCCCAGCCGTCTGACGCGCAGAGCCGGTTTACCGGCGACTTCGCCCGGGCAGCCGGGAAGGTCACTGGAGTCGACGAAGGCTGGGCCCGTCCAAGTGGACAGCCTCAGGCGGCACCCGTTTCGCCGATGGCAGCGGCCCAACGGTTTACCGGTGAGGCCTCCCAGGCAGGTAGCCGGATTACCGGTGATGCCTGGGACCGCGGCGACCGGGTGACCGGTACCGAAGGCCCTTGGGCGCAGCAGCGCAACGTCTCCTTCAAGGGAGGTGGTGCTGGCGCGTTCGCGGGTGCACGCCTGATGCGTGAGCAGATGGAACGGGAGCATCCCGAGTCACCGATCAGCGGTTCCTCCGGGAACACGCGTACCGGTGCGCTGGTAACGGTATCCGGTGGTGCCCGTGGCTGACCTGATCGTCAATCGTCCGATGAGTCCTGAATGGGGGCCTGGCAGTCAATGAGTCTTCGCAAGCGCAAGCGTTCGCTGCTCTGGCCGACCGTCCAGGCTCCCAATCGGGCGGGATCCGAGGCCAGCCGCCCTGGGTTTGTCCGGGAACCGGCGCAGTCTGCGGCTCCCGCGGCTCGGTCGGTGGATCGTCGTGCCGGCTCGCACCGTCGTCAGGGTGGGGCCGGGCGTCACCACGTGCTTTCCGACCTGGTGGCCAATGCTCGGCTCTATGAGTACGAAACCCGGATCAAGGACCGCTTCGACAGCATTGAACCCGTGCTTCGGGATCTTGCCCGGTTGCAGTCACAGTCGGATTTCGTCGCCCAGGCGCAGGCGCTCGTGCGCCAGAAGCTTGGCGTGGCTCTGCCGGAGCGGCTGCTCGGTGATTCCTGGATCGGGGGGCTGGATATCCGTCGCCTCTACGGGCACTGCCTGTTCGAGGTGTATCGCAGCTTTGCGGAGGAGTTCTACGAACGCAACCCGCTGGCCAGCTCCGAGGACGACCGCTTCGTCGAGCGTCTTCGTGGCTGGGGCTACCACGCGGTTGGCGTGGCGCCCTGCGCGGACGGACGGCTGGCGCACGTGGTCAGCTACGTGCTTCGCCTGCCCTGGTCCCAGGTGCGCCGCAAGGCGCATGCCGGGGTGTTGTTTGACGTCAGCGAGAGTGTCCGCAATTGGGTGTTCGTCGAGCACAACCGCTACCGGACTGGCCTGCCGGTCCCGGCGGACGAGCCGACGCGTTACCTGAAGATCGCGGTGTATCACTTCTCGTCCAGCGATCCGCAGCACCAGGGCTGTGCGGCGCATGGCAGCGACGATGTGGCCGCGGCCACGGCCGCAAGGGATCGGCTCGATGACTTCGTGGAAGCCATCGAGAACCGGTTCTGCTGCGGCGCAACCGTGGACACGCTGCTGGTAGGGCTGAATACCGACGACGACAGCATGCGGGTGCACTTCGAGTCGCCGCAGGGTGGTATCGACCTGGACCTGTTCATCGACACGGGATTCCTCTTCGACCTCACCCTCGGCATGGACGAAGACACCGCGAGGCACACCATCCGGCAGCAGCTGCTGTCCGTTGCGACCAGCAACGGGGGCAAGGCGCCGGCCGGGGGGAAGCTCGAGTTGGTCGAATGGCTGATCGTGAACAACCTGTCCCAGGTTGATTACGTTCGGTCCTACCATGACGGGCGCTACGCGGATATCGGTCATGCAGAGCGGTTTATCGGCGTGGGTGCTGGGTTTGGCGAAGTACAGCTGCGCAACCTGACCTACTACGCTTTTCTCGACACGCTCGAAGAGGGTGTGGCGGACGTCGATGTCGGTGTGAAGATCTTCTCCGGGCTGAATGTCCGGCGTGGATTACCCATCCCGGTGGTGGTGCGCGGCGACTTTGACGGGCGGGTTCCGGGTTCGAGAGATCGCGCGCAAACGCGAGTGCGGCGCATTGAGTCGGCCATGCACGCGCGTTATGCGGATCTTTCTCGTGACGGGCTCTTCGTGACACGCTGCACCTTGAAGGACGTTTCCGCAGACAAGGCACCCATCATGCTGGATGAGCCGGACAGCGGAAATCTCGGGGCACATTGAATGAAGATCTTTCAGGTTGAAAAAACGCTGGTTTCGACCAGCCGGATCGACACGCTGGAGCACAAGCCCTTGCTGGTCGTCCGGGAAAAGCCGGGATCCGCGCCGATGGTTGCGGTCGACCCGGTCGGCTGCAAGCCGGGGGACTGGGTTCTCTGCGTGGGCAGTTCGGCGGCCCGCGACGCCACCGGCGTCAAGGGGTACCCGAGTGATCTGACGATCGTGGGCATTATCGACCGTTGGGAAGGGGCCTGAAGCGATGGAGATTCACCGTGTGGTACAGCCACTGGTGATGACCCGCCGGCTCGAAGGCATGGGGCAGCTTCGGTGCCAGGTGTTGATGAGCGTGGGCGGCAAGCCGAGCGTGGCGATGGACCCGATTGGGGTAAAACCCGGTGACTGGGTGTTCACCATCGCCAACTCGGCAGCACGGCTGGCAGCAGGCGATCCGAAGTATCTCACCGACCTGACCGTCGGGGGCATTATCGACAACTGGGAAACCAGCTGGGAAGAAAAGATCGGGCCGTTCGAATCGTGACGGGCGGACTGTGGCAGGATCCCGCAAGGGCATTTTTTACGGCAGTGGAGAGTATTGGAAATGGCAACTGAATACGGAATTGCTTTGGGCATGATCGAAACCCGCGGCTTGGTGCCGGCCATCGAGGCGGCCGACGCCATGACCAAGGCGGCTGAAGTCCGCCTGATCGGGCGCGAGTTCGTCGGCGGTGGTTATGTCACCGTTCTGGTCCGTGGCGAAACGGGCGCGGTCAACGCGGCTGTCCGCGCCGGGGCCGACGCCTGCGAGCGCGTGGGCGACGGTCTGGTGGCAGCGCACATCATCGCGCGTCCGCACCGCGAGGTTGAGCCCATCCTGGCTGAAGGCAGTCGCGCTTCGGCCGACTGATCTGTTGAGGCCGGACCGTTGTTCGGCCTGATCGAACTAAAGAAAACTGTAACGACAACGAGGTAGCAAAAATGGCTAACGAATACGGTATTGCCCTGGGGATGATCGAAACGCGCGGTCTGGTTCCCGCCATCGAAGCGGCGGACGCCATGACGAAGGCAGCTGAAGTCCGCCTGATCGGTCGCGAGTTCGTCGGTGGTGGCTACGTGACCGTTCTGGTCCGTGGTGAAACGGGCGCGGTCAACGCCGCCGTCCGCGCGGGTGCCGATGCCTGCGAGCGCGTAGGTGACGGCCTGGTTGCCGCCCACATCATCGCCCGCCCGCACCGCGAGGTGGAGCCGGTACTGCCCCAGGCAAGCGCCGACAAGGCCTGATGTCCCTTGTGGCCCGCCGCCTAGCGGCGGGCCAGGGCAGGCATTCGCCAAGGGTTTTTAGAGTTCCTGTAGGAGTAGAGACATGAGTAATGAATATGGTATCGCGCTGGGCATGATCGAGACGCGTGGCCTGGTCCCCGCGATCGAGGCGGCGGACGCCATGACCAAGGCAGCCGAAGTGCGCCTGAGTGGTCGTGAGTTCGTTGGCGGCGGTTACGTGACCGTCCTGGTCCGGGGTGAAACCGGTGCCGTCAATGCTGCCGTCCGCGCCGGCGCTGACGCCTGCGAACGCGTGGGTGACGGTCTTGTCGCCGCGCACATCATTGCCCGTCCGCACCGTGAACTGGATCCGATCCTGGAAGCGGATGCCTCCGCGCGTCGCTCCTGAGAGCGGCCGCTTGAAGACATTCAGGTTCATGTCCGCCGACGCTCATGATCGGCGGGCCGGACAGGGGATCGACTGATGCGTCCTTATCGCTACAACACGCTGCCACCGCGGGCGCCGGGCGCTTCCGGCCATATGCGCTCGCCGATGGCAGCCCAACAGATGAACCCTCGGGTGCTGGGTTTTCTCGGTCGTGCGCTGAGCCTGGAATTCTCTGCAGGTCAGTACTACCTCGCCCAGGCGGCGCTGGCGCGCAGCCGCAACGAGGAAGAGTACGCAGAGGGTTTCGGTCGGCTGGCGGGCGAGGAGTTCATGCATGCCGAAAGGCTGATCCAGCGGATGGTCGAGCATGGTGCCTTGCCGTCAGGCTCGGTTCTGCGTCCGTCAGAGCCTGCCATGGACGTCGTGGACGCCCTGGTTGGCTGTCAGCAGCGGGAGCTTGAACTGATCAACCTGTACTCCGAGGCGCTTGGTTACATGGCGCGCATGGGGGCAGGCGAAGACCACGCGCTGTTCCGTGGACTGCTTGAGGAAGAGCAGGATCAGCTGCAGCGCGTTGAACAGTGGCTGGCCGATTATCAGGCCATGATGACTCGTGGTCCGGCGTCCATGGGGAGGCCCTTTGCATGACGGACTGCTGGAAGCGTCGTTCGCGTCCGGCCATGATGGAAGGGAAGTTCCTTTTTGACGGCTATGAGTCGTTGCGGGACTTCCTTGACCGGGTTGCCGAGGTGAATGACGGGCCGAAGGTCGAGATGAATATCAGCTTCGGCCGCGACCACGCCAGTCTGGTGGTCTATCCGCGGGGGGAGGACTTTTCCGATGAAGAGCTCTCTGTGACCGCAGAGATTGAGGCTCTGTATCGGGAGGTCTCCGGTGGGAGGATCATTGACTCGCATGCCGGTGGGGGAGATTCCGCTTGAGGGCGATGAACCGTCCTTCCGGTAGTGAGCACAGGGTCGAGCCGTCACGCGGACGGCTGGATCCGGTGCGGCGCATTCCTCGCATGCCGGCTTTTGCCGAGGAGCGCAGTCGTCGGGTGGTGGAAAAGGCCCTGATGGACTTCCCACGCCGGCGGGTCTGGCCGGATTGAGCCGCAGGCTGGAGGAGCCGCGGGGTGGCGGTTGTCTCAGGCTTGGCATGGTCAGGTACCCGCTGATTCAGAAAAGACGATCAAGCGTACTGCCCAGTCCCGTTCGGTTCGCATGTTAGTTGCTTGGCAAAGGTCGGAGAGCCCGGCCTTTTTTTTGTGTCCAGTGCGGTGGCAAGCTTGAGGACGGAGTCGGTTCAGGATGCCGGTGGTGTCTTCTGTGGCGCAGTGAAAGGGCGCCAGACGGTGACAATACGACTGGGGCACCGTTTTCGTCACCCTTCGATAAGTCGGGCCCGACGCGCAGGTCTGACGCTTCGTCGGTCATGGGGGTCAATCGGGCGCGTGCTTTGGCTGTGAGGGCAGAGTGAGCAGATAGGGGGGGCTTCATGAAAGGGCAGAATCAGGCCGAATCAGGACAGGACCTGCGGGCGCGCTACGGAAGCGCCGCCTTCCAGGCTCGTTACGTGAGCCGTGACGTGCCTGCTGGGATTATTACCGGCGCCATGGCAATCCCTCTGTCGGTTGGGATCGCCATGATGTCTGACTACCCAATCAAGGTCGGGTTGGCCACGGTGGCCTTTGCCGGGTTTATCGGTTGGTTCCTGGCGTGGTTTCGTCCCGGGAATTTTATCGGCAGCCCGGGGATCGCGGCGGGGCTGGCACCGATTCTGGCCATGGGTGTGGCGACGTTCGGGATCGAGAACATGGCGTTTTTGATTTTCCTGACGGCGTCGTTTCAGGCTGTGATCTGGAAGTTCGATCTGCAGCGATACATCCTGATGGCCGTGCCCACATATCTCGTCGAGGGGTTGCTGGCGGGTATCGGGCTGAAAATATTTCTGAATTTTTTGGGGTTCACTTATGAGCTGCCTGCCGGTGTCGACGAGGCGGGATTCTGGTCTGGGCCCAGGCTGTCTGTCATTTTACTCTCGCTGACAGGTGCTGCTGTCTTTCTCTGGCTGTTCGGGCGTTACAAGGACAGCAAGCCGGCGATACCCTATCTTGCGCTGATCGTCTTTGGTGTGGTGGCTTCCCAGCTGACGCCGGTTTCGATGCTTCACGTCGAGGATGTCCCGCTTGAGCTGGCGTTGCCAATCCCGGACTTCGACAGTGTTTCGTTGTGGCTTTACGCGATCGGCTTTGCACTGATGCTGGCGGTCATTGACGTGATTGAACAGGTAATGAGCAACAGCGCGATCGAGAAGATCGATCCGCTTGGGCGGAAGACACACAGCAACAACAGTCTGCTGGCCATTTGGATCGCGAACATGGGTTCGAGCTTTTTCGGCGGCATGACCAACCTGGATGGACTTGCCAAGAGTACGACCAACAAGCTTGCCGGTGCTTACACAAAGTTTTCAGTACTGGTGATCGCCCTGGTCGTGTTTTTTTTCGTGATGAATGTTGAGTACCTGGAGCTTCTGCCGAAGTTTGCACTGGGTATCATCATGATGTTTGTTGGCTGGAAGATGATCGTGGGTCTCCTGCACGTGGCGCATCATGGGCCCTACGCGCTTCTGCTTGCGACGTTCTGCGGACTTCTTGTTTACAAGGTCGGGATTTTCGAGGGTCTGTTGATTGCCCTTGCAGTACATGCGGTGATCAATTATGTGATCTTTCGTCATGTGGATAGTAAGCCCACGGGCGTGATCGTCCGCGATTACTTCAAGCGGTTTGGAAAGGGAGACAGCGGGGCGGACTGACGTGCCGCCGGTCTCCTCCTGTGATTCTTTGCTGGTCAGGGAAAGGGTTGATTTGACATGTTCAGTATCGAGAGCTTGCTGATTCCGGCCGTGCTGTTTTTTGCACTCGGCCTGTTTGCCCGGTGGGTACGATCGGACCTTAAATTCCCGGACGGGATGTCGAAAGGTCTGTCGATCTACCTGCTCATGGCCATCGGCTTGAAGGGGGGCGCTGCGCTGGCCGATGTGGAGCTGAGCAAGGCCTTCCTGTCGATATTCTGGGCGCTGGTGCTCGGGTTTGCCATGCCGGTGATCGGCTACTTGATGCTGCGGTGGCGCGACCGGATTGACCGGCTCAACGCGGCCGCCATCGCCGCGCACTACGGGTCGGTCAGTGCAGCGACGTTCCTGACGGCCGTTGCCTTCCTTGAAGCGTCGGGGGTCGAATACGAGACCTACCCGATCGTGATGATGGTGGTGATGGAATTCCCGGCCATTGTCGTGGGCCTGATGATTGCCGCCTTTGCGCGCAAGCAGATCCAGGCTGCTGGCGGTGCGGACTGCGACAGCTGCAACCAGGTGCAAACCAATTGGAAGGAGCTGGCGCATGAAGCGCTGACCAATGGTTACGTCATCTTGCTGCTGGGGTCTCTGCTGATTGGTGCAGTTGCTTCGCCGGCGGCGATGGAGAAGGTGTATCCGTTCTCCCACGAAGTATTCATGGGCGTGCTTTGCCTGTTCCTGCTGGATATGGGCATGGAAGCGGGTCGCCGGATGTCGGCATTCAAGAGTGTTGGGCCGGTGCTGCTGGTATTCGGTGTGGTCATGCCGCTGATCGGCGCGACAGCCGGCATTTTTGTTGGTCATACCCTGCTCGGCTTCGGGGTCGGTGGCACCTTGCTGGTCGCGATCCTCGGCGCGTCCGCCTCCTACATCGCCGTCCCCCCGGCCATGCGTTTTGGGGTGCCCGAGGCCAATCCTTCTTATTACCTGACATTGTCGCTTGGCGTGACCTTCCCGCTGAACGTGGTGTTCGGGATTCCGCTCTATTACGCGGCTGCCGGCTGGTATGTCGGGCTCGGCTGACAACGCAGACGGCAGCCCTGGCGGTGGTATAGTGCTCTGAACGTGGTGCGTTTTGCGTGGCCGCAGAGCACGTGCAGACAGGATGCAGGGCACTTAATAGAGGAGCAGGTCGATATGGCAGTTGAGCTTTACCCGGAGAAGATGGTGACCATCGTGGTTTCCACCGCACTTGAGGAGCGCATGAAGCGGACGATTCGTTCGTCCGAAGCCTCCGGTTTTACGTATTTCACGGTTCGCGGCGAGGGTGAGAGCGGCCCGCAGACGGGACACCTGGCCGGGGACTCTAGCACGATGTTCATGGTGGTACTTTCCGAGCACAAGCTTGAAAACTTCCTGGTTTCGGTAAAGCGCCTGAAAGAATGCGGACATCACGTCGCGGTCTTTGTTGGCGATACCCAGGTCATGACTCAGGGCAAGTACTGATCGCGCCTTTTCCCGTTGGCACGAGATCAACGCAGGGCCCAGCCAATGCCTTGCTGTCCGTAAAGCTGGAAAGCGGCCTGAAGGGCAACCGGAGCCTGTGACTTGAGCAAGACATCCAGCCAGCAGCTCGTTCGCCATGCCACACTGCGTCAGCTGCAGATCTTTGAGGTCGTTGCGCGGCACGAAAATTTCACCAAGGCCGCTGAAGAGCTGCACCTGACCCAGCCCTCGGTCTCGGCCCAGATCAAGAAGCTTACCGAAGCGGTCGGGTTACCCTTGTTCGAGCAGATTGGACGCAATGTCTATCTCACCGACGCGGGCAAGCTGGTGGCCCGAAGCGGTCGTGATGTGCTGGACGAACTCGCCAACCTGGAGATGTCCATCTCCGAGCTCAAGGGCATGCGTCGTGGCCGTCTGCGGCTTGGCGTGATCACGGCGGCAAAGTACTTCGCCCCGCTCGCGCTGGGCCGGTTCTGCAAGCAGTACAGCGACATCGACATTGAATTGACGGTGACGAACAAGGACAAGCTGCTGCAGCGCATTGCCCAGAATCTTGATGACATCTATATCCTCGGCGCCATTCCACCGACCGATCAGGACCTTGAAGTCATCCCCTTCGCACCGAATCCGCTGGTGGTGATCGCTCCGGAAGATCATCCGCTCGCTGGACAAAACCAGGTGCGGTTTTCCGAGTTTGCCGAGCAGCCCCTGATCATGCGCGAGCAGGGGTCGGGAATCCGGGCGGCGGTCGAAAAACGCTTTCGTGACCAGGGACTGACACCCCGGGTACGGCTGGCCCTGGAAAACGACGAGGCGATCAAGCAGGCCGTGGTCGGTGAGCTGGGGCTGGCGGTCATCTCTCAGCATGCCTTGAACCAGGACCGCGGCTGCAGCGGCATTGTGGCGCTCAATGTGGAGGGGTTTCCGATGGAGCGGCACTGGAACATCGTCTATCCGCGCGGCAAGGTGCTCTCGGTGGTCGCCGGCAAGTTTCTCGAGTACCTCCGTGCCCATGCCGAGGACTTGGTGTCCCCCTGCGGGCGACGGGACTGAACGAGGCTGGGCGCCGCCGCGAACCGGGCTCGGCTGTCAGGGGCTGACAGTCGAATCCCGCCGAGGGAAACTTCATATAAATTCCAGGATGACGTTCTGCAGCAACGATCGGGCCGATACCTGAACGGCTCGTGGAGGGCACTTCAAAGGCTTGCGCCATTGTGCGGCAGGGCATCGATACCCTGCACGGTAATTGGAAGCATTCGTGCAGGGATTCCCGAGGCAACGGGTTGCTGATTTCAGGGACTGGCTGGATCAGGGAGCTTGTTGCCCGGGTTGAGAATGCCCAGCGGGTCCATCGCCCGTCGTATGGCCTGCATGGTTTCAAGCGCGACGTCATCAAGCTCCATCGAGACAAACGCTCGCTTGACCCGTCCGATGCCGTGCTCGCCCGACAGCGTCCCGCCCAGATCAAGCACCCGGCGAAAGATGGCCTCCAGGGCGATTTCTGCACGCGCCATCTGCTCCGGGTCATCCGGGTCGACCATCAGGTTGACGTGCAGGTTGCCGTTGCCGGCATGGCCGAAGCTGGCAATGATCAGACCCTGGGCCTCGGCCACTTCCGCCAGCGTGTCAGTCAGCTCCGGAATCCGCGAGACGGGTACCACCACGTCCTCATTGATCTTCTTGGGCGCCAGATGCCGCAGCGTGGGTGACAGCGCCTTGCGCGCCGCCCAGAGCTGCACGGCCTCGTCGTCGTCCGCCGCTGCGCGGACCTCCAGGCATCCAGGGCCATCGGCCGTTCGGAGAATTTCCCGCGCACCATCGCTGACGGTTGCCTCGGTCCCGTCGATCTCGAGCATCAGCAAGGCTCCGGCCTCTTCGGGCAGGTCGACGCCGCGGTGGCGGCGCAGCAGATCGAGTGCCATGCTGTCGATAAACTCCAGGGCTGACGGTGTCACCGGCTGGGCCATCAGGCGCGAGATGGCCAGGGAGGCGCACCGCATGTTCGAGTAGAGCGCCCGGAACATCCGCCGGGATTCGGGGCGGGGTGTCAGTTTCAAGGTGGCTTCGGTGACCAGTCCCAGTGTCCCCTCCGAGCCGATCAGCAGCCTGGTCAGGTCGTAGCCGACCACGCCCTTGGTTGTGCGCACGCCGGTGCGCAGGGTGTTTCCCTGTCCCGTGACGGCGCGCAGCCCCAGTACATGCTCGCGGGTGCTGCCGTACTTGACGGCCTTTGGGCCGGCCGCATTGCAGGCGATATTTCCGCCCACCGTGCAGATGGCACTGCTGGTAGGATCCGGTGGCCAGAAGAACCCGGCCTGCGCGACCGCCTGTTGAACCACGGCGTTGGTGATTCCCGCTTCCACCACGATCAGACGGTCCTCGGGCACGAATTCGAGAACCCGGTCCATGCGTTCCATGCTGATGACCAGCCCCCCATGCTCCGGCACGGCTCCCCCGGCGGTTCCGGTGCCGCGTCCTCGAACGGTGACCGGCAGGCGATGCTCGGCGCAGACCCGGACGGCTGCCGCTACCTGCTCGTGATCCCGGGCGATCAGTACGGCCAGCGGCAGGGCGTGTCGCCGGCTGTTGTCCATGCCGTAGGGCCAGCGATCGCCGGTCGCCTCCCGCAGATCCTCCCGACCGACCGCGCTTTCCAGCGCCGCGATGAAGTGTTCTTCCCGACTCATTCGGCCCCCTCGAGGCCGAGGAGCTGGCGGTCGACCAGATCGCAGAGCGCATGAATGACCATCAGTTGCCCCTCGTGGGCGAGGGCGGCTCGCCCCGGCGGCAGGCAGATCAGGCAATCCCGGGTTTGCAGGGCGTCTCGGAGCGTGTCCTCCTCGCCACAGGTCAGGAGGATCCGCTGCATTTCCCGCTCGCGACCGGCTTCAAGCGCGGCCTGGAGTCCCTCGGTATCGTTCCGCCCAATGGCAAACAGCACATCGCCCTGACCGCCCAGTGCCCGGATGGCCTTGGCGAAGGGCTCTCGCCCACCCGGGAATTCCTGCAGCGCCATGGTCGGCAGGCCGGGACGTTCGTGCTCGAACTGGCCGATCATCAGGCGGGCGAAGTGCGCGGCAAGCTGGCTGCGCTCCCGCGCACCGCAGGCAAGGATCCGGTTCCCCTGCAGTATGGCCTGGAGCATGATGCCCGCGGCCATGAGCAACTGGGGTGCCAGTGGGGTCAGTGCCTCGCGCAATTCGTTCAGCGAGGCGTCAAGCCGTCTTTCGACGATTTCGATCATGGATGCGTACTCTGATTGACAGGGTGGCTGGCGTGCGGCCACATGGCCATTGCCGCGCTTGCGATCGGCCCGGTGCGGACTGCTGAGGGGGCGCGTCAGCGACGGACTCAGAACGCGTCCCGAATCCAGTCCACCCGGGGTTCTTCCGCCGGACCAGTCAGCGCCACGACATCGAAACGACAGGGCGCTGTTTGCCAGCGCGGGTGGGCGAGCAGGTAGCGCTGGGCCGTTTCGCGAACCTTGGCCAGCTTGCGCGGGTCCAGGCTCTCGATGGCGGAAACACGCGCTCCTGCACGCCGACTGCGGACCTCCACGAACACCAGCGTGGCCCCGTCGCGCATTACCAGGTCCAGTTCGCCCCGACCGCCCCGCCAGTTTTCCGACAGGGTTTTCAATCCCTGTTGTTCGAGCCACTGGCGGGCAATCCGTTCACCTGCGGACCCGCGCAGGCGGCGATCAGCGGCTGATTTCAGAGCGTACTTCGCGGACCGGAACATTCGGCATCCGAGCATTGGGCAGGGCTGGAAGGGGTGAGATCGTCTCCGGGGTTGTCGGGACGTAGGGCTCGAAGCCGGAGAGTGGGATCAGCTTGCCGTTCTCGTCAAAGCGGGCCCAGGCCGGCTCGCGCTCGATCACTCCGGTGCCGCTCAGGCGCAGGCTGCCCGTGCGTCCCTCGATCCAGCGATCATGATCGAGATCCGCCAGATCCAGAGCCAGCGTCATGGCGTCGGCACCAAAGGCGAACAGGCTCGGAAAACCGCTGAGCGAGGCGCGCTCGTATTCCATGTACCTTGGATCATCCGGCAGGCTGTTGCCCGCCAGCAGCAGCGGGGCGATGGGTACGATCAGGCCGCGCTTGTCCCGGTCGCGCCAGGGGTCGGGAATCCCCTCGTGAACCAGCGAGGTGGAATAGCGCGGCAGCGCCTCGCCACCGTGGTAGTCCACCTGGGGCACCAGCTGAACGACCAGCGCTTCGGCCGCACCGATAAAAAGAGCGTCGACATCACTTCGGATCTGCGGATCGTAACGTCCGTCACCCGGTGATCGTGAACCGAGCAACGGCTGGATCTGGGCTCGAAAGTCCGTCTCTTCCGGGTTGACTCGTGCTTCGGCAACCACCGTGCCGCCAAGCAGTTGGTATTCGCTGGCAAAGGCGTTGCCCACCCGGTCACCCAGCCTGTCCTCGGAAAGCAGCATCAGCGCCCGGTAGCGGCCGTCGGCAATCATGCGCGCCGCCGCGGCGCGCGCGTCCTGTTCCGGGGAGAGCGCGAACTGCACGACCTGCGGCGGCAGCGGGGAAGCGTCCTCGTCCCGATTCAGGGCAATGACCGGCGGGCTGCCGGCCGGCAGTGCTTCCAGCCCCGGCAGCTGAGTTTTGATGAGGGGGCCGACTAGCACTGCCGGTCTTTGGTCCAGGGCCTGCTCCAGGGCTGCGGCAAAGGTTTCGGGCGTTTCACCGCTGTCGAGGTAAACAATCTCCCGCGCCGGGCCGCCGACATGCAGGGCCGCCGACATGTCCATGCCCTGGCGGATCGCCTCTGCCAGACTGGCGAAACGCCCGGTCATCGGAAGCAAAACGGCCACCGGCCCGCCTGCTTCGCCCGGCGCCAGCGACGGTCCAGCGGGTGCCAGCTCCGCCAGCACGTCCTTGAGCGGTGCGCGACTGCCCGGGTGATCCGGATGGGCTTGCGTCCAGTCTGCCACCGCCGACTGTCCCTGGTGGACTGCGCGTGCCAGCGCGATCCACTCGCCCATGGCGCCGTCAGGGTAGGTGCGCTGTGCTTCACGCAACGTTGCGGTGGGCAGTCCGTGAAGCGTGCGGACAATGGCTTCACGGTTGCGCTGCGCGGATGGGCCGGAAAGTCGCTCGTCAAGGATGACGCGGTGCCGAACGGCGTCTACTGGCAATTCCAGGCGCCTGTGGATCTCTGCCAGCAGCAGCAGTCGGCGGTTGGTTTCCGCTTCGTCGAGCGGGACGGGAACATCACGGACAGTGCGCAGTGCAGCGACCGTTTCTCCAGCCTCCATAAGTGCCAGGCCTTCAAGCAGCTGAGCCCGGCGCTCGGCAAGGTCAGGCCAGCGGGCACGATCTTCCGTCGCGAAACGGTCGAGCATGACGCCGGCCGGGGTGAAGGACTCCTGGTCCAGCAGTGTTTCAACCGCGCGCATCTGCGCGTCCAGCGCCGTGGTACCCTCCGCCTGCGTCGAGAGTCGATAGTAGGCTTGTGCAATCTGCTCGGGGCTGCCTTCGGTCAGTTGCGTCTCGGTGACGGCTGCCGGAGACGGGTCTGTGCGGGCCTGGTCCGACTGCAGGTCAGGCCTGGGGGCACAGGCAATGATCGGGATCAGGAAAAAACAGAGCGCGAGGGCGCGCAAGAGGGCTTGGGGCGGAAGCATCCGCTAGGCTCCTGGCTTGGGCTGGGCTGGACAGATCGCGATTCGCGCGGATCGAGCGGGCCGACGCGAAGTCACGGATTTTCGAGATTATAGGTCATGCGTGTTGCAGAATCAGGACGCTGGGTGGTCCCCGGTACTCTTTATGTTGTGGCGACGCCACTGGGTAACCTGTCCGACCTGTCCGACAGGGCGCGGGCCGTGCTCGCCGAGGTGGACCTGATCGCCTGCGAAGATACGCGCCACAGCGGGCGGTTGCTGGATCACTTCGGGATCGGCACTCGAAAACTGTCGCTGCACGAGCACAACGAGAGCGAGCGAAGCCGTCGTTTGGTCGAAGCGCTGGAGGCAGGTCAGTCGGTGGCCCTGATCAGTGACGCCGGCACGCCGCTGATTTCCGATCCGGGATTCGTGCTGGTTCGCGCCGTCCGGTCTGCGGGGCACCCGGTCTGTCCCGTGCCCGGCCCCAGCGCCCTGATTGCCGCCCTCAGCGCGGCGGGGCTGCCGTCTGACCGCTTCGCCTTCGAGGGCTTTCTGCCGGCGCGCAAGGCGGCCCGTCGTCAGCGTATCGAGGTCATGGCCGATTACAGCGGCACCCTGATTTACTACGAATCACCTCATCGGCTGACGGAATCGGTCAAGGATTTGACGTCGGGCCTGGGTGAGAACCGGCCTGCCGTCCTGGCAGCTGAACTGACCAAGCGTTACGAGCGATTTTTTGACGGTTCTCTGGCGGATCTCTCGGCGGCCCTGACCAACGGGACCATCGAAAGGCGCGGGGAGTGGGTAATCATGGTCGCTGGGGCAGAGGATGCATCGTCAGCAATTGAGGAGGCGGCTGTCGCGCCGGATGCTTTGATCGCGGCCTTGCTGGCCGAGGGCGTCTCGCCCCGCAGTATCGTGGCCACCCTGGTGACTGCCACTGGCCAGCCACGGAATGCGGTCTATCGTCGGGTAATGGCCCTGCGCGACAAGTCGTGATCTGTCCCGTTGTCCTCGGGCAATCCCGGGCGACGACAAAGGGCGACGGCCTGGCTGTCCCGGCAGGCTTGCCTCAATGACCCGGGTTGGTTTCTGTGGGCTGCTCTTTGAATTTTATCCTTTATATTCAGATGGATGGGTGGTTCCTGTTGCGGATCTTCGGTTGAATTTTTGTTCCTGGCATGAAGCCTGCTTGATTTGGGTCACGAACGATTCACGATAAGGAGCGCGTCATGGCTGCCCAGATCGCAAGTATTCCCGAGCCGGCCCGTATCCGTACCCGCTGGAACCAGAGTGCAGGAGCGCACCGGCGCGCCATGGTCCGGCTGCCGGACCCCGAAGAGACCATGGCGCCGCTTGCCAGCCAGTTGCAGCATGTGCCGGCGGATCTTCTTCTGACGCTCTCGGGCGCCTTTCAGCACAGCCTGGATCCCGCCGTTCTGCTCGGCACTTTTCGCCGCTATCTGGCGCAGGAGACTGCCGTGTGCGGGGCGCGCTGGATTTCCGGGGGGCTGGATCTGCTCAGTGGCGAGCAGGGGCCCTGGATCACCGAGTTCGGCCTTGATCTGCAGGGTGAGCCAATCGGGACGCTTGACCTGTATGCCTTTCAGCCCATCGCCGCCGATCACATGGCCCGGGTGGAGACGCTGGTTGCTTTGGCGACCCTGCCATTGCGCAACGCGACCCTGTACCAGCAGATGGTGGATGCCGCGCACCGCGACCCCCTGACACGCCTGGGCAACCGGGCCGCCTGGGAGCGCGACCTGGGACAGGAGATGCACCGGTTTGAGCGTTACGGAACCCAGTTTTCGCTGGTGCTCTTCGACATGCGGGACTTCAAGCAGGTCAATGACACTTGGGGGCATGACGTGGGCGATCTGGCCTTGGTGCATGTTGCCCGAGGGTTGCAGGACACCCTGCGCGAGGCAGACAACGCCTACCGGATCGGCGGGGACGAGTTTGTGGCTCTGCTGCCGGCCACCGGTGCGGAGGGCGGCGCCCATGTGGCCGAGCGGATGGTGGACTGGCTGGGCCATCACCCCCTGCATGTCGGCAGCCTGGATGTGCTGCTTCAGGTCAATGCCGGGTTGGCGGAAGCCCGGCCGGGTGATACGGCGGCCGATCTGTATCGGCGGGCCGACGGGGCCATGTATCGTCACAAGCGCGAGGCCGCCTGAGCCGCTCGGGGAGGGCGCCGAATCCGCGGCGGCATGATAATCTACGCGCTCAAAGGCATCTACACGCCGGTCTCCGGCTCGAGCCGCACTGCCTGAACGGCTTGCCGAAGCGCCTGTGCCAAGCCCCCCGCGGCTTGGTGCTTCGCAAGGCAATGGCCTGCGGCATGCTGCATTTCGACATCCATGTCCCAAACGGGAATCTCTGCGCTCGTGCAGAGACTCCCTTGTGAAAATCCATAAGGAGTGTTTCATGGCAGAGGCAGAAGAGGAAGGCAAGAAGAAGGGTAGCAAGCTGGTGCTGATCCTCCTGATCGTGGTGATTCTGCTGGTGCTTGCGCTTGGGGCCGTGGGCGCGATGATGTTTCTCGGCGGCGACAAGGAGGCTGAGAACGGCGAGGGAGCCGAAACCGAGCAGGTCGAGGAGCAACCCGCCGAGGCCGCCAAGGGTCCGGCCGTCAATTTCGAGCTCGGCGAGGCGATTACGGTCAATTTTGCAAACCCGACCGATGCCCGTCTGCTGCAGATGAACATGCAGTTCCGTACTCATCTGGAAAACGGCGAGGCATTTTTCACGAAGCACAAGGGCGAGATTGTCAACAATATCAACCTCGTGGCGAGTGAATTCGACCCGGCCACGCTGCGTACCCGCGAGGGCAAGGAGCAATTGCGGGACGCCATTGCGGTGGAGGTCAATCAGGTGATCGAGAACCGCGAAGGGGTCAGTGATGCTGTCGACGACGTGTTCCTGACCCGGATCCTGATGCAGTAAGCCGGGGGCAGTGCCATGGCCGGTTCGGACATTCTTTCCCAGGACGAAATCGACGCGCTGCTCAACGGCGTGGATGACGGTGATGTCGACACCGAGACCGGGGTCGGGGACGACAATGAGGCGAAGCCCTGGGACTTTACCACCCAGGAGCGGATCGTCCGGGGTCGCCTGCCGACGCTGGAAATGCTCAACGAGCGCTTTGCGCGCAATATCCGGATTCGTCTGGTCTCCATGCTGCGCCGCACGGTGGAAGTGACCATCGAGGGCGTCAAGATGATGAAGTACAGCGAGTATGTGCACACCCTGTTCGTGCCGACCTCGCTGACCATGGTTCACGTCAAGCCGCTCAAGGGCCTGGGGCTGTTCATGATGGAGTCCCGGCTGGTGTTCTCGTTGGTGGACAACTACTTCGGCGGCTTTGGGCGCCACTCCAAGATCGAGGGACGGGACTTCACGCCGACCGAGCTCCGCGTCATCCAGCGGGTTCTGGAAATGGCGACCGAGGAAGTGGAGAAGTCCTGGAACCCCATCAAGCCGATCAAGTTCGAGACGGTCAGCCACGAGATGAATCCGCAGCTGGCCAACATCGTCTCTTCCTCGGAAGTGGTGGTCGTCAACAGTTTCCGGCTCGAGGTCGAGGGCGGCGGCGGGCTGTTCCAGATGGTGCTGCCCTACTCGATGATCGAGCCGATCCGCGACCTGCTGGATGGTGGTCTTCAGGGCGATCGCCTGGAGGTGGACGAGCGTTGGACGCGGGCGCTGAAGCGGGAGCTGGGTCAGGCGGAAATCGAACTGGTCGCGCAGCTCGGCGAGTCGCGGGTGCGCCTTTCCGACCTGATTCACATGAAGACCGGCGACATCATTCCCTTTGAAATGCCCGAGTCGATCGTGCTGGCCGCCGAGGGAGTCCCCCTGTTTACCGGCCAGTATGGGGTCCATCGCGGCAATCTGGCGGTCAAGGTTCTCGAAGCGATCCGTCACGGAGACGAGGAAGGCCGGGACGAGCCGGTGGATGAACATGAGGAGCTTCACTGATGGCGAACGAGCAAGCATCGAGCGCGGAGGACGATTGGGCAGCGGCCATGGCCGAGCAGGAAGAGGCCGAAGCCGGCGGGGGTGAAGACGCGCAGCGGGTGGAGGCGGATCGAATCGAGGCGGATGCCGCTTCGGGCAACGGCGCGATCGATCCGGACTTGAACCTTGACGTGATCCTCGACATTCCTGTCCACATGTCGATGGAGATCGGGCGCACCCAGATCAATATCCGCAACCTGCTGCAGCTGAACCAGGGATCGATCGTCGAGCTGGATCGTCTGGCTGGTGAGCCGCTGGACGTGCTGGTCAACGGTACCCTGATCGCGCGCGGGGAGGTGGTGGTCGTGAACGAGAAGTTCGGTATCCGGTTGACGGACGTGATCAGCCCGGCCGAACGGGTCAAGAAGCTGCGCTGATGCCTGCCCTTCTGCCATGGCTGGTCCTGTTTGCCGTGCTCTTGATGCCGGTTCCGGGCCTTTCGGAGTCAGGTGGCACGGACGAGGCGGCCGCTGCCGCCCAGGCTTCCGAGCCGGCACAGACTGCCGATTCGGTGGACCAGGCGCAGCCAGGCGAGCAGGAGGGCATTGATCCGCTCAGCGCAAGCTACCTGCTGCGGTTGGTGGGCAGCCTGCTTCTCGTGATTGGGGTGATGTTCGTGGTGGTCTGGCTGCTCAAGCGCAGTGGCGGTTTTGATCACAGCCGCGGCGCCTATCCCATGCAGGTGCTGTCCTCCGTGTCGGTCGGCCCGCGCGAGCGCGTGGTGCTGGTTCGTGTGGGTGAGCGGCAGGCATTGCTCGGGGTGGCGCCGGGGCGCGTCAACAACCTGGGATGGCTGGAGCCGCAGGTTGCGCCCGTGTCCCCCGAGTCTGCCGATATCGAGCGTATGACCGCGCATTTGCCGTCCGCCTTCGCGCGTGTGCTGCGTCGTCAGCAGGAACGCAGGGAGGCAGGAAAATGAGGTTTCTGCTTGGGTTGTTTCTGGCGCTGCTGGCGGTGGTCGGCACCGATCCGGTGCTGGCCAATCTGCCAGCGGTGACGGTGGTCGAGGAGGAAGGTCAGACGCAGTACAGCCTGACGCTGCAGATCCTCGCGCTGATGACGGTGCTGACCTTGCTGCCGTCGCTGCTTTTGATGATGACCTCCTTCGCCCGGATCATTATCGTGCTGGCGATTCTTCGCCAGGCGCTGGGGACCGTTCAGACCCCCTCGAACCAGATTCTGCTTGGGCTGGCGCTGTTTTTGACCCTGTTTATCATGGCGCCGGTATTCCAAGAGGTGTACGACGAGGCGGTGGTGCCCTACCTGGCCGAAGAGATTGGGGCAGAGGAAGCCGTCGAGGCCAGCCTGGCGCCGTTTCGCGAGTTCATGTTCCAGCAGACGCGCGAGAGCGATATCGGGCTGTATCAGCAGATTGGCGGATACCCCGAGTTCGAAAGCCCCGACGACGTGCCCTTCACGGTGCTGATTGCGGCGTTCATGACCTCCGAGCTCAAGACGGCCTTCCAGATCGGGTTTCTGATCTTCATTCCCTTTCTGATTATCGACCTGGTAGTGGCCTCGGTTCTGATGTCGATGGGGATGATGATGCTCTCGCCGATGATTGTCTCTCTGCCGTTCAAGCTGATGTTGTTCGTGCTGATTGATGGCTGGGCGTTGCTGATGGGCACGCTGGCCGCCAGTTTCTACGTGGGAGGGTAGCGCGATGTCTCCTGATACGGTGATCGACATTACCCGTCAGGCCATGGTGGTCATCCTGTACCTGACCCTGCCTCTGCTGATTACCGCTCTGGCGGTCGGTCTGGCGGTGGGTATCTTCCAGGCCGCAACCCAGATCAACGAGATGACGCTGAGCTTCATCCCCAAGCTTCTGGCCGTGATGGTGGCCATCCTCATCGCGGGGCCCTGGATGTTGCAACTGATCGTGGACTTCGCGCAGCGGCTGTTCGGGATGATCCCGGGTCTGATCGGCTAGCGCGCCGGGCTCTGGCGATGCGCTTTCCGGATTCCTGTTTTGCGCCCGTGATGGCGCATGACGCACGGCGAAAATCTGCACCCAATCATCGGTTGATTGGTTCACAGTTTCCGCGGGCGAGGGATATGCACCCATGACCCTGACCATGGCGGAAATCATGGCCTGGGTGGGGGGCTTTGTCTGGGTGCTTGTCCGGGTTGGGGCCATGACGGCCGCGGCCCCGGTGCTCGGTTCGCGCAGTGTGCCGGCCAACGTACGGGTACTGACCGCCGTGATCCTGAGCCTGGCCATCCTGCCTGGCATCGAGTCGGTACCCGAGGTGGATCCGCTGTCGGGCGAGGGGGTCATGCTGGTGGCCCAGCAGTTGATTATCGGGATCACCATGGCGTTCATCTTCAACATGGTGATGGGCGTGTTCGTGGTGGCCGGCGAGGCCATCGCCATGGGCATGGGCCTGGGTTTTGCCCAGAATGTCGACCCCCAGAACGGCGTCAACGTCCCGCTGGTGTCCCAGTTCATGTCGATTGTCGCCACCCTGCTGTTTATCAGCCTGGACGGGGTGGCCATGCTGATCAAGCTGCTTTCCGACAGTTTCGAGATCATGCCAATCGCCCCGGTTGGCATGGACCGCGAGGGATTCCGGCAGGTGGCCCTGTTCGCCCAGACCATGTGGGTCAACGCGGTGCTGCTGGCTCTGCCGATCGTGACAGCCCTGCTGATGGTGAACCTTGCCATGGGCGTCATCACCCGGGCCTCGCCGCAACTGAACATCTTTTCGGTGGGTTTTCCCGCCACGCTGATGATCGGCCTGTTCCTGATCATGGTGAACTCTCCCAACTGGCATCCCAAGCTGGAACAGTTCATGCTAGAAGGTTATCGCTACGTTCTGACGGTGCTTGGAGCCTGACATGGCGGAAAACGAAAACGGGCAGGAAAAAAATCAGGACCCTACCGAGAAACGAATCCGCGAATCTCGGGAAAAGGGGCAGATTCCCCGGTCGCGTGAACTGAGCACCGTGGCGGTAACCGTGGCAGCGGCCGCAACGTTCCTGGTCATGGGGGGCGAGATGGTCATGGGGCTGGGCCATATGGTCGAAACGGCCTTTACCCCGGCGAGAGAAGAAATCTTCGACCCCGGCGCGATGGCGCGTCGTCTGGCAATGGGGGTCTGGCAGGGATTTGCGGCTCTGTTGCCGTTCTTCATTGTCATGGTCCTCGTGGCGATCTTCTCCACCGTGATCATTGGGGGGTGGAACTTTTCCACACAGGCACTGGCGCCAAAGCCGGAACGGATCAGCCTGATCAAGGGCCTGCAAAGAATGGTCTCGATCAAGTCACTGGTAGAGCTGGTCAAGACCCTGCTGAAGTTTTCCCTTGTCCTTGGGACAGCAGTCCTGGTGTTCCTGGCCTTTCAGCATGACTTCGTGGCGCTTGGGCTGGAGCCGTTTCATCAGGGGCTGGCCCACGCCGGTGGTCTGCTGGCGTGGGGCTTTCTCGCCTTTTCCATGGTGCTGATCGTCGTGGCGATGATTGACGTGCCCTATCAGCTCTGGGAGCACAAGAAGAACCTCAAGATGACCCTGCAGGAGGTCAAGGACGAATTCAAGCAGACCGAGGGCAAGCCCGAGGTCAAGCAGCGGATCCGCCAGTTGCAGTACGAGATGTCCCAGCGGCGCATGATGGAAGAGGTGCCGACGGCCGACGTGGTCATTACCAACCCGACCCACTTCTCGGTGGCCCTGCGCTACGACCCGCAGACCGGGGATGCGCCGGTCGTGGTTGCCAAGGGGGCCGACGAGATCGCCATGCATATCCGAAAGATCGCCAACGCTCACGACGTGCCGTTGTTCGAGGCGCCGCCCTTGGCCCGTGCGCTCTTTCACAACGTTCAGATTGGAGATCCGATCCCGGCTGCCCTGTACACCGCGGTGGCCCAGGTGCTGGCCTACATTTTCCAGTTGCGCGATGCCGCCGCTTATTCCGGCGAAACTCCGCAGCGCCCGGACCCGCCTGTGCCGGACGAGCTCTGGCGAGGACGTGATCCTGACGAGGGAGCGGACGCAGCGCGATGAGGGACTTTCTCAAGTCGCTTGACCTGCGCGGCTCGGCGGATGCTGTCCGGGGATACCGGGGGCAGGGCCTCGGGCCGCCGTTCTTCATTATTATCCTGCTGGCGATGGTGGTCGTGCCGCTGCCGCCGCTGGCGCTGGATGCCCTGTTCACCTTCAATATCGCGCTGTCGCTCATCATCCTGATGGTGACGATCTACGTGATGCGTCCGCTGGACTTTGCAGTGTTCCCGACGATCATCCTGGTCGCGACCCTGCTGCGTCTGGCGCTGAACGTTGCCTCCACGCGGGTGGTGCTGCTCAATGGGCACGAGGGGCCCGGGGCGGCCGGCAACGTGATCCAGGCCTTCGGTGACTTCGTCATCGGGGGGAACTATGCCGTCGGTCTGGTGGTGTTCCTGATCCTGATCATCATCAACTTCGTGGTGGTCACCAAGGGTGCCGGCCGGGTGTCGGAAGTCAGCGCCCGCTTTACCCTCGATGCACTGCCCGGCAAGCAGATGGCAATCGACGCGGACCTGAACGCGGGCCTGATTACCCAGGAGGAGGCCCGCACCCGTCGGCAGGAGGTCACGCAGGAAGCGGACTTCTATGGTTCTATGGACGGTGCATCCAAGTTTGTCCGCGGGGATGCCATCGCGGGCATCCTGATCGTGCTGATCAATATCATTGGCGGCCTGTTGATCGGCATCCTGCAGCATGGCATGCCGCTAAGTGGAGCAGCCCAGACTTACGTGCTGCTGACCATCGGGGACGGGCTGGTGGCGACCGTGCCGTCGCTGCTGATTTCCACTGCGACCGCGATTATCGTCACCCGCGTGACCGCGGCCGACCAAGACATGGGCACGCAGGTCAAGCTGCAGATGTTCAGCGATCCGCGAGTGCTCTGGGTGGCGGCCGGCGTGATGGGCGGCATGGGGATCGTGCCCGGCATGCCGAACACCGCCTTTCTGTCGCTGGCGGCGCTTACCGGGGCGGGCGCCTATTATCTCGGGCATCGCAAGAAGCAGGCTGAGCGCGAAAAGGAAATCGCACCCCCGCCACCTGAAGAGAAGCCCGAAATCAAGGAACTGAGCTGGGACGATGTCCCACCGGTCGATGTCATTGGCCTGGAAGTGGGTTACGGGCTGATTCCCCTGGTGGACAGAAACCAGGGCGGGCAGCTGATGTCCCGCATCAAGGGCGTGCGCAAGAAGCTGTCTCAGGATCTGGGCTTCTTGATTCCCTCCGTGCATATCCGTGACAACCTGGATCTCAAGCCGGGTGAGTACCGGATCAGCCTCAACGGGGTGCCGGTGGGCCAGGCCGAGATCTACCCGGACCGGGAAATGGCCATCAACCCCGGAGCGGTCCATGGCGAGTTGCGCGGGATCAAGACCCAGGACCCGGCTTTCGGCCTGGAAGCGACCTGGATCGAAAAGCTTGAGCGTGAGCAGGCCCAGGCACTGGGATATACCGTGGTGGATGCCAGTACGGTCATCGCCACCCACCTGTCCCAGATTCTCCAGGACAACGCCCATGACCTCTTCGGTTACGAGGAGGCGCAGGAGCTTCTGGATACGCTCAAGCAGAGTGCACCGAAGCTGGTCGAGGACCTGGTGCCCAAGGCGCTGCCGCTGACTGTGGTGGTGCAGGTGCTGCGCAACCTGCTCGAGGAGCGGCTGCCGATCCGGGATGTGCGGACCATCGCGGAAACGCTTGCCCAGCACGCGCCCCAGACGCAGGACGTCAATCAGCTGACTGCCGTGGTGCGGGTCGCGCTCGGCCGGATGATCGTTCAGCACATCAACGGGCTCGAACCCGAGCTGCCCGTAATCACACTGGACCCGCAGCTTGAACAGTTGCTGATCAATTCCACCCAGGGCAGTGCCGAGACACCCGGCATTGAACCGGGCCTGGCTGAGCGGCTGCACGAGTCGCTCAAGGAGGCCACCCAGCAGCAGGAGATGGAGGGACGTCCCGGAATCCTGCTGGTCGCTCCCAATCTTCGTCGCTGGTTGGCACGGATGGTGCATCATTCAATCCCGACATTGCAGGTGTTGAGTTACAACGAGGTGCCCGACAACAAGGCGATCAAGGTGGTCGCGTCGATCGGGGGCCAGCAAGGCGGCTGAGGGCCGCCGCGGGATGAGGATCTTGCGGTATGAGAATGAAAAGAATCATTGCACCGGACATGCGCGAGGCCATGCGCCAGGTGCGTCAGGTTTTTGGCCCGGACGCGGTCATTCTCTCCAATCGCCCTTGCGAGGGCGGGGTCGAGGTAATCGCCGCCATGGATTTCGACGAGTCCAGCGTTCGGGAGGCCGCCATGCGACAGGAAGCCCGCGAAACGCCCCGGACGCCCGATTCCACGGCCGCAGCGAACGCCCGGCCCGAGCCGGAACCGGTGGTTGCGCCCGAGCCTGCGCCTGCCCAGACGCCGCCGCAGCCCGCTCAGGACCCGGGTGCCGAGCGGTTTGCCGAGCGCATGGCCCGCATGAGGGATGGCTTCGACGGTGGCCAGGCGGAACCGGCGCCGCGTCCGAAACCGGCGGCGCGCCAGGCGGCCCCCTTGCAGCAGGCGGCGACGCGGGCGCCGACCCGGGACTTCACGCCGCGCCACGAACCGGCGCCGGAAAAAAGAACGCCGGCGCCCGGCGGGCAGGTTGAAACCGTCGAAGACCGGGCCGCGCGTCGGGCTCTTGACGATCTCAAGGGCGAAATGCAGGGACTGCGTCAATTGTTTGAAAAGCAGCTGTCGGTGATTGAGTGGTCGCATTACACCCGGGAGCATCCGGTGGAAGTGGCCCTGCTTGAGCGGCTCGAGCAGCTGGGCCTGCCGCGGGCCTTCGCCCGGGTGCTGGTTCAGGAAGCCGATGCCCTCGGGGACGAGCGCCAGGGCTGGGATCGCGCCCTGCGCGGCATGGCTGATCGCCTGCCGGTGGCCGACCTGAACCTGGTTGACTCCGGGGGCGTGCTGGCCATGGTCGGGCCGACCGGCGTCGGCAAGACGACGACCCTGGCCAAGTTGGCTGCCCGGTCGGTCCTGCGCTACGGCAAGGGGTCGGTGGCGATCATCAGCACCGACCACTTCCGGATCGGCGCCCAAGAGCAATTGCGCAACTACGCGCGCATCCTGGATGTGCCCATGCACGTGGCGCGTGACGAGGCCCATCTTTCCGACCTGATCACGGGTTTGGCCGACAAGCGCCTGGTACTGGTCGACACGGCGGGAATGTCGCAGCGCGACTTCCGGATGATTGAACAGCTCGAAAAACTGCAGTCGGCCCACAGCGCCCTGCGTCAGTGTCTGGTGCTTTCTGCCAACACGCAGTACGCCTCGGTGGTCGATCTGCTCAAGCGCTTCCGGGAAATCGGCCTGTACGGCCTGATCCTGACGAAGCTGGACGAGGCGTCTCAGCTTGGTGGCACGCTTGCGGCGGTTATCCGCTCCGGCCTGCCCCTGCTTTGCGCCACCAACGGACAGAGAGTGCCGGAGGACCTGATCAACGTGGATGCCGCCGAGCTCGTCGAGCTGGCCGTTGATCTGGCAGAGCAGGCCGCCCGGATGGAAGCACAGGAGGATGTCGCATCATGGTAATGACTGCCGATCTGGACCAGGCCGCCGGGCTGCGGAACATGGTCAATCGCAAGCCCGTGCGTGTCATTGCCGTGACCAGCGGCAAGGGCGGCGTCGGCAAGACCAATGTTTCCGTCAATCTTGCGATGTCCATGGCTCGCAATGGCCAGAAAGTGCTGCTGATGGATGCGGATCTCGGGCTGGGCAACGTGGACGTGCTGCTCGGGCTCAGCCCCAAGGCCAACCTGTATCATGTCGTGACTGGGGAGAAGTCCCTGGAGGACGTCATCGTCGAAGGGCCGGAAGGGGTGGGGATCATCCCTGCGGCATCCGGCGTCAAGAAGATGGCGGAGTTGACCCCGGCCGAGAATACCGGCCTGATTCATGCCTTCAGCGAGTTGCAGCGGCCGGTGGATACCCTGATCGTGGACACCGCCGCCGGCATTGCGGACAGCGTGATCCGGTTTGCCCGGGCCGCCAACGAGGTGCTCGTTGTCGTTTGCGACGAGCCGGCGTCCATTACCGACGCCTACGCCATGATCAAGGTGCTCTCGCGCGAATACGGGGTGGATCGCTTTCACGTGGTGGCCAACATGACGCATCATCACGCCGAGGGGCGCCGACTGTTCGAGAAGTTGCTGTCCGTAACCGATCGCTTTCTGGACGTGAAGCTCGGTTTTCTCGGGGCGGTCCCCTATGATGAGTACATGCGCAAGGCCATTCAGCGTCAGCAACCCGTCGCGCTGTCCTATGCGGGCAGCCGGGCGGCGCGGGCCTTTGGCGAGATGGCTGGCCGCGTGTCGCGCTGGCCGTTGCCCTCCGGACCGGAGGGACACCTGCAGTTCTTCGTTGAACGACTGATCTATTCCGGAGCGCAGCTGGAGGCGGTCTGAAGTCATGAATGCCCGATCGATGTATGTCACGGTTCAGCAGGGCAACCGTGAGGACCTGGTGACCCGACATGCCGATCTGGTCAAGCGGATTGCCTTTCACCTGGTCAATCGGCTGCCGCCTTCGGTGCAGGCGGAGGACCTCATCCAGGCCGGCATGATCGGGCTGCTTGAGGCGGCCCGGCAGTACGACCCGGCCCAAGGTGCCAGTTTCGAAACCTACGCGGGCATTCGGATTCGGGGCGCCATGCTTGATGAGGTGCGACGGAACGACTGGGCGCCGCGATCGGTCCATCGTCGTCATCGCGAGGTCGGGCAAGCGATCCGCGAGATCGAGGCCGAGACCGGTCGGGAAGCACGGGACCAGGAAGTCGCCGAGCGGATGGGGATTTCCCTTGAGGACTACCACCGGATCTTGTCGGATTCCTCCGGGGTTCAGCTGTTCAGCCTTGATCACGGCGGCGAGGCGCAGAATGAAACCTGGGACGTGGTGGATGACCGGGCCGGCCCGGGCGATGCGCTCAGCGAGGAGCGATTCAGCGGAGATCTTGCCGGGGCGATCGAACAGTTGCCTGACCGCGAGCGCATGGTGATGTCGCTTTATTATGTCGACGAACTGAACCAGCGGGAGATCGGCGCCGTGCTCGGCGTGAGCGAGTCGCGGATCTGCCAGATACACAACAAGGCCATTCTTCGCCTCAAGGGGCTCATGAAAGAATGGCACTGACCGATACCAACCTATGCCGAAAATGTGCCGCTTGAGTAAGGCCCAAGGAGACGTGGTGTGGACCGAAACATGAACATTCTCGTGGTGGATGACTTTTCCACCATGCGTCGGATCATCAAGAATCTGCTGAAGGAACTGGGCTTCAGCAATATCGACGAGGCCGACGACGGGAGTACGGCTCTGCCTAAACTCAAGAAGGGCGAGTACGACTTTCTGGTCACCGACTGGAACATGCCGGGCATGACTGGAATTGACCTGCTCAAGGCGGTCCGCGCTGATCCCAAGCTGGCCTCGCTGCCGGTGTTGATGGTCACGGCCGAGGCCAAGAAGGAGCAGATCGTGATGGCCGCGCAGGCCGGGGTGAACGGCTATGTCGTCAAGCCCTTCAACGCGGCGACGCTCAAGGAAAAGATCGAGAAGATCTTCGAGCGCGTGGAGGGCAAGTAATGGATTCGCAAGAACGGAACGCCCGCCGCCTGGAACTGGCTCGCGACCTCGTCTCGGCGCTTGAGAGCGAGCGCCACGAAGATGCCGAAACCTGCCTTGAGGCCCTTTTCGAGCCCGAGCGGACCCCCCTGTTCCAGGAAGTGGGGCGTATCACCCGCGAAGTGCACGATGCCCTGATGGATTTTGCCAACGACAGCCGTTTGACCCGGCTGGCCGAGGCGGAGATGCCCGATGCCCGCGAGCGGCTGCGCTACGTCATCTCGCTGACCGACCAGGCTGCCAACCGGACCCTGGCCATCGTGGAAGACAGTATGCCGGTGGCTGACCGCCTGGTTGAGCGCTCGCGCCGGCTGACCGAGCGGCTGGCGCACGTGGTCGACCAGAACGACGGCCAGGCGGATCTGCGCAAGATCGTCGATCCGGTCAACACCTACCTCGATTCAATCCAGAAGGATGGAAACCGGCTTCGCAGCCAGCTGACCGAAGTGATGATGGCCCAGGAGTTTCAAGATCTCTCGGGCCAGATGCTGATGCGCGTCACCGAGGTGCTCGAGCAACTTGAAGAAAAGCTGGTCCGCCTGGTCCGGCTCACCAGTCTGCGTGAGGACGAGGTGGCGGAGCTTGACGAGCCCGCGGAGAAAAAGGAGACGGATGACTCGTCCAATACCCGGGGACAGGGGCCGCAAATCCCCGGCAAGTCCGATGATGTGGTCAAGAACCAGGACGACGTGGATGACTTGCTGGCCAGTCTCGGTTTTTGACGGCAGCGGAACCGCGGGGCGGCAGCGAACCGTCCGGCAAGGCACAGTAAAGGGGAAGTGACATGGCGTTTGATGCCAACAACGAGCTTTTGCAGGATTTCCTGATCGAAGCCGGGGAGTTGCTTGAGGGTCTGAACGGTCAGCTCATCGACCTGGAGCGGGCGCCGGACGATCGTGATCTGCTCAATGCCGTCTTCCGAAGTTTTCACACCATCAAGGGTGGCGCAGGGTTTCTGGAGATCGATCCGCTGGTGGAGGTTTGTCACCGGGCGGAGGACGTCTTCAACATGCTGCGCAATGGCGAGCGGGCCGTCGACAGCAACCTGATGGATGTCATGCTGCGCGTGCTCGACGTGCTCAACGACATGTTTGCCTCGCTGCGGGGCGGGGTCCTGCCTGACCATACCTCCCAGGCATTCCTGGATGAAATCGAGGCGCTCAAGCACCCCGAGGCACCCGCGGCGGCGTCGCCTGCCCCCGAGCCGGAAGCGCAGCCGGTTCAGGCGCCTGCGGAGTCTTCTGAACCGGCGGCGTCCGCCGAGGATGAGGCAGAGTCCGAGTACGCGTCCATGCTTGCCGACATCGAGGACGAGGAGGCCGGGGAAAGGTCGGGATCGGGAGACGACGAGCTGATTACCGACGAGGAGTTCGAGTCCCTGCTTGACCAGCTTCATGGCCCGGGCCAGTTCAAGGTGCCGGCCCCGGAGGCTCAGGCGGAGGAACCGACGGGCGGGTCCGGGGATGATGAACTGATTACGGACGACGAGTTCGAGAAGGTGCTCGATCAGCTTTACGGAGTGGGCAAGGGACCTTCGACCCAGGCGGGCGGCGAACAGCCCGCCGCCGAACCCGAGCCGCCGGCGAAGACTGAATCGCCGGCCAAAGAGCAACCCGCCGAGCCCCCCAAGCCGGAGCCTGCCGCGGCCAGTGCCAGCAAGCCTGTGGTGCCGGTCGGTGGCAAGGCGGCTGGGGGCAAGGCGCCCCAGCCGCCCGTGGTGGAAACCACGGTTCGGGTCGATACCGAGCGTCTCGATGCCATCATGAACATGGTCGGGGAGCTGGTGCTGGTCCGAAACCGGATGAACACGCTCAAGAGCACCTTCGAGAGCGAAGACGTGTCACAGGTAGTCGCCAGCCTGGACATGGTGACTTCCGACCTGCAGGCAGCGGTCATGAAGACCCGCATGCAGCCGGTCAAGAAGGTGTTTGGCCGCTTCCCTCGCGTGGTTCGCGACGTGGCGCGCCAGCTGGGCAAGGAAGTGGATCTGGTCATGGAAGGCGAGGATACCGACCTGGACAAGAACCTGGTCGAGGCACTGGCGGATCCGCTGGTGCACCTGGTGCGCAATTCCGTGGACCACGGGATCGAGATGCCCGATGCGCGCGAGGCCAGCGGCAAGCCGCGCAGCGGCACGGTGACGCTTTCCGCCGCCCAGGAGGGGGACCACATCCTGCTTTCGATCCACGACGATGGCTCGGGGATGGACGCCGAGAAGCTGCGGCACAAGGTGGTCGAGAAAGGGCTGATGGATCAGGACATGGCGTCCCGCCTGTCCGAGAACGAGTGCTACGAGCTCATCCTGCTGCCAGGCTTTTCGACCAAGGATCAGATTTCCGACATCTCTGGTCGTGGCGTCGGCATGGACGTGGTCAAGACCGCGATTTCCAAGCTGTCCGGCACAATCAGCATTGACTCGGAGCTGGGGGTCGGCACGCGGATCGTGATCAAGGTGCCGCTGACGCTCGCGATTCTGCCGACGCTGATGGTGGTGGTCAGCGGGCGCAAGTATGCGCTTCCGCTCGGTGTCGTCAGCGAGATTTTCGACATGGACGGCATGGATACCAATATCGTCGACGGGCAGCACACCATCACCGTCCGTGACCGGGCCCTTCCGCTGTACAACCTCAAGCAGTGGCTGGCGCTGCGCGGCGAGCAGGTCCAGCCGCTGGGCAAGGCCGAGCAGGTGGTGCTGGTCCAGGTCGGCGCCCAGCTGATCGGCCTGGTCGTGGACAGCGTGATCGGACAGGAAGAAGTGGTAATCAAGCCTCTGGGCGAGATCCTGCACGGGGTTTCCGGCTTTGCCGGCGCAACCATCACCGGCGACGGGCACATCGCGCTCATTCTGGATTTGGCTGGCCTGGTTCGGCAGTACGGCGGCCTGGGCCGTCGCGACTTGAGGATGGCCTGATCTCATGGCGATGCGCGTACTGATCGTCGATGATTCCGCCTTTTTCCGGAAGGCGCTCAAGGAAGTGCTGACGGCGGACGGTTTTCTCGAGGTGATCGGGGAGGCGGTCAACGGGCGGGAGGCGGTCGAAAAGGCGGCGCGCCTGGAGCCGGACGTGATCACCATGGACGTGGAGATGCCGGTCATGGACGGGATCTCGGCGGTCCGCGAGATCATGAAGTCCAGGCCGACCCCGATTCTCATGCTTTCCGCGCTGACGCAGGCCGGCGCGGAGGCCACGTTGGATGCGCTCGACGCCGGCGCGGTGGATTTCTGGCCGAAGGACACCACCGATCCGAAAAGCACGCTGCATCAGTCGGCACGCTTGTTGCGTGCTCGATTGAGGACGCTGGCAGTTCGGGGCGTGCCGAAAAAGGCCCGGACGCCGGTGTCTCCGTCCGCTGCGCCGACCGCCGGAAAGGTCGAGCGTGGCCCGGGCGCCGCGCCGGGCGACCTGCGCGGGGTGATTTCGAGACGTGGAATCGTGGTCATCGGATCGTCCACGGGGGGGCCGGCAGCATTGCAGGTCGTGCTCGAGCGGATCCCGGCCGGATTTCCCGTGCCGGTGCTGATTGCCCAGCACATGCCGGCGGCCTTTACGGGGCCGTTTGCGCAGAGGCTTGACGCAGTGGCCGGGCTGAAGATCAGCGAGGCGATTGACGGTGAACCGCTGCTGCCCGGGCATGCCTACGTGATCCCCGGCGGGATCCACGGCGAGGTGGTGCGGCACCAGGGGCAGTGCGCCTTCCGTCGGCGGGAGCCGGTGGCCAATGAGCACTATCGCCCCAGCGTCTCGATCGCCTTCGCCTCGGCGGCCATGGTCTACGGCGCCGATACCCTGGCGGTGGTGCTGACCGGCATGGGGGATGACGGCGCCCAGGGTGCCCGGATGGTCCGGGACAGTGGCGGACACGTCTGGTCGCAGGATCAGGCCAGTTGTGTAATCTACGGCATGCCGGCGGCCGTGGCGAAGGCCGGTCTTTCCGAGGCGGTGCTGCCGCTCGGGCAGATCGGCGATGCAATCGCGGGGTGCGTACGATGAAGATCTGGGCTGTGGCGAATCAGAAGGGCGGGGTCGGCAAGACCACGACCACGGTATCGCTGGCCGGACTGCTGGCGGAGCGGGGCCAGCGGGTGTTGCTTGTCGACATTGACCCGCATGGCTCGATGACCTCCTACTTCGGCATGGAGCCGGAGGCGCCGGGTGCCAGCGTCTACAGCCTGTTCAAGGCCGCGGGCGAGGGCCAGGTGATGGATCCGGCCCGCGTGGTTCACCCGACCTTTCACGAGCGGATTGCCTTGATGCCGGCATCCACCGCCTTGGCGACCCTGGACCGGCAACTTGCTGGGCGCGGGAGCATGGGGCTGGTGCTGCGCAAGGCCTTCGATCGCCTGAGCAAGCAGTACGACTGCGTGCTGATCGATTGCCCGCCCATCCTGGGCGTCACCATGGTCAATGCCTTGGCGGCCGCCAGTTACCTGATCATTCCGGTTCAGACCGAGTTTCTCGCGCTCAAGGGGCTGGAGCGCATGATGCGCACACTGTCGATGATCCAGCATTCACGCAGGCGCCGACTGGAGTACTGCATTCTGCCGACCATGTACGACCAGCGTACCCGGGCGTCGGTGGAAAGCCTTCGCCAGCTGCGGGCCCGCTACGACGACGAGGTCTGGGCAGACGTGATTCCCGTGGATACCCAGTTCCGCGAGGCCAGTCGCAAGGGCCGACCGCTCCCGCTGCTCGTCCCGGAAAGTCGTGGCGCCCGGGCCTATGCCCGCTTTCTGGACGATCTTGATCCACCCGAGACCGGGATCGGAAACCTTCGGGAGGAGCGTGCGCAATGAGTCAGACAGCCGTTCACAACGAGCTGGCCGAGCAGGAATCTGCCATCCTCGACTATCTCGACGGGCTTTTGGCCGAGGACGAGGGGGCCGGAGCGCACCTGCGGCTCGTCCATCCCCCGGCTGATGACGATCTGCCCGTCTTGGACGAGCAGTCGGACCTGTCTGGTGAGCCGATTGAAGCTGCCATGCCGGTTGATGAAGATCCCGAAGAGGGCGAAGTATCGGCCGAGATGTCAGGCGAGGAAGCCGTGACAGAACCGCAGTATGCAGCCCAGTTGGATGAGATCTGCGCGGAAGATGAAGCTCACGCCGCCGTGACCGCGACCGGCGAGGCGGTTGCTGTTGAGGATTCCTGCGAGGAACTTCCCGAGGGCATGCTTTTTGGCGAGGAGTTCGCGGAGCCCGAGGCAGCGCCCGAGCAGGCATTGGATGCGTCCGAGGAGGAGTTGGCGGAAGAGGTGACGCCGCCCGCGGAAGCGGCGCCCGTCGAGGAGTCTGTCGATGCCGCGACACAGGCGCAGGACCTCGAAGAGGACGAGTTGATTGCGGAGGAACCGGCTGAAGCCACTGCGATCATGCCGGATGAGGAATTGGCTGCCGCGCAGGGCGAGCCGTCAGCGGCCGAGCCTGCCGATGACTGCCCGGTGACCGACGATGCCGAAGGGCAGGCGTACCTGGTCGGCCGCTCCGGTCCGCTCTGGATCGCCCTGCCGGTGGATCGGGTGGAGACCGTGCTGGCTGCCGACGAGTTGCCGGCACCAGTGCGCGGCGCACCGCCCCAGGTGGCGGGGGCCGTGGCCTGGCAGGGTCGCCGGGTTCCGGTGCTGGACCTGGGGACGGTCATGCGTGATGCGCCGGCGACTTCCGAAGGACGGGTCGCGCTGCTCGGCGGTGGACGCTGGGGTGTGCGCCTGGATTCTGTGCCCGTGGAGCGCCGCCTGACGCCCGAACGTTTTCAGTGGACCGGATCTGGTGCCACGCGCAGCCGGGCCTGGCTTGCCGGCGTGGCACGCCACGAACGGTTGGTGGTGCTGGACATCGAGGGGTTGCGCCAGTCGCTGCGTGGGTGAAGGCTGCAGTCCATCGGGGACAGGAGATATTTCGGCCGTCGCCAGGCGCGTTCTTGGCTGATGGATCCGATGGCAATCGCGCCGTGTCGATGACAACGATCCAACCATGATCGAGGGTTGAGGATGAACGATAAGGTCAATTACGACGAGTTTGATTACGACGAGGCCCTGAGCTCGGCACCGGTCGCGATGACCCAGTGGGTGACGTTCACGGTGGCGGATGAGGTCTACGCCGTGAACGTCCTCGAAGTGCAGGAAGTGCTGCGCAATGCCGAGATTACGCCGGTGCCGGGGGCACCAATGGCGGTGATCGGCATCATCAACCTGCGTGGCAATGTCGTGACAGTGGTCGATGCGCGCCTGTTCTTCAATCTGCCCGAGAAGCCCATGGACGAGAGCAGCCGGGTGGTCGTGGTGGAGCTGGAAAACGAGGAGGTCGTCGGCGTGGTGGTCGACAGCGTGGCCGAGGTGATCGAGTTGCCGGAAGAAACCGTCAACAATGCGCCGGCGGTCTCATCGGAAGAAAATTCCCGCCATATTCTCGGCGTGGTCAGCCTGCCGGAAAAACTCGTCATTCTCGTCGATTTCAACGGATTGATGGAAATCGCGAAAGGCGGCTGATGGACGTCCAGATCTGGCTGTGGGCGGTGCTGGGCGGCCTGGCGCTGCTTGTGCTGCTCCTGTTCGCCGTGGTGATGAAGTTGCTCCGCGACCAGCGCAGCCTGGCCTCCGGCCAGCGGTGGTATCAGGGGCAGCTAGATACCCTGCAGACTGATCAACGCGCCATCGAGTCGGCCCTGGTCGGGCTCGGAGAGCACATCCAGGCCGTCGAAAAGGCGCAGGGCGGTCTGCGTGCCGGGCAGGAGCGATTCGGAGCCCGGCTTGACGAGCTGGCTGCCCGACTTTCCGACAACGACGGGGCCTACGCCCACGCCATTCGCCTGGCCTCTCAGGGCCGGGTATCCGTCCGTGAATTGGTAGAAAACTACGGAATTCCCGAGGTCGAGGCCGCCTTGCTCGTGCGCATGCACCGCGAGGGGGGTGGTTCTCTGGATTCCGATGCTCGCGAGCGCCTTCTCGACGGTTGAGTCCGATTTGACGGGCGCGTCTTCCGGGATGACAGTCCGGTTATTCCTGCCTGTCCTGCCGCTTGGCCTGAACGCGTTTCAGGATCTCCTCGTGCTTGCCCGAAACAAAAAGCGCAAAGCTCAGCACCTCGGCAACGGCTTGGTAAAGCTGCGGCGGGATTTCCTGACCAAGCTCAATTTGTGCCAGGGCGGCGCTGAGTTCCGGGTCTTCGTGCAGCGGGACATCGTGCTCCCGGGCCAGTGAAACCAGCTCCTCTGCAACCAGGCCCTTGCCGCGGGCCACGACCTTGGGAACACCCTCGCCGTCATAGGACAGGGCGACGGCGACCCCCGGCTTCTCTGTCCTGTCGTCTTGCGCGCTCATGCGTGTACCGAGAGGCCCTCGTCACCTTCCAGGGAGGCGCTGGCCGAAAGGCGCTGCACGAAACTCTCCGGTGGTGGTCCGGGCAGAACGTTCATGTGACCCGTCTCAAAGCCGGCATCCTCAAGCTGGCGATCAAGTGTCGGCAACATGGATTCGGCCAGCTCGCGCGTGCTTTGCTGATCAATGAAAAGGCGTGTATCCAGCCGCTTGTCCTTGAGCGTCAGGTTGACGAAGATCGGGCCAAGCCCCGGCAGATCGAACATGAAATCAACCCGCCAGCGCCGCTCGTCGTCCCCTTCGACTGGCTCTTCCTCACCTTCGATGGCCAGGCGCAGACTGCGAGTCTGCTCTTGGTGGGTAAAGGGAATCTCCGCCAGCCAGTAGGCCTGCCCCTGCAACTGCTGCATGGCCGTGCGGATCTGGTTGCTGCCGACATGCGCCAACGCAGCGTCCAGAAGCGACCCTGTCGGGCCACCCTGAGGGGCCGCCCCACGCCGGTCGGTCTGTGCAGAGTCCCGCCGGCCTGATTTCTCGTCCTGCTCCAGCGAGCGTGCCGCGTCCAGATTGCGCAGACGGGCCACCGCCCGCATCAGTTGCACTTTCAGATCGCCCGGGTCCACGCGGCCGCGCGCCAGGTTGGCTTCGGCAAACAGGCCGGACTGGGCCAGTGCCGCCTGAAGCATGCCGGACTGCTGCAGGCTGCTTAGTGCCGGTGGGCTGGGCAGTGTTCCAATGGCCTGACTGACGGCGGCGGAGACGGCGCTTTGATGTGCCGTGGTGGCTGCCTGAGGGGCGGGGGTTGCCGCCTGAGTGCCGGCAGCGGTCTGAGCAGGCGCTGCCGAACCCGTGCTGCCCGTTAAAAGATCCGCCCGCGCCGTGGCTGCCGTGGCGCCCCCGGTGGCCAGCAATCCGGGCGGGACGCTTGGGGCAGCCTGTCCGGGCACTGGGCCTGTGGCTGCGGGCGCACCACCCGGCAGGGCCCCGCCCGGCGCCGCGCCACCCGGAACCGCACCACCCGGCGCCGCGCCACCCGGAACCGCGCCACCCGGAACCGCGCCACCCGGAACCGCGCCACCCGGCACAGCACCGCCCGGAACAGCCCCGCCCGGAACAGCCCCGCCCGGAACGGCCCCACCCGGCACGGCACCACCCGGAACGGCACCACCTGGAACGGCACCACCTGGAACGGCACCACCTGGAACGGCACCACCTGGAACGGCAC
>JBNGDJ010000003.1:17261-61144 GCA_049974825.1 Halothiobacillaceae bacterium | reverse complement strand
GCGCACAGCGGTGCCGCCGAGATGGGGGAGTGACTGCCCATGAATGACGAACAGCTCTTGCGGTACAGCCGCCAGATCATGCTGCCGGAAGTGGATGTCGTCGGTCAGGAACGTCTGCTTGGCGCCACGGCGCTGGTGGTGGGCCTTGGTGGCCTGGGCTCGCCCGTGGCGCTTTATCTGGCGGCTGCGGGCGTGGGACGGCTGATTCTGGCCGATCATGACACGGTGGATCTGAGCAATCTGCAGCGGCAGATTGCGCATGGCGTTACGGACCTCAGTCGGCCCAAGGTCGACTCCGCGGCGGATGCCGTGGCGCGGATCGACCCGACCATCGAGACCATGACTCTGGCCGAACGGATGGAAGGGGCTGCCCTTGAAGCGGCAGTTCGACAGGCGGATATCGCCTTGGACTGCAGCGATAATTTCGCTTTGCGCTTTGCGCTGAATGCGGCCTGTCGACAATACGACAAGCCCCTGGTCTCGGGGGCGGCGATTCGGTTTGAAGGGCAGGTGGCCGTATACGATCCTGCACGCGCGGACAGCCCTTGCTATCGCTGCCTTTACCGGGACGAGGGCGCTGAAGATCGAAGCTGTGTGCGCAATGGCGTGCTCTCGCCGGTGGTGGGCGTGATCGGCAGCCTGCAGGCGGTGGAAGCTGTCAAGGTCCTGCTGGACGTGGGTGCCCCACTGGTCGGACGGTTGCTGCTTTACGATGCTCTGGCCGCAGATATCCGGATTCTTCGACTGCGTCGGGACCCGGAGTGTCCTGTCTGCGGCAGTCGCTGAATCTGGCCATGGCGGGTCCGGTTTTGGCTCGGCCATGAAAGAAAAAAGGGCGTGCCGAATGGGCACGCCCTTTGTGGTTCGAGCGCAGATGCCGGGTGACCGGCACCTGCAGCGATCAGATGGACTTCTTGCAGAAGTACCAGTCGCTGCACTCGTATTCACCGCTTTCCACGCGCTTCTGCGCTTCCTCGGCGCTGGCCGGCGGGGGCACGATGACCTTGTCGCCCGGCTGCCAGTTTTCCGGTGTGGCCACGCCGTGTTCGGTGGAGGTCTGCAGTGACTTGACGAGCCGCAGGATTTCATCGACGGACCGACCGTTGGTCATCGGATAGTACAGCATGGCGCGGAGCACGCCCTGCGGGTCGATGATGAAGGTCGCGCGTACTGCGGAGGTGTCGGAAGCACCCGGGTGCACCATGCCGTAGGCCTTGGCCACGTCCATCGACAGGTCGGCGATGATCGGGAAGGGAATGGTGACGCCGAACTTTTCCTGGATATTGCGAACCCAGGCAATATGCGAGTAGTGGCTGTCGATCGACAGGCCGAGCAGTTCGCAGTCCAGCGTGCCGAACTTGTCGGCAGCCTTGGCGAAGGCCATGAACTCGGTGGTGCAGACCGGCGTGAAGTCGGCCGGGTGCGAGAACAGGACCAGCCACTTGCCTTCGTAGTCGGACAGCTTTTTCTGGCCGTGGGTCGTGGGTGCGTCGAACTCCGGCGCACGCTCGTTGAGACGGGGCAGGGATACGGTTTGCACGTTTTGCTCTTCCATCTGGTTCACCTCCAGTTTGGGTCACGATCTGATGATGCCGGGGCGTTCTTGCCTCGGACAGGTTCAATCTTATGCCCTATCGAGGATTTTTCTAATTGAATGTTCTCATTCGTTTGATTGATAAATCTAATTGATGAGGCATCGAGACTTGCCATTTCGCCACGTTGCCGGGCGGAGTGCCATGTGCCGCGATCCTGAAACGCCTGAGCCATGTTGCTTCGCCTCTTGTCAGCGCGGCCTTAACTGCGCCTCGGAAGGGCGAGACTGAGCAGAAAGAGTGCCAGGGCCGCAACCACGATGGAAGGGCCGGTGGGGGTGTCGTGGTACCAGGACAGGCCCAGGCCACCAGCGACTGAAAGCATCCCGACCCCCACGGCCCCGGCTGCCATCTGCTCGGGCGAGCTGGCAAGACGTCGCGCCGCCGCAGCGGGGATGATCAGCAGCGAGGTGATCAGCAGGACCCCGACCAGCTTCATGGCCACCGCGATGGTGACGGCCAGAAGCAGGGTGAACAGCAGCAGGCTGCGCTCCACGGGCAGGCCCTCCGCGCGGGCCATGTCCTCGGACAAGGTGATGGACAGCAGGGTCGGCCACAGGCGAAACAGCAGCGCCAGCACCACGATGTCGGTTGCCAGCACGACTAGCAGGTCGGCGTTTGAAAGCGCGAGGATGTCTCCGAACAGGTAGCCAAACAGGTCGACCCGGGCCGATTCAAGAAAACTGACCACAATCAGTCCGATGGCGAGCGTGCCGTGAGCCAGAATGCCGAGAATGGTGTCCGAGGCCAGGTCACCGCGTTTTTCCAGCAGCAGCAACAGCAGGGCGGTGGCCACCGAGACCAGCGCGACCGAGAGCATGGGCGCGATTGAGAGCAGAAAACCCAGGCCGACACCCAGCAACCCGGCATGGGCCAGGGTGGCACCGAAGTAGGCCATGCGTCGCCAGACGACAAAGCAGCCCAGCGGCCCGGCGATGAGCACCACACCCAGCCCGCCGAGCAGGGCGCGCCAGAGAAAGTCGTCCCACCAGGGCAGGGTGCCAATCCAGTCCGTCATGATCTGCCCTCCGTGCCTGTCGACCGGCTGTCGCAGCCGCTGGGCGGACAGACGCTTCCGTCCAGTGCGTGTTCGTGATCGTGGTGATGGGTATATACGGCCAGTCCATCGAGCTCATGGCCAAACAGCCGCTGGTATTCCGGGTGACGACTGACGTCGTCCGGGCGGCCACGGCAGCAGACGTGGCCTTCCAGGCAGAGAACCTCGTCCGTGGCAGCCATGACCAGATGCAAGTCGTGCGAGACCAGAACTACCGCGCAGCCAAGCTCGTCCCTCAGTTCACGAATCAGGGCGTAGAGCGCGCGCTGGCCGGAGAGGTCGATGCCCTGGGCTGGCTCGTCAAGCGCCAGAAGCTGCGGCTTGCGCAGCAGCGCACGAGCCATCAGAACCCGCTGCAACTCGCCCCCCGAAAGCCCGGCCATCATCCGCTGCTGCAGACTGTCCACGCCAACCCGCGCCAGCGCCTGGCGGCGGGCATCGGTATCGCCGGGTTCGGCCAGCTTCAGGAAGCGATCGACTGAAACCGGGAGGCGGTTGTCGCGCGGCATCTGCTGAGGCACGTAGCCGATACGCAGCCCCGGCTGGCGTTTCAATGTGCCGCCCGCAGCGGGCAGCAGCCCGAGCAGGGCATGCAGCAGGCTGGTCTTGCCGGCGCCATTTGGGCCAATCAGCGTAATGATCTCGCCGGGATACAGGTCAATCGAGACATCGCGCAGCACGACATGAGGCCCACGTCGGACAACGAGGTTTTGTGCGTGAATCAGGGGCGCGGTGGCATTCATGTTGGTATATTATAACGAAACGCGTGGATATCGGAGCAGACAAATCATGATTTGCCTTTCATATTTCGTCCCAGAGAGATTCAGGGGGGAAACCGGCAGTCGGTCGGTCGGCGATCCGTCATCGACAACGGGACGATTCAGGCGCTTGTTGGCAACCGGCCTGCTGGCTTGCCTGCCAGCAAGCGCGGCGCTGGGCGCCCCCTCGGTGGTGGCGACGATCCTACCGGTTCAATCACTGGCGGCGGCGGTGACCGAGGGCGTCACGGAAGTGGAGCTGCTGGTGCCCCCGGGCCAGTCGCCGCATCATACCGCCCTGCGGCCCTCGCAGATGCGGGCACTGACCAGCGCGGACCTGGTGATCTGGGTGGGGCCGAACCTGGAAACCGCCATGGCCGATGTGATCGAGGCCTTGCCTCAATCTCGGCGGCTGGCCTTTGAAGGCAACCGGGAGCTGACCTGGCTGCCTGCGCGTGTCGGCGGCGTGCGAATCGACGATTCGGGCGAAGAAGACGGGCAGGCGGCGCCACACGGTCATGCCGGGCACGATCATCATGACCATGAACACGTGCATGATCATCGTGGCGTGGATCCGCATGTCTGGCTGGCGCCGGAAAATGCGGCGGCCATGGTGCAGGCTATTGCCGACCGGCTGGCGACGGTTGACCCGGAGCACGCCCCACTTTACCGGGCCAACGCCGAACGCACGCTGGCCCGCCTGAAAGCCCTGGACCGCGACCTGCGCAAGCGCCTTGAGCCGCTGGCCGACCGGCCATTTGTCGTGTTTCATGACGCCTACCGGTATCTGGAGCATGCCTATGGCTTGACCGTCGCTGGGGTGGTGTCGGTGGATGCGCGCAACAGCCCGGGGGTGCGTCGGGTCGCCGAATTGCGCGATCGCATCCGGGCGCTGGGAGCAACCTGCGTGTTCAGCGAGCCGCAGTTCCCGCCGCGCATTGTCGATACGCTGGTCGAGGGGACCCACGCCCGGGTCGGCGTGCTTGATCCGGTCGGGGCTGATCTGCCGCGTGGGCCGGACACCTATTTCCTGCTGCTCGAAGGGCTGGGGGACAGTCTCGCCACCTGTCTGGCTGGCGAGGCCCGGTAGAGATTGGCGAAGGTCAGTCGGTTTGCCGGCAACAAAAAACCGCCGCTAATTGCGGCGGTTTTTCTGTTGTGGCCATCTGGCCAATCCACTTATGTGACGAAATCAGTCCCAGCTCAGCGCGCCGCCGGTCTGATATTCGGTGACGCGGGTCTCGAAGAAGTTCTTTTCCTTCTTCAGGTCGATGACCTCGCTCATCCAGGGGAAGGGGTTGTTTGCACCGGGATAGATTTCCGGCAGGCCGAGCTGGTTGCAGCGCCGGTTGCAGATAAAGTGCATGTACTCCTCGCACATCTCGGCGTTCAGTCCAAGCAGGCCGTGGGGCATGGTGTCCCGGGCATAGGCAATCTCCAGCTCGGTGGCCTCGGTCAGCATGGTGATGACCTCCTGCTGGAAGGTGTCGGTCCACAGCTGCGGGTTTTCGATCTTGATCTGGTTGATCACGTCGATCCCGAAATTCAGGTGGATGGACTCGTCACGCAGGATGTACTGGTACTGCTCGGCGATGCCGGTCATCTTGTTGCGCCGGCCAAGGCTCAGGATCTGGGCGAAGCCGGTGTAGAACCACATGCCTTCAAAGACCACGTAGAACGCTACCAGGTCGCGCAGGAAGCTCTGGGCCCCTTCGTCAGTGGTGGTGTCGAACTGACCGTCTGACAGGTTGTGGGTGTACTTGAGCGCCCAGGCTGCCTTGTCGGTGATTGAGGGCACTTCGCGGTACATGTTGAACACTTCGCCTTCGGAGAGACCCAGCGAATCGACAATGTACTGGAAGGTGTGGGTATGCACCGCCTCCTCGAAGGCCTGGCGCAGAAGGTACTGGCGGCACTCGGGGTTGGTGATGTAACGGTAGATCGCCAGCACGATATTGTTGGCCACCAGGGATTCGGAGGTGGCGAAAAACCCGAGGTTGCGCATGACCATCAGGCGTTCTTCCTCGGTCAGTCCGTCACGGCTCTTCCACAGGGCGATATCGGCCTGCATGGAGACCTCGGTGGGCATCCAGTGGTTGTTGCAGCCGGCTAGGTATTTCTCCCAGGCCCAGTTGTACTTGAGTGGCAGCAGCTGGTTGACGTCGGCACGTGCGTTGATGATGCGCTTTTCGGAGACGTCGACCCGGCCTGCGCCGGCCTCGATACCCTCCAGCCCGGTTTGGCCGTGGCCCGCTTCGTCACCCAGTGCGGCCTGTGCCATGGCGGCGGAGCGTGCGGCGGCCGCGTCGGCGGCGGCCGGCGGCATGGTCGGCTTGACGGTTTCGGTTTGCTTCGGGGTCTGGCCCAACGGATCGTCCCAGTTCAGCATGGTTTGTGACTCCTCGTGGTGTCGATGCGAGACGGCCGGGCATCGGCCGCATCGCGGGGTTTCGGGTGAAGGGTTACTGGCAGGCTTCGCAGTCGGGGTCGAGCACGGAGCAGGCCTTGGGTTCGGCTTCCTTTGCAGGCGCGTCGGCGGATACGCCGCGCAACTTGCCGTCCAGGCGAGTCAGTGTGGTCTTCTCGATGTGTGTCTTGGCCGAGGCACGCAGGTAGTAGGTCGTCTTCAGGCCGCGGCTCCAGGCCAGCTTGTAGAGGTTGTCGAGCTTCGGCCCGGAGGGCTCGGCCATGTACAGGTTGAGCGACTGGGCCTGGTCCAGCCATTTCTGGCGGCGCGACCCGGCTTCGATCAGCCAGCGCGGATCGACCTCGAAGGCCGTGGCGTACAGGGCCTTGAGATCGTCCGGAACCCGGTCGATCGGCAGCACCGAACCGTCGAAGTACTTGAGGTCATTGACCATGACCTCGTCCCAGAGATCCCGCGCTTTCAGGTCACGCACCAAGTAGGGGTTGACCACGGTGAACTCGCCGGAGAGGTTCGACTTGACGAACAGGTTCTGGTAGGTCGGCTCGATCGACTGGGACACGCCGCAGATGTTCGAGATGGTCGCGGTCGGAGCAATGGCCATGGTGTTGGAGTTGCGCATGCCCTGGGTCCGAACCTTGTCGCGCAGGCCGTCCCAGTCCAGCCGCTGGCTGCGATCCATGGTCAGATACTCGCCGCGGTTTTCGGCCAGCAGGTCGATGGAGTCGATCGGCAGGATGCCACGGCTCCACAGAGATCCCTCGTAGGACTGGTAGCGCCCGCGCTCTAGCGCCAGGTCGGCCGAAGCGTCGATCGCGTGGTAGCTGATCGCTTCCATGGAGGCATCCGCGAACTCCACGGCCGCCTCGGAGGTGTAGGCGATCCGCTGCTTGTAGAGCGCGTCCTGGAACCCCATGATCCCCAGGCCGACCGGGCGGTGGCGCAAGTTGGAATTGCGGGCCTGCGGCACCGAGTAATAGTTGTAGTCGATCACGTTGTCGAGCATGCGCATGGCGGTGCGTACCGTACGCTGGATCTTCTCCATGTCCAGGCCATTTTCAGTGACGTGCTGCGCCAGGTTGACCGAGCCCAGATTGCAGACGGCGATCTCGTTGTCATTGGTGTGCAGCGTGATTTCGGTGCATAGGTTTGATGAATGCACCACGCCTACATGCTGGTTGGTGTAGCGCAGGTTGCAGGGGTCCTTGAAGGTCATCCAGGGATGCCCGGTCTCGAACAGCATGGAAAGCATCTTGCGCCACAACTGGACGGCCGGGATGCGCTTGTAGTTGCTGATCTCGCCCCGGTCGACCTTTTCCTCGTAGGCCAGGTAGGCCTTCTCGAAGTCGGCACCGACCAGGTCGTGCAGATCCGGCACGTCGGCCGGCGAGAACAGTGTCCAGTCACCTTCTTCCGCCACTCGCTTCATGAACAAATCGGGGACCCAGTTGGCGGTGTTCATGTCGTGGGTGCGCCGCCGGTCATCCCCGGTGTTCTTGCGCAGGTCCAGGAATTCCTCAATGTCCAGGTGCCAGGTTTCCAGATAGGCGCAGACCGCTCCCTTGCGCTTGCCGCCCTGATTTACCGCCACGGCGGTGTCGTTGGCCACCTTCAGGAAGGGCACCACCCCTTGAGACTTGCCGTTGGTGCCCTTGATGTGTGAGCCCATGGCGCGCACGCGGGTCCAGTCGTTGCCCAGGCCGCCGGCAAACTTGGAGAGCAGCGCATTGTCCTTGATCGAGCCATAGATGCCGTCCAGGTCGTCCGGCACCGTGGTGAGGTAGCAGGACGAAAGCTGCGGGCGCGGCGTGCCGGAGTTGAACAGCGTCGGCGTGGAGCTCATGAAGTCGAAGCTTGACAGCAACCGGTAGAACTCGATTGCCCGCTCCTCGCGGTCGATCTCGTTGATGGCCAGCCCCATGGCCACGCGCATGAAAAATGCCTGCGGCAGCTCGAACCGTGTGCCGTCGCTGTGAATGAAGTAGCGGTCGTAAAGCGTCTGCAGCCCAAGGTAGGTGAACTGCAGATCCCGTTCGCCCTGAAGCGCCGCGCCCAGACGGTCGAGATCGTAGTTCTTGAGTTCGGGCGCCAGCAGTTCCAGCTCGATGCCGCGCCGGATATAGGCCCGGAAATAGTCGGCGTACTGGTTGCCCATCTCGGCCTGAGTCAGTTCCACCGTCGGCAGGTCGAGGAATCGCATGGCCTCGGTGCGCATGGAATCGAGCAGCAGGCGGGCAGCCACCTGAGAGTAGTTCGGGTCCTTCTCGATCAGGGTCCGGGCGCTCATCACCAGCGCGACATTGACTTCCTTCTCGGGGACCCCGTCAAACAGGTTGCGCAGCGTTTCACGGATGATCGGCTCGGGCTCGACATCCGACAGCCCGGCGCACGCTTCCTCGACCAGCGCCTGCAGGCGACCGGCGTCCAACTTTTCCCGGTGACCATCCGGACGGGTGATGTGCAACTCGCTGCGCGCATCGGCGGTTTCGGCCGGCTGTTCCGCGGCCCGTCTGGCCGCCTGTTGTTCGCGATAGAGGACGTAGGCGCGCGCGATCTTGTGATGTCCTTCGCGCATCAGGGCCAGCTCGACCTGGTCCTGGATATCTTCAATATGAACCGTTCCGCCGCCCGGCAGCCGACGGGTGAGGGCCGCGGTTACGCCCCGCGTCAGCTGGTCGACTGTGTCATGGATGCGGGCGGAAGCGGCCGCGCCGCTGCCTTCCACCGCCAGGAACGCCTTGGTCACGGCCACCTTGATCTTGCTGGCATCGAAGCCGGTGACCTTGCCGTTTCTGCGGATGACCCGCAACTGGCCCGGCTCGGTCGCCGCGGGGGCACTGGCGCGGGACTCCGAGCTCGGGAAGGCGGCGCTCGGCGTGACGTGCTGTTCTGTCTCGGTCCTGCTCATGGGCTTCGATCTCCGGGTGTTCGATGGGCTTCGGGCCGCGCGGCGCGGCGGAGTGGGCGCGAAAAAACGGGCCGAGGGCCCGGTATGGAATGTCCCCGCATTGTTCCTCCGGGGCGCGGCGATGTCAAGGTCAAAACACTAGGTGAAGTGTCCGAAGATATTTCTATGCACTATATGTAGTGCTCAGTACTTGTGCGCGATCCTGGGGATGACCGGGCAAACTGACGTGGGCAAGCTGTGGAAAAGAATTGGCAGGTTGACTGAAAGCTTCGTGCTTTCAATGAGCTGGGATGGGTTGACGGCCTATCCACGATCGGACCGGTTCATCCGGGCCTTTCCTGTGGATAATGGGCACCGCGCCCCAACCGGTTGTGGTGGCCGGAATATCCGTGGCGGAACTTGCCGGGACGGGGCTGTTCAAGACAGGGCAGGCGAAGCCTGCAGCGTACTCATTTCGAAGCAAGAGGGAGGCACGGCCATGCAAGAGCCGCGTGTCAATCGGGAAAGCCTGCTGTTCTGGATGCCGGTCAGCATTGCCGTGGCGCTGGCGCTGATCTGGATTGGGCTGGACCTGTCTTCGGTCGGGGTGGACACCCTGCAGCCGGCAAGCCGGATGTCCCTGGCCGGTGCGATGGGCTTTGGCTTTCTGCTGATCTGGGCGGCCTACGCCTATGCCATATCGATTACCACGCCCCACGACGCGAAGCTCAAGGCGCAGTTGTGGGCCGGGTTGATTCTGCCGATCGTGGTGCTGGCCTTGATCAACGGCGCCTGGGCGGTCTGGGCCATGCTGCTGGCCCTGGCGTGGCTTGCCCTGCTGCTGCGACTGGCCTGGGTATTTGCCCCGCGCGAGCCTTTGGCGGCTCTGATGCTGCTGCCTCTGATGGGCAGTGCCCTGACTGCCGTGCTTTTTTCGCTGACCCTGCTGATGCTGCCCAGGTAGATGCCGGACGACTTCAGGGATTGTCTGAGGATACTCTGTACAAGTCGATCCATGGATTTGTGAGCTAACGCCAGCTAAACGCGTGAGCAGGCTTTGCCCGCGTTCAGCAACGTCCGGGCCGGGGCGATACATGCTCGGCCCGGATTCCGCAATTCAATGGCTTGCGCCATTGTGCGGCAGGGCATCCGAGACCGGCACGGGAATCTGAAGCATTCGTGCAGAGATTCCCTGATGATACTGGAGGTTTATGGCAGGGGTGGGCCGGTCTTTGTCCGACTGGCCCAAGCGCTGCGATTTCAATCGACAACCACGATCTGGTCTCGGCCTCGGCCCTTGGCTTCGTACAGCGCCTGATCAGCACGCTTGAATATCTGGTTGCTGTCGTCGCTGACTCGAAAGCAGGTCAGGCCAATGCTGATCGAGAGCTTCCCGATGGAGGAAAAGTCGTGTTCTGCCACGCGGCGGCGCAGCAGTTCGGCCAGTTCGCGCCCCTGGGCCAGCGGGGTTTCAGGCAACAGCACCAGGAACTCCTCACCGCCCCAGCGTGCGAGGGCGTCGCTGGCGCGAAGCGTTGAACCCACCCTGTGAGCCAGTTCGATCAGCACCAGATCCCCCACGTCGTGGCCAAAGCGGTCATTGACCTGCTTGAAGTGGTCGATGTCGAAGATCAGCACTGAGAAAGGCGTCGCGTATCGTCTCGCGCGTTCGACCTCCACGGCCAGAAGCTGGGTCATGCGGTGCCGGTTGCACAGCCCGGTCAGTTCGTCGTGACTGGCTTCATGCTGCAGCCGAAGCTCCAGCCGGTGCCTGGCCAGAGCCTCGCTGAAAATCCCGGCAACGATTTGATACAGGCGCCGGTCCTGCTCGGACCAGTGGCGTGTTGACCGGACCGAATCCAGCCCCAGAAAGCCCTTGAGCAAGGAGCCGTGGAACATGGGAACCGCCAGCAGCGAGCGGATCTCGCCCTGATCGAACATGGCCCGCTCGGCCTCGGTCATGCGGGTCATGGTTTCGGGGTCCGGCGACAGGGCTTCGGTCCGGCGCACATGCTCCATCCACCAGGGGAAGTCCGCGGTGGCGAGATCCTGAAGCTGCGCCTTCTGGGAGGCGACGCCGCGGGCGCACCATTCATGGCTGTTGTGCATCCGCTGGCCGCCTTCGTCGATCAAAAACAGGTAGCAGCGGTCGGCGTTGCTGAAGCGGCCAATCCGGCCGAGCGCCTCATCGATGCCATGATCAAGCCGGTTTGTGGGCAGGGCCAGAAAGTGCATGGAGATTTCCCGGACCAGCTCCTCGAGGGCGTTGCGTTGGCGCAGCGCCCGCTCGTTGCGGTCGCGTTCGATGGCCAGGCTGGCCAGGTCCGCGGCGCTCTGGATCCGTTCGATGTCTTCTGCGTCGGGCCGGCGTGCTTCACCGTGATAGATCGCGAAAGTGGCCAGTACTTCCCCGTTGCGGGCCAGCACCGGTTCCGACCAGCAGGCGCCCAGCCCCGCCTGCCGGGCGATTTCGCGGAACCCTTCCCAGTAGGGGTGGCTGGCAATGTCCTCCACGACCACTCGGCTGCGCCGGTGGGCCGCCGTGCCGCACGACCCTGCAGCCGGGCCGATGGCAAGGCCCTCGACCGCCTGGTTGTAGAACTCGGGCAGGTTGGGTGCGGCACCAAGTGTCAGCCTCTGGCCGGTTTCGTCCAGAAGCAGGATGGAGCAGCGGCTGCCCGGGTCTTCAGCTTCGACCGACAGGACGATCTGGGCCAGCACGTCCTCAAGGGCCGCGCCTTTGACCATGGATTCGAGGATCCGGTTCTGGCGTTTTTCCCGTGACTCCAGCCGCCGCAGGGCGCTGACATCCGCATAGATGGCAACGGCGGCAGGGCGGCCGTTCAGCGACATGACGGTCAGGTACACGTCTTCCCACATCTCCAGCCCATCGTGCCTGACGGTTTTCCAGATCAGGTGTTGCGGTCCTTCTTTTCGGGCCCGTTCGATATGCCGCAGGGCTGTGCTCTCGTCGTAGGGCGGATCGGCCCAGAGATCAAGCTGCGCCAGAGCTTCAAGCGAATCGACGCCGTAGTGCCTCAGGGCATTTTGGTTGGCATCGATCGGCTTGCCCGTGTCCGGGTCATGCACGATGATCGCCAGAGGCGCCTGCTCGAAAAGCTGACGGTACGCGCGCGGGTCCAGCTGGCCGGCTTGGCCGGAGACGAGTCTGCCGAGAGGGGATTGATCCATGGCAAGCTTGCGGCAATCTTCTGACATTCGGATTGTTCTTGTTTGGCGAATCCTTTAGGGAATCTCTGCACGAATGCAGAGATTCCCGATTGGGGCATGGACGCCCCAACGCTCAATGGCGTAAGCCATTGAATTGCGGAGCATGGCCCGGGCGTGTACCGGGCCATGCGTGTCTGCACAAATCCATGGATGGATTTGTGCAGAGTTTCCTTAGGGAATCTCTGCACGAATGCTTCAGATTCCCGATTGGGGCATCCGAGACCGGCACGGAAAGGTCTGCGTTCGTGCAGACCTTCCCTGATGATTTTCGCACGAAAGCGCCGATTCGGGGTCGGCATGGAATCGTCGCCCAAAAATCGGCCGGCCGCAACGAACCGACCGCGGCAGGCGTATGTTTCCTGTACACTTCCGCGCTGAGTCCGCTTGTGGCGGGCGAATACCCGCCAAACCGCCGGGTTCCCGAAGACCGACTTCGGCATTGCGATCGCGCCGCGACAGCGCAAGAAACGATCAGTCAGAAACGGAAAGACTTGATGAAAACCCTGGTTACCGGTGCTGCCGGTTTCATCGGATCCCACGTTTGCCAGCGTCTGCTCGATCAGGGCGTTGAGGTGCTGGGGATCGACAATCTCAACGACTATTACGACGTTCGGCTGAAGGAGGCGCGCCTCGCACGGCTGACCGACCGGCCCGGCTTCGAATTTGTGCGGCTCGACGTGGCCGATCGCTCCGGTATTTCGGCTCTTTTCGAACAGGAAAGCATCGGGCGGGTGGTCCATCTGGCCGCTCAGGCCGGCGTGCGCTATTCACTGGAAAACCCGCATGCCTACGTGGACGCGAACCTCGTCGGATTTGTAAACGTGCTTGAAGGCTGCCGTCACGCCGGGGTAGCCCATCTGGTCTATGCCTCGTCCAGTTCGGTGTATGGGGCCAACGAGACCCTGCCGTTTTCCGTGCACGACAATGTCGACCATCCCCTGAGCCTCTATGCGGCGACCAAGAAGGCGAACGAGTTGATGGCGCACACCTATGCTCATCTGTACGGGTTGCCGACCACGGGACTGCGCTTTTTCACGGTCTACGGCCCCTGGGGTCGTCCGGACATGGCGTTGTTCAAGTTCACCCGGGCGATTCTGGCCGGCGAGCCGATTGATGTGTTCAATCACGGCAATCATCGGCGCGACTTCACCTATATCGACGATATTGTCGAGGGGATCCTCAGGACGCTGGAGCGCCCGCCGTCAGGCGACCCGTCCTGGTCGGGGAAAAGCCCGGACCCGGGGACCAGTCAAGCGCCCTGGCGGGTCTACAATATTGGCAACAGCCAGCCGGTGGCGCTGCTTCGCTATATCGAGGTGATCGAATCGGCGCTCGGCTGCAAGGCGATCAAGAACCTTCTGCCAATGCAGCCGGGCGATGTGCCGGATACCTTCGCGGATGTTGAGGATCTCAAGCGCGACGTTGGCTACCAGCCGGCCACGCCGGTGGAGGAGGGGGTTACGCGCTTCGTAAAATGGTATCGGGACTACTACGCGGTGTAGCGAAACTCGGCACAAGGCCATCCTTGGGCTTATGCACAAACGCATGGCCCGGTGGGCTTGCGCCAGCTGAACGCGTCAGCTGGCGGAGCCCGCGTTCACGCCCGGGCCATGCTCCGCGATTCAATGGCCTGCGCCATTGTGCGGCAGGGCATCGCGGCCTTGCGCGTGAGGCTGGTGCTTATCCCGGTGTGTCCTCACGCCAGTGCAGGTCCAGCCAGCAGCGAGGCAGCGGTTCGCCGGAGGGAAACCGCAACTCGGTCTTTTCGTACTCGGTTTCATCCTGCAATTCCTCGCCGGCATGGGCCCGACCGGTGATGGTGGCCACGGTTGGGTCAGCCAGCAGGCTCATGTCCAGGATTTCGACCATGCTGTTGCTTTCCGGGTGTTCAAGAAACATTGCCTTTCTCCTCCGGTGGTTTTTTGTTTTGCCGAAAGTCCGGGGCGCGACGAGCGCTCTTGGGCGCACCGCAGGCACGGACCGAGGGAACGGTTGGCGCCATTCCGAACTTGCGCAATTGTTCACTTGCGCCTTCAAGTGCGCCTTCAAGCGGCAGGGTGTTTGACACCCTGCGTGGCACGCTCTGGCGACATGCAAACCGTGCTTGAGTCAGGAACATCGATCAACCCCGCTCTCGGGTTTTTCGAAGGGCCTGCTGCCAGTGTAGACCTGCGGATCGTTGTCTGCTGCCCGCGGTCAGTTTCGGGACACTTGTGCACGAGGCCGGCCGTGGCTGTGTGCTGAATTTCTTTGAAGGGTTTTTCTGCCCATGCATTTGATTGTTCTTGGCGGTTTGTTCCTGCTGGCGATCTACGCCCCGGGCTGGTGGGTACGCCGCGTGATGAACCGATACAGCCAGCCGGCGGACCGCTACCAGGGCACGGGGGCTCAGTTGGCGCGGCATCTGCTGGACCGCCTCCAGATTAACGGGGTTTCGGTGGAAGAAACCGACCGGGGTGATCACTACGATCCGGACGCCCGTGCGGTGCGGTTGTCGCCGGACAACTACCACGGACGGTCGCTGACCGCGATCACGGTGGCCGCGCACGAGGTGGGCCACGCCATCCAGCACGAAATTGGCTATGCACCCTTCAGGGCACGAGACCGGCTGGTCCGCCTGAGCATGATTGGCCAGAAGATCGGTGGCCTGATGCTGATCGGCATCCCGGTCATCCTGTTTCTGACCAAGCATGCCGGCGCCGGTTTGCTGATGTTTCTGGCGGGCTTTCTGACCATGGGGCTGGCTGCCGTGGTCCACTTCATTACCCTGCCGACGGAGTTTGATGCCTCCTTCAATCGGGCTCTGCCAATGCTTGAGCAGGGCGGCTATCTGCGGCCGGAGGATGCGCGCCCGGCCCGACGGATTCTGAAAGCCGCGGCGCTGACTTACGTGGCCCAGTCGCTGGGCTCGCTGCTCAATATCTGGACCTGGCTGCGCGCCCTGCGCCACTGACTGTCCGCTTCAGGCGCAGCCGCCACAACCGCCGGCGCAGCCGACGCTCTGCCTGAAGGAGCCGGCGGCGCTGAAGACGCGTATCGCCGCGCCCGTAGGCAATCCCCAGGTACAGGCGCAGGTAGGCGTTCATCTCGGGCGCAATCCTTGGTTCGACCGCAATGACTCGCCGGGCGAGATCGCGTGGTGCCTCACCCGGCGCGCGGTCGATGCCCAGTCGCCGGCAGGCACGGATCACCCGGCGCCAGCCGACATGCACCGGGTCGGTCGTGCCGCGCTCGGGAAGCCGGCGCAGCAGCCAGAACATCAGAATCCAGGCGAGAGCGGATGTCACCAGGGCAATTGCCACAAGGGCGACCGGTCCCGGATTTTCCATCCCGAAGCGCGAAAGCAGCCGCCGCTGTTCGGTGTTGTCGTAGCCGAGTACCCACTGGTTCCAGCCGTTTTCCATTCGGTCCAGCTGCAGGGCGAGCCCACGTTGCCAGGTATCTTCGCGCCGCACGGTGTCCGGCAAGTCAGGGTTGTCGCGAACACTGTCAGCCACTCCGCTCTCAATGCGCTCCGGGGCGATGACGCTTGTGGGGTCAATCCGGAACCAACCGTCCGCGTCGCTCCAGACCTCGGCCCAGGCATGGGCATCGGACTGGCGCACGATCAGGTAGTCGTCGTTGACTTCGCCGCCGTGGTAGCCGGTCACCACCCGGGCCGGGATGCCCGCAGCGCGCATCATCAGCACAAAGGCCGAGGCGTAATGCTCGCAGAAGCCCCGTTGCTGCTCGAACAGGAAATGGTCCATGCCGTCCTCCCCCGGGAGTCGGCCGGGCGAGAGCGTGTAGCTGAACGGCTCGTTCATGAAATGCGACAGGGCTCGCTCGACCACGATGGGGGCGGGCTGTCCGCGCCAGCCCGACGCCAGGGCAACCAGACGCGGGTTGTGTCCTTCGGGGAGAGCCAGCGCCGCGGCGCGGTCCCGGGGTGAAAGTTCGCCGGGCGAAAGCACGTAGGCCAGGGCCGAGCGCATGTGGTAGCGCAGCCGGGACTCGACCGGAATGACCGAGCGGATTTCAAGGCTTTCGTTGATCCGCGCCCGCGGAGGCGTCTGGAGCGGGACATCAAGTGCAAACAGCCAGTCGCGACCGTGTGGCTCCAGCGTGACGGTATAGGACACCTCGCGTCCAAGCGAAGCCTCCACCGGCGCTCGCCGGTCCGGGAGGGAACGGCGGCTCCAGGTAGTGCCATCAAAGTTCCACAGCACCGGGCCACGCCAGTACAGGAGTCGATTGGGCGGAACCTCGCCGTCAAAGGTCACCCGGAAGGCCACCTCACCGGACTGGGACAGGTCGCTGATCTGGCCCGGCTCCATGGTTTCGGAAAGCCCCGTCACGCTTGCTGCGGTCGGGGTCTGAACGCCCCAGAGCCCCCCGGGCGGCCGAGGGAACAGCAGAAACAGGATCAGCGTGGCCGGAATGCCCGCAGCGATCAGCCCGCCTGCGCGTCGCATTCGTCGTGCGGCAGTCAGTTCCGGCGCCGGGGTGCTCAGTCCGATCAGCGCGGCAACCAGGGCAGTCAGCGCCAGCAGCATGGCGGCAAAGGTCAGCGGGGTCTGGCTGAACAGAAAATGCGTGACGATCAGGAAAAAGCCCAGCAGCAGCAGGGCATAGGCATCCCGCGGCCTGCGCGTCTCCAGAAGCTTGAGTCCCGCCGCCAGTGCCAGAAGCGTGGTGCCCGCCTCTCGGCCCAGTGGATTGCCAAAGGCCAGGAACACCAGGCCAAAGCCCGCCGCCATCAGGATGACCACAGTCTGCTTGCCCGGCAGGCGCAGGCCGAACCGGTCATGCAGCAGTCGCCAGCCCAGTGCCAGCGCCACGGCCGGAACCATCCAGGGCTGCAGGTTGACCAGGTGCAGCCCAAGCAGCCCGGCCAGGGCCCAGAACAGTACCGGATCGAGAGTCCATGCCCGGCTGTTCATGGGCGAACTCCCGGAACAACGAACAGGGCCAGTGCCTGCATCGCCCGACGACTTTGTTCCGGGCCGAGTCCCGGTCCGATATCGGGCTGGCCGGGCAGCACCAGGCGCCAGGGCCTTGCCGCCGACTCCGCCTGCAAGATCCATGAGGCCAGTTGTGAAAGACGGGTCTCGGGATCGCCCGTCGCCCGGGCGTAATCAAGATCCACCAGGTCGCCACCTCCGGGCTGACCCACAAATGTCTTGGTCAGCAGGCCACCGGGCGTGCCAGCCGAGCGCTTGAAGGCAATCCGCGTGAGCGGATCACCGGGGTGGTATCCGCGCAGGGCATGAAATTCCTCGTCGCCTGGCCGGCGCGGGCTGGCCTGTCCGCGGGATTCGTCAAGCGCGGGCAGTGGCAGGTCGCCGCGCGGTGCAGGCCAGACCCACTGCCTGCCGGTGTCGGCCTGCTGGCGACTGGCCTGCCAGAGCCCCAGCGGGTAGGTTGTTTCGAGGAAGATCGGCGGCAGGGCGTGGCGCCCCCTGCGCATCGCCGGGAGGGGAAGCTGCACCGCCACTGGCCGATCAGCAGGAACACTGACTGCCACCGGGTCGCCGGACAGCGACAGGCGCAGCCCCGGGCGGGCGTGATCCTCGGCCGAGACCAGCAGCCGCAGTTGGCCCGGACTGCCCGCATGGCGCGGCGCGGGTTCTTCCAGCTGCAGTTGCAGACGCGCCAGCTGACGACGAGTCTGCCAGGCACCGTTGATGGCAATGCCGATGAGCATGAAGGCCACGAGAAACGAGAGGTTGTTCCCGTAATTGATCGCCGCGCCGAGCATGATCAGGCACAGCAGTGCGAAGAACATCGCCAGGCGGGTGGGACGCAGCCGGATGCGCTCGTCCATCGTGATTCAGTCGACCGGAACGCTGCGCAGGAGAATGGCCGAGGGCAGATCCCCCTCCGGCTCTCGCCGCACCAGCCGGTGATCGACCAGTCCCGGAAATACGGCCTGAACATCCTCGGGTTCCACGTGGTTTCGGCCCTGCGTCATGGCCCAGGCCCGGGCTACGCGCAAGAGAACCAGACCCGCCCGGGGTGAAAGACCGTGCAGGAACTCGCCCCGTTCGCGACTGGCAGCCAGCAGGGCCTGCACGTAGTCCACCAGACGGTCGGAGATGTGCACCTGGTCGAGCGTGGCCTGCAGGCGCCGGACACCGGCGGCATCGGTCACCGGGTGAATGTCCTCGATCCGGGTACGTCCCCCTTCGCCCTTGAGCATGGCCCGCTCTGCGGTTGGCGGCGGGTAGCCCAGCTCGATCACCATCGAGAATCGGTCGAGTTGCGATTCGGGCAGCGGATAGGTGCCGAGCTGCTGCACGGGGTTCTGTGTGGCGATGACAAAGAACACTTCCGGCAGCGGGTAGCGCTTGCCGTCTACGCTGACCTGTTGTTCTTCCATGGCTTCGAGCAGGGCGCTCTGCACCTTGGCCGGCGCCCGGTTGATCTCGTCGGCCAGCAGCACTTCCGTGAACACCGGCCCGGGGTGAAAGCGAAAGCCTTTCTCCGCGCCCTCGTAAACGGTGACGCCCAGCACATCGGCCGGCATCATGTCCGCCGTGAACTGCAGGCGGCGAAAGCGCAGGCCCACGGCCCGGGCCAGTGCATGCGCCAGCGTGGTCTTGCCCACGCCCGGCACGTCCTCAAGCAGCAGATGCCCGCCTGCGAGCAGGCAGGCCAGACTGCTGCGAATCGCCTCGGGCTTGCCGAGCACGACCCGTCCGATTTCATCGAGGATGCGGGCCAGGGTCTGTTGCGGCTGTTCGTTCGTCTCGTTCATCCGTTTACCTGATCTGTACTGGGCAAGATGGCGTCGGGCGCATCTCTTGCCCTGAGAATAAGGGCTATCGGGTCGTGTCGGAAGGGGCATGTATAATGGCGCGTCCTGTCAGATTCATTCGCTTCCAAAAAACGACGAGGTCCAATTCGATGCTCGAGGCCTACCGAATCCACGTAGAACAGCGCGCCGCCGACGGGGTGCCGCCCAAGCCACTGAATGCCGAACAGGTCGCCGGACTGGTCGAGTTGCTGAAGGCACCGCCGGCGGGCGAAGAAGGCTTTCTGCTCGATCTTCTGCGCAACCGGGTGCCGCCTGGCGTGGATCAGGCCGCCTACGTCAAGGCCGCCTTTCTCGCGGACGTGGCCAAGGGTGAAACCGACTGCCCTCTGATCGACCGCATCGAGGCCACGCGTCTGTTGGGCACGATGATGGGCGGATACAACATTGCCCCGCTGATTGAACTGCTGGACGACGACACGGTTGCCCCGGAGGCGGTCAAGGCGCTTTCAAGCCTGGTGATGGTCTACGATGCCTTCCGCGACGTCGAGGACAAGGCCAAGGCGGGCAACCCCCATGCCCAGGCGGTGATGCAGTCCTGGGCCGAGGGCGAGTGGTTCCTGGCAAAGCCAGAAATGCCGGAGGAGATCACCGTCACCGTGCTGAAGGTGCCCGGCGAGACCAATACCGATGACCTGTCCCCCGCTCAGGAAGCCTGGAGCCGTCCGGACATCCCGCTGCATGCCCGCGCCATGTTGCAGAGCAAGATGCCCGAGGCGTTGACGCTGATCCCCGAACTCAAGAAAAAGGGCCATCCCGTTGCCTACGTGGGTGATGTGGTAGGCACCGGTTCTTCGCGCAAGTCCGCCATCAACTCGGTGCAGTGGCACCTGGGAGCGGACATTCCGCATGTTCCGGGCAAGCGCACCGGTGGCGTGGTGCTGGGCGGCAAGATTGCCCCGATTTTCTTCAATACCGCTGAGGATTCCGGGGCGCTGCCGATCGAGGTGGATGTCTCCGAGCTTGAAACCGGTGATGTCGTGACCATCCGCCCCTATGCCGGGGAGCTGATCAAGGATGGCTCCGTGGTGGCCACCTTTGCACTGCGACCAAGCACCCTGCCGGACGAGGTCCGCGCCGGCGGACGGATCCCGTTGATCATCGGTCGCGGCCTGACCGACCGGGCGCGCGAGTCGCTGGGCCTGTCGCCTTCCGACGTGTTCCGCCGTCCTGTCCAGCCGGAAGATACCGGCAAGGGTTACACGCTGGCGCAGAAGATGGTCGGTCGGGCCTGCGGCGTCGAAGGCGTGCGTCCGGGGACCTACTGCGAGCCGCGCATGGCGACGGTCGGCTCCCAGGACACCACCGGAGCCATGACGCGCGACGAGCTCAAGGAGCTGGCCTGTCTGGGCTTCTCGGCCGACCTGGTCATGCAGTCGTTCTGCCACACGGCCGCTTATCCCAAGCCCGTGGACATCGAGCTGCAGCACAGTCTGCCGGATTTCATCAGCACCCGTGGTGGCGTCAGCCTGCGCCCCGGCGATGGCGTCATTCACTCCTGGCTCAACCGGATGATCCTGCCGGATACCGTGGGCACGGGCGGGGATTCACATACCCGGTTCCCGATCGGCATTTCCTTCCCGGCCGGCTCCGGCCTGGTAGCGTTTGCTGCCGCGCTTGGCGTCATGCCGCTGGACATGCCCGAGTCGGTACTGGTCCGTTTCAAGGGTCAGATGCAGCCGGGCATTACCCTGCGCGACCTGGTCAATGCCATCCCCTATGCGGCCATCCAGCGGGGTCTGCTCACGGTCGAGAAAAAGGGCAAGAAGAACGTGTTCAGCGGGCGGGTGCTGGAAATCGAGGGCCTGCCGGACCTGAAAGTCGAGCAGGCCTTCGAGTTTGCCGACGCCTCGGCGGAGCGCTCGGCCAACGGCTGCACGGTTCGGCTGGGCAAGGAGCCCATCATCGAATTCCTCAAGTCCAACATCACCCTGCTCAACTGGATGATCGCCAATGGCTACGAGGACAAGCGGACGCTGTCGCGTCGGATCGAGGCCATGGAAAAGTGGCTTGAGAACCCCGAGCTGCTTCAGCCGGACGCCGATGCCGAGTACGCCGAGGTCATCGAGATCGACCTCAACGAGATCACCGAGCCGCTGCTGGCCTGCCCGAACGATCCGGACGATATCCGGCCGCTTTCCGAGGTGCAGGGCGACAGCGTGGACGAAGTGTTTATCGGCTCCTGCATGACCAACATCGGTCACTACCGTGCCGCGGGCAAGGTACTTGAGGCGGCCGGTGCCTCGGTACCCACGCGCCTTTGGATTGCCCCGCCGACGCGCATGGATCAGCACCAGCTGACCGAGGAAGGTTATTACAGCATCTTTGGCAAGGCCGGTGCCCGGGTGGAAATGCCCGGCTGCTCCCTGTGCATGGGCAACCAGGCGCGGGTGGCCGACGGGGCGACGGTGGTGTCAACTTCGACCCGCAACTTCCCCAACCGCATGGGCAAGGACGCCAATGTTTACCTGGCCTCCGCGGAACTTTCGGCCGTGGCGGCCCTGATCGGCCGTCTGCCGACGGTGCCCGAGTACCTTGAACATGTGAAGCTGCTTGAACCGCTGGCCGACGATGTTTACCGCTATCTCAATTTCAACGAGATCGAGGAGTACATGAAGGAAGCCGAGCGGGCTCCTGCCATGCTCAAGGATATTCCGGTGGTGACTGCCTGACACTTGCCCCATGATGGAAAAAACGCCCCGGTCATTTGGCCGGGGCGTTTTTCGTGGGATTGAAGGATCGGGTCGTCGAGGCGAGACCGCGCGAACGGTGCCGGTTGAAGGTTAGGGAAGGTCTGCACGAATGCAGACCTTCCCGTGCCGGTCTCGGATGCCCTGCCGCACAATGGCGCAAGCCATTGCATTGTGGAGCCCGGGGCGAGCATGTATCGGCCCGGGCGTGTCTGCACAAATCCATGGATGGCTTCGTGCAGAGTTTCCTTAGTCCTCACCCCCGTCGTCCGGCGCGTCGACTTCGTCCTCCAGCGCATCCTCAAGCGCCGTCGGGTCGACCCACATCAGAGCGCCATGCGCGTAGAGCGCTGCGAGCATGATGCCGGCCTCTTCGTCTTCCAGCGCTGCCAGCAGGCGTTCGGAATCCAGGAAGACCGAGCGGGTCAGGTATTCAGCCAGGGGGCGGGTTCTCTCGCAGAGCCGGGTTTCCTCGCCGTCGACCATCAGGAATGCCCCCGCACCGTTCTCGACCAGGGCCATTCGTACCGCCGGTGTGCGCATCAGTTGGTGCCCGGCCTCCAGCAGCGCGCCGAGCAGCTCGGTGTCCATGGGTTCGTTGCCCGGATAGAACGGTGCCAGATCGACACGCCGGTCGGTGAGCACCCGAGCGATGAGCCGGTCGATCAGGTCGTCGTCGGCGGTCAGCGCCTCCCGGACCTGTCGGCGGAATCGCGCCAGATCCGCTGCGGCAAGCGCTCCGGGGTTGTCCTGAAGACTGCGATCCGGGTCCGTGTACAGGGCTGCCGGGTCCAGCCGGTCAATCAGCATGTCTGCGACACCGGAGACCACGTCCACGGCCCGCGGTGCCCGAAAGCCGATGGACCAGGTCATGCACGGGGTGAGCGCCACGCCATGATGCGGGATTCCCGGCGGCAGGTAGAGCAGGTCGCCCGGTTCAAGCAGCCATTCCTCGTCTGGCTCGAAGGTTTCCAGGATGCGCACGTCCAGGCCGGGCACGTAGACCTCCGGCCGGGGTCGGGATTCGATCATCCATTTTCGGGTACCATGTGCCTGCAGCAGAAAGACGTCGTACTGGTCGATGTGCGCGCCCACGGAGCCACCCGGCGGGGCATAGGAAATCATCAGGTCGTCAATCCGCCAGTCGGGTACGAAGCGAAAGGCCTGCACGATTTCCATCAATTCTGGAACTGCCTTTTCGCAGTCTGTGACCAGCAGCGAGTACCCGTCCTCGGGCAGCGTCATGAACAGCTCTTCGGAAAACGGACCATGGCGCACTTCCCAGGGCTTGCGTCCGCCACGCTCCAGAATCAGGCGGGCATTGATCTCCTCTTCGCAGGCAAGTCCGGCAAGCTCCTCGGGGCTTATGGGGCTCTCGAATCCCGGGATGGCATTGCGGATCAGGAGGGGGCGCTTTTGCCAGTAATCGCGCAGGAATTCTTCTGGTGAAAGCGCGCCGAGGGGGATGCTTGCCGTCATGTCTGCTTGTGCCTTTTGAGTCATTCGTCCAACGGGTGGGCCATGCGCCCGTGCGGCGGGCAGTGTACTATCCTCCGGCCGGAATTTGGTTGAACGACCCGGTCATCTCATCCAGCGAATTCTCTGCGGGGGCGCCATGCCGAGAAAATCAGCGGACAAGAACAGGCTGCCTGGCAGCCCGTATTCCGAGCGAATCCGGGCTCGGGTCTGGATTACCGGTGCGCGACAGGGCTACCTGGGTGTCGGCAAGGTGCGGCTGCTCGAACAGATTGACCAACATGGCTCGATCAGCGCGGCGGCCAAGGCGATGGGCATGTCTTACAAGCGGGCCTGGTCACTGGTCGAGGACATGAATGCCCTGGGGAAGCGTCCGCTGGTGGACAAGGGCGCGGGCGGGGCCGGCGGGGGACATGCCAGTCTGACCGAGGACGGACATCGGGCGGTGGCGATGTATCGGGCGCTTGAGGATGATCTTGAGCAGTTTTTGAAGAAAAAGTCAGAAGATATTGTTTTTGAATGATTGATTCCCTGCACGAAGCAGCAAGGTCGGTTCTTTTGACCTGCGATCCGCGGGAAAAGGCCCGTAAGGCCGCGACGCTGTACGAACAGGCCCGCCTCGGATTTGTTCTGGAGAACGAGTCGGTGACGCCGGTCGAGCCGGTTCCTGACCCGGGTCGGCCGCCGCGCCCGGAATTGGTGCGACCTCGAGACCTGGCCCAGCGGGACGTGCACAGTCAGGAGGGGCGTGTCATCCTGGCCCATGCTCTGGCGCACATTGAGTTCAACGCCATCAATATCTCGCTGGATGCGGCATACCGGTTTCGCGGGATGCCGGAGCAGTACTACCTGGACTGGCTGCAGGTCGCGGCGGAGGAGGGGGCTCATTTCGTGCTGCTGGCGGACTACCTCGAGGACTATGGCGCGGCCTACGGGGATTATCCAGCCCATGACGGTCTTTGGGAGATGGTACGCCGCACCGATGATGACGTGCTGATTCGCATGGCGCTGGTTCCCCGGGTTTTCGAGGCAAGGGGGCTGGATGTCACGCCCGGCATGCAGCGCCGCTTGTCCGCAGTGGGCGATACACGCCTGGTGGAGATTCTCGACGTGATCTACCGCGAGGAAATCGGCCATGTCGAGATCGGCACACGCTGGTTCCGTCACGCCTGTGCCCAGCGCAACCTGCCGCCGCGGGAAACGTTTCGGGACCTGCTGCGCGAATACATGAGCGGCCGGATTCGCGGCCCCTACGACGAACTGGGCCGGATGGAGGCCGGGTTCACGGCCGAGGAAATGGAAGATCTCAAGGCGATGGAGCGCGAAACGCTTGCCCGTCTGGATCCGGAAGGGGACTCGCGGCGATGAGTGCCGGTTTCGTTCACCTGCATCTGCACAGCGAGTTCTCGCTGGTCGACGGAATGCTGCGCATCAAGGGCATGATGAAGCCGCTTGCCGAGCAGGGCATGCCGGCTGTGGCGCTGACCGATCAGGGCAACCTGTTTGCGCTGGTCAAGTTTTACCGGGCCGCCCAGTCTGCCGGAATCAAGCCGATTATCGGGGCGGATCTCTGGGTGCGTGGTGCCGAGGAGCAGGCCCCGCCGGCGCGCCTTGTGCTGCTGTGTCAAAACGACGAGGGCTTCAGAAATCTCACCATGTTGCTGTCGCGCGGGTATTGCGAGGGGCAGCACGACGGTCAGCCGATGATCCGGGCGGAGTGGCTCAGCCCAGAGCGTTGTGCGGGGCTGATTGCCCTCTCAGGGGGACGTGAGGGGGAAATCGGCCAGCTGCTTCTGGCCGACCGGCACAGCGAGGTATCCGAGCGGCTGGACTGGTGGCTCGCACGTTTTCCGGATCGCTTCTACCTTGAGCTGGTCCGCACTGGACGGCCGAACGAGGAAACCTGTCTGCACCGCAGCGTGACGCTGGCGGCCGAACGTGGACTGCCCGTGGTTGCCACCAATGACGTGCGATTTCTGCGCCGGGAAGATTTCGAGGCGCACGAGATTCGGGTCTGCATCAACCAGGGTCGGGTGCTGGACGACCCGCGGCGGCCCCGCCATTACTCCGAGCAGCAGTACCTGCGCAGCCCCGAGGAGATGGCCGAGCTGTTCTCGGACATTCCCGAGGCCCTGGAGAACACCTTGCACATTGCGCGCCGCTGCAATGTCACGCTCAGGCTGGGGAAGAACTTCCTACCCCAGTTTCCCATTCCCGAGGGGCTGACAGAGGGGGAGTTCCTGCGCCAGGAAGCCCACCGGGGCCTGGACGAGCGCCTGGCCGCGATCAATGCGGACGAGGCCACAACTCAACAATACCGGGAGCGGCTGGAGATCGAGCTGGAAGTCATTCTCCAGATGGGCTTTCCCGGGTATTTCCTGATCGTGGCGGACTTTATCCAGTGGGCCAAGAATCAGGGAATCCCCGTGGGCCCCGGACGAGGCTCCGGGGCCGGCTCGCTGGTGGCCTACTCGCTGAAAATCACCGACCTGGACCCCATTCCCTACGACCTGCTGTTCGAGCGGTTCCTGAATCCCGAACGGGTATCGATGCCGGATTTCGACATCGACTTCTGCATGGAAGGGCGAGACCGGGTCATCGAGTACGTGGCGAAACGCTACGGCCGCGAGGCGGTTTCCCAGATTGCCACCCACGGCACCATGGCGGCCAAGGCGGTGGTTCGTGATGTCGGCCGGGTGCTTGGTCACCCCTATGGCTTTGTCGACCGCATCGCCAAGCTCATTCCTTTCAAGCCCGGGCTGGACGTCACTTTGGATGATGCACTGGGCAAAACCGACCGGTCGCAGACAGATCCCGAGCGTTTCTCCGAGGATTTCAAGAAGCTCTATGAGACCGACGAGGAAGTCCAGGCGATTGTCGACATGGGGCGTGCCCTGGAAGGCCTGCCGCGCAGCGTAGGCAAGCATGCCGGCGGCGTGCTGATCGCCCCGAGTCGCCTGACCGACTTTACCCCGCTTTACTGTGAAGGCAATGGCGCAAGTTTTGCCAGCCAGCTGGACAAGGATGACGTCGAGGCAGTCGGCCTGGTCAAGTTCGATTTCCTTGGCCTGCGCAACCTGACGATCATTGACTGGGCGCTGAAGACCATCAATGCCGAACTGGCCCGTCAGGGCCGCCCGCCCGTGGACATCCAGTCCATCCCGCTGGACGACCGGGCCAGCTACAGCCTGCTCAAGCGTTGCGAAACCACGGCCGTTTTCCAGCTTGAATCTCGGGGCATGAAAGACCTGATCCGGCGTCTGCAGCCGGACTGTTTCGAGGACATCGTCGCCCTGGTAGCCCTGTTCCGGCCGGGGCCGCTGCAGTCCGGGATGGTCGAGGACTTCATCAACCGCAAGCATGGCCGCCAGAAGGTCGAGTACCTGCACCCCTGGTTGACGGAGGTTCTCAAGCCGACCTATGGCGTGATTGTCTACCAGGAGCAGGTGATGCAGATCGCCCAGATCCTGGCCGGATACTCGCTCGGCGGTGCCGACCTGCTGCGCCGGGCCATGGGCAAGAAAAAACCCGAGGAAATGGCCAAGCAGCGCGAGCTGTTCATGGCCGGAGCCCGGGAAAAGCAGGTCGATCCTGAACAGGCCGGGATGATCTTCGACCTGATGGAGAAATTCGCCGGCTACGGCTTCAACAAGTCGCACTCGGCCGCCTATGCGCTGGTCGCCTACCAGACCGCCTGGCTCAAGGCTCATTACCCGGCGGCCTTCATGGCAGCGGTGCTTTCGGCCGATATGGATCACACCGACAAGGTGGTCGGCCTGATCGACGAATGCCGCCGCATGGGGCTGAAGGTGGTACCGCCGCAGGTCAACGAATGCCAGTACAAGTTCACGGTGCGGGATGAGCAGACCGTGGTTTACGGCCTGGGCGCGATCAAGGGCGTCGGCGAAGGGCCCATTGCCGCGATCGTGGCGGCGCGGGAGCAGGACGGCCCCTTTGCCGACTTCAACGATTTCTGTCGGCGCGTGGGCACCGCCGCGCTCAACAAGCGGGTGCTTGAGGCCATGGTGCGCGCCGGCGCACTGGATGGGCTGGGCCCGAACCGGGCCAGCCTGTTTGCGCACATCCCTGAAGCGGTGCGGCTGGCAACCCAGACTGTCGAGTCCGAGGCTCGCGGCATGGGCGACCTGTTTGGTGACTTGCCGGACACCCAGGCCACGCTGGATGTCCCGATTCAGGCGTTGCCGGACTGGCCAGATGTCGAACGCCTTCGCTACGAGAAGGAAACCCTTGGTCTGTACCTGACGGGGCATCCCATCGATGGCGTTCTCGAAGAGCTTGGCCGCATGGGTACGAGACGAATCGGGCCGCTTGCAGACACGCTGGAGGCCCCGGTCCCCGGCGCGCCGGTGCGGGACAAACCGGCGCTGGTTGCCGGCCTGCTGGTGGATGAGCGCGTGCGCCGCACCCAGAACGGAGACAAGGAAGCCTTTCTGACACTGGATGATGGCAGCGGCCGCTGCGAGATTCGGCTGTTCCCAGAAGACTACGCGACTCATGCCGACCTGCTGGTTCGCGAGCGGGTCCTGGTTGCCGAGGGGGGCGTGGCGCTGGATCCGTTTTCCGGGGGGCTGAGGCTGCGTCAGAAGCGCCTGATGACCCTGGAGCAGGCCCGGGCGGCTTTTGCGCGTTTCCTGTTCGTGTCCGTCCGTGACGTGACCATTGCCGGCCCCGCTGAAGCCCTGCTTGATACGCTGCAACCTTTCCGCAACGAAGAGAATGGCGTGCGCGTGGTGGTCGAATGTTGGCTTGACTCCGGGCGGGCCGTGTATCAGTTGGCCGATTCCTGGAAGGTTCAGCCGGATGACGAGCTGCTGCACCGGATCGGGCAGATCGAAAGCATCGGGCGTGTGGAAATGCGTTATCCCGATACACAGGGGTGAAAGGCGCCAGGCTTTCGCGTTGCTGATGCCAGCGGCGCGTCGGCTCCCGTGACCATCGTGGGTCTGTGTGCGCGTTTGGAGGACTCTACCGTGACCGCTTCGAACGCGGCTTTGCTGTTCCTGCTCATGGGGTTTCTGGCCGCGCTCCCGGGTCTGAGTTCCCTGCTGATCGCCACCGAGTCGGCCTCAGGAGGATTCGCTCGAGGCGCCTGTGTGGCGGCGGGTGTGGTGGCGGGGGACTTGGTATACGTCCTGGTTGCCGTCCTTGGCTTGCAGGCGCTGGTGGCGGCGGTGAGCGCAGGCATCGATGGCATCGGGTATGTCGCCGCGGGGTTGCTTGCCTGGCTTGCCTTCCGGCATTGGAGGGCCCAGACGATCGAGTGGCCTCAACAGAATTCACCGCAGGGAACATCACTGGCTTTTTTGCGCGGGTTTGTCGTCACACTGGCCGATCAGAAGGCGCTGCTGTTCTACCTGGCACTCTTGCCGGCTTTCTTCGATTTCGAGGCGGCAGAGGCCGGGGATTTCCTGAGCCTGATCGTCATCGCTCTGATGGCCGTGGGGAGTGCCAAGCTGGCCTGGGCCTGGCTGGGGGTCCGGGTCATGGCTGGCTTGCCGCAGCCATGGCAGCGACACATGAACCGGCTGGCTGCCACCATACTGCTTGGGGTCTGCTGCTGGCTTGTCTGCACCGAACTCACGGACTGACCCGGTTAGCCACCGTGAAAGACCAGTTGTCGCTTGCTGCCCGGTTGCCGGGCCGGAACGGAGACGCGGATGGAAGCCCTGATCGCACTTCTGGTGTTCGCCGTGCTGCTGACGGTGATCTTCGATTTCAGCAACGGCTTTCACGATGCCTCGAACATGATGGCCGCGGCCATTGCGTCGCGTGCCATGACCCCGCGTCAGGCAGTGACGCTGGTCGGCGGATTCACTTTTCTTGGACCGTTGCTGGGCGGGACTGCCGTGGCCAATACCGTGGGTGGGTTCGTGACCCTGGACGCGCTTGAGCCCTTGAGGGCGATGAGCGTAATCGTCGCAGGTCTGCTCGCAGCAGTGGTCTGGAATTTCCTGACTTGGTGGCGGGGGTTGCCGTCCTCGTCCTCCCACGCGCTGGTCGGTGGCTTGATCGGGGCCGTGTTGGTCAACGCGGGACCGGAAGAAGTCATCTGGGGTCTTGATGCGCTGGCGAACGGCCAACTGACCGGGGTGATGAAGATAGTGCTGGCCCTGCTGCTTTCACCGGCCCTGGGTTTTTTGGTCGCGTTCGTGCTGCAGCGCCTTGCCCGTTTTCTCCTGCGTGGCGCCCGCCCGTCGGTCAACCGGAAACTGCGCGCCGGACAATGGGTGGCTGTTTCGCTTCTCGCCTTTTCGCACGGGACCAATGATGCACAAAAGAGCATGGGTATCCTGACCCTGATCTTGCTGCTTGGCGGATTTCTGGATTCCTTTGCCGTTCCTTTCTGGGTGGTACTCGTATGCACGCTGGCGATCACGGCGGGCACAATGCTCGGCGGATGGCGCATCGTGCGCACGCTGGGTTTTGCGATCTACCGTTTGCGGCCGCTGCACGGGCTCAATTCCCAGGTGGGCTCGGGCTTGGTGATTCACCTGGCCTCAATGTTTGGCGCACCCGTCTCCACGACCCACGTGGTGTCTTCTGCGATCATGGGCATCGGTGCAGCCGAGCGCCCTCGTGCAGTTCGCTGGGGCAAGGCCCGCGAAATTGTGCTGACCTGGCTGGTGACCTTGCCGGGCTGTGGCCTGTTGGCCGCGGCACTGGCAATGCCGCTGGTTCTGCTTTGAGCCCGGATCGGGAATCGGCAAGCCTTGGAAAAAGATCCGGTGGGGCCATGAGTGCCTCGCGGTGGCGCAGCAGGGGCATTGCATTGCGCGGCCGGTGCCGTGCCGCTTTTTGACATGACATAGCTTTGCGGAGAGACCAACTTGCCAAGCCGTTGGATCAAGACACTCGTGGACCGGGTCCTGCCTCGGGAGGCCGATTTTTACACCATGCTTGCCGAGCAGGCCAGGATGCTGCACCTGACCCTGACGAACCTTCATGAGTTCATGCGCACCGCTGACGCCGAGTTACACGAGGTACTAAAGCGGGACGAACATGAGGCAGATCACATCAAGGTGCGCAATTTGCGGACGCTCAACGAGTCTTTTTCGACTCCGTTTGACCGCGAGGATATCCACGCAGCGATCGAAGCCATGGACTGGGTGATCACGCATGCCAAGAGCACGGCAAACGAAATGTATGCCTTCAAAATCGCTCCAGACTCGGCCATGCGGGCAATCTGTCGGGAGCTGGAGACCGGGGGCGCTGCGCTGGAGGAGGGGTTCGGCGCTCTGAGCACCCGTCCGGACGAGTCCGTACATCAGGCGGACATAGCCCGCCATGCGCAACGACGCGTGGAAAAACTCTATCGCATGGCATTGGCGGACCGGTTCGAAGCGGGTGATCCCATGGAGGCGCTCAAGTACCGAGAAATTTATCATCACCTGATGGATGGCTCGCGCCGGCTGCATGCGGCGGCCAATATCCTGCATGACATCGTGGTGAAGATTTCATGACATTGGCCGATACCCTTACGTCGTTAGATATTGGCACAGGCTGGATGGTGTCGATGTCCGCTTTTGTATTTTCAGGCTTTCCGGTGATGTCTGGCTGTGGGCGCACTGCCTCCAATTTTCGGGAGGTGCTGGACTAGACTTGCTGGATGCCTCGTGCCCAAAACGACCGAAGCGTGACTTGTTCAATGTCGTGGCGCAGGCCTTTCAGACTTTTCCGAGGGAATCGATTGACCGGATCAGGGGGCGTAACCCTTGCTCGGACGATGATGCGGATCGGGGCTGGCCTGCAATAACCCTGAGCTTTTTCATGTTTTATCCGCAGGTCCGGATCGACGAAATCAGCGCCGGGAGGCCTGGAAGCCATGCAGTACACAGCGCTCAAGTGGAAGTACCTCTCGGTGATCTTTTTGGTCATCGTGGTGGTGGTGGGCACCCGGGTCGCGCTGGATGTCCGGGCTGATCAGCATGCGCTCAAGGAGCATATGGCGCAGCACCAGGAGGCGGCATCGGACTATCTGGACAGCTTGGTCGATGGGCTGCGAGATGTCTACCTGACGCTGGGCGCGCATTACGGCACTGAACCGCAATTTGCGCGTTTTTTTGCAACCGCCGACCGCGCGGGGTTGCAGGCGTTTCTTGCTGCGGATTACGAGCGGCTCAAGGCGTTGAATCCGGATCTGTTCGTGATGCACCTGTTCTACCCGGACAACGTGACCTTGCTTCGGATGCACCGGCCTGACCAGCATGGCGACGACCTGACCGACCTGCGTCCGATCGTGGCAGCCGTCAACGCAGATCAGCAATGGCGCGGAGGCTTCGAAGGCGGCAAGAACGCGGTGACCTACCGGGTGACCATGCCCTTGATCGATCGGGCAGGCCGACACTTTGGCACGCTTGAATTCGGGATTCGCCCGGAATACTTTGTCCGACGGCTTGATGAACAGTTCGGTGTCTCGTCAATGGTGGTTGTAGACGCGGCCGAGTGGCGCAAGCAGACCCGGCCCGGTCAGACGCCTCGACGCTGGGGGGTGCATTATGTCGTGCATGGCGGGGCAGGCCTTGATGGACTGCTGGAGGAGGCCGCAACCTCCGAAGGGCGAACCGTGATGCGGGACGGGCGCCACTGGCTGGTGCTCGGTGACCTGACTCTCGACAGCTTCGATGGCAGACCTCTGGCAAGGCTGGTCAGCCTGCAGGACGTGACCCCGGTGATTCGCGAGTTCCGCCGGGACCTGCTGATCAAGAACGGGATCAACCTGCTGGCCCTGCTTGGTCTGCTGGCACTGATTTATGCCATGTTCTGTCGCTATGGCGATGCGCTGCTTGATTCGTCCCGCCGGATTCGCGATCTTGAGCGGCAGAGCGCGCGCTATCGACGCGAGGCCATGAAGGATGTCCTGACGGGGCTGTGCAATCGTCGCTACTTTGAGCGACTGATGAACGAACGGCTGGCCGAAGGTGCGACAGGGAGCCTGTTGCTGATTGACGTCGATCATTTCAAGCAGATCAACGACCGCTTCGGACACGAGACGGGAGACGAGATCCTGCGTGAATTGGCTGCGCAGATGCGGGCCTTTTTTCGGCAAGACGATCTGGTGGTACGCTGGGGTGGCGAGGAGTTTGTCGTCTTCCTCGACCAGGTCGATACCCTGGATGGCGTGGTCCGGGCCGAACAGTTTCGCGGTCATCTGGCCGACCGGCTTGAGGTTGGTCCGGGGCAGGCGGTCACGGTAAGTATCGGTGTTTCCGCCATTGAAAGCCGGGATGATCGCGCGTCGCTGGAGTCTGCTTTTCGGCAGGCCGACAGACGCCTGTACCAAGCCAAGCAGACAGGCAGGAATCGCGTGATTGGCCCGCAGGAAGAAAGCGTAGCGGGCATGATGCCACCGACAGCAACCTGAACTGCCCCCTTCGTCCGGCGATAATGCACGCCGGCTGCCGGGATAGACTGATCTGGCAGGATGCCAACGACCGAGGATTGATCGTCAATGCCATCTGCCCATTGTGTGCCGGGCGGTCTTGTCCGCCTGGTGATTTTGCTTCTTGTGCCCCTGTGCCTGTGGACTGGCCTGGTTCAGGCCGAGCCGGGCGTCGGTGTCTGGAGCGATCAGCGGGTTCTGGACGGGCAGCTTCAGGCTGAAAGCCGGTTTCTCCGTGAGCAGGAGGAAGTGAGAACTTCGGCCCTGCGCAAGCATGTCGCCCTGGTGGCGGCGGATATCGACGCCCGACACGACATTGTCGGAACCCGTCGCGCGGTAGACCGGATTCTTGAGCGGATGGCGCGCAACCTTGCGGATCGTGAGCAATTGCTGTTTGCAGATCTGCGTTCGGTCAATCTCCACGATACGGCCTACCAGGACGGCATCGGCAACCCCTATCGGTTTTTGTGGAACGACCGGGCCATCCAGTTCGCGATTCGGCTGCACGTGCGCGAAGTGCTTCAGACCGGCCGAGCCGACGCCATGATGCGCAACCTGATTTTCACGGAGCGGGCCGCGTCCAACAGCGATCTTCGGCTGCATCTTGAACTGGTCGATACTGCGAGTGGGCGCCTGGTTGAGCGGTTGGCAGAGACGACCTTGTCCTTGCGAGATCTGCTGGGGGACGGGGCAGAGGGATCATTCCCGGTCGAAGACGACGACACCGCCAGGACACCGGCCGGGGGCGCTCTTGATGATGCAGTGAACCAGGTCGTGAATCCCCTGCTGCGTGCGCTTTCGGGGCTTCCGTTCCAGGCCCGGATCATTGACGTGGATGGCGACCGGGGTTATGTGAATATCGGCTACGAGGCCGGTTTGCAACCCGATGACCGGCTAGTGCTCTACGGCACTGGCCGGGAAGTGCGCCACTACACCTCCGAGGGAGTGCGCGTGCTCGGGCGAGACGAGCGAATCAAGGGCAGCTTCCGGCTTGACTCGGTGCAGACACGATTTGCACGCGGGCACGTGGAGGAAGGGAATGCCCCGGAAGTCGGGGACATAGTTCGTGAGTGGTAGTCTTCAATCGACGCTGCATCCCTCAGTTCGTGCAGCGTCGGCTGGTGCGCGGGCCACGCAAGTTTGGAAACTTAAGGAATCTCTGCACGAATGCAGAGATTCCTGATTGGGGCATGGATGCCCCAACGCTCAATGGCGCAAGCCATTGAATTGCGGAGCCCGGGCCGAGCGTGTATCGGCCCGGGCGTCACTGCGCAAAGCCAAGGATGGCTTTGCGCAGAGTTTCCTTAAAGTATTCGTGCATAGTCTCGCTGGCATGCTTTTCGAACGTTCTTCGAGGCGCCACACACACAAAAAAGAAGGATGCTTATGTATCTGGTCAGGCTGATTTATGCGAGCCGCGCAGCGGAAGGATTCGGTGTCGACGACATCAACGACATTCTTGAGGTGTCCCGCGTCAAGAATGCCAAGGCAGGCCTGACGGGCCTGCTTTGCTTCGACAGCCATAACTTCCTGCAATGCCTGGAGGGCGCGCGATCGGAGGTCAACCACATCTACCATCGCATCCTGATGGACGACCGCCATACCTCCCCGCTTCTGCTGCAGTACGGTGAGACGCATGAACGGGAGTTCGACGAGTGGGAGATGGCCTATGTGGGGCTGGTGCCGGAGAATCAGCGCAAGCTCCTCAAGTTTGGTGCAAGAGGCGATTTCAACCCCTTCGCCATGAGCGGCGATAGCGCTTTCGCCTTCCTGCGCAGCATTGCCGAGCATGCATGAAGATGGCAGCCCGCATGACCGGCGGAGGAGACGTAAAAAACGAACGGGGCTGAATGAAAGCACTCTTTGGGGGTAGGCGTCATCTTGCCGCTTGCCCGAGAGCCTCTGCGCAAACGCATTGATGCTGCCCCGGCGGGCCATGCAGCGAGCCCCCCGCGAGGTACTCAGCGGGAGCGGAAGGAAATCCGTCCCTTGGTGAGGTCGTAGGGGGTCAGCTGGACGGTGACCTTGTCACCGGTCAGGATCCGGATATAGTTCTTGCGCATCCGCCCCGAAATGTGCGCCGTCACGACATGGCCGTTTTCCAGTTCAACCCGGAACATGGTGTTCGGCAAGGTGTCGATGACGGTGCCCTGCATTTCGATGTAATCTTCTTTCGGCATATTCGATCGCGTAATGGAAACAGGCCCCGCATTATGCAAAATCTCGGCGGGACCGCAACCCCGGCATGCCCTTCATTCTTCCTGACTGGATTTTCCGGGCTCCTGCTGCCCTTCAAGAAGATGCTCGCCCGGAAGATCCTCCGACTATCGAGAACGGCACGATAATGAGGGCGCGGCGCGGGTAACCCGCCTTTCAATGTAGGGCGGGTCTGCACAAATGCAGACTTTCCCTGGCCAACCCCAAGAACCAATCTTGAAATCCAGTGAAGAATCGTTCATGACCGAGACATCCGCTACCGATTTTCTGAAGCTGATGGCCAACCGCCGCTCCGTGCCTGCCAAGGCACTGGTTGATCCGGCTCCTGATGAAGCAACGCTTCATCAGCTTGTCTGCGCCGCGGCGAGCGCGCCGGATCACGGCGGACTTGTGCCCTGGCGTTGTCTTCAGATCCGGGGACAGGCACGCGATGCCCTTGGCGCTTTGTTCGTTGACGCGCTGCGCCGCAGACAGCCCGAAGCCCCCGAGGCCTTGATTGCCCGTGAAAGGGAAAAGCCGCTGCGCGCTCCACTACTGGTGGGGCTGGTTTGCTCGCCGGTGCCGGACCATCCCAAGATTCCGGTCTGGGAGCAGCAGGCGACGGCAGCGACCGTGGGTGGCTACCTTCTGCTGGCGGCCGAGGCGGCGGGATTCGGTGGCGTCTGGCTGTCCGGGGAGCGCTGCAGTGATCCGTACGTCTGTCGTGGCCTGGGACTGGCCGAGCACGAGCAGCTGCTGGGCTTTCTCAATCTGGGCACGCCAAGCGCTCGCCCCTCGCCACGACGACGTCCCGCGCCGCAGGACGTGCTTGGTGACTGGCACGGGCCGCCGGGCGGGGACAATGCGCCCTAGGGAAACTCTGCACAAATCCATCCATGGATTTGTGGGCTAACGCCAGCTTAACGCGCCAGCTGGCGGAGCCCGCGTTTAGAAACGCCCGGGTCGATACTCGTCGGCCCGGGCGTTGTTGAATCAAGGCTCCGCAAGCTGGCGCGTTTGCCTGGAGCACTATCACAAGGCCAGATCGCCTCGTTAAAAACTGCCCCTCGCGGGGCTCAGGCTTCGAGCGCCGAGGCCACGGCAGGCTCGGCGGTCAGTTCCGGCCCGTCTTCCCCCAGCGTGAACCGGGCCGTTCCCCCATGATTGGCCAGTGCGCCGAAAAGCAGCTCCTCGGCCAGCGGCCGCTTGATCCGTTCCTGGATCACCCGCGCCATGGGTCTTGCGCCCATCAGCGGATCGTAGCCGTGCTCGGCCAGCCAGCTGCGGACCGGCTCGTCGATGACCAGTGAAACGTGCTTTTCCTCCAGCTGCTGCTCGAGCTCCAGCAGGAGCTTGTCGACCACGTTGGCGATCTGCCTGGGCTGCAGCGACTGGAACTGGATAATCGCATCCAGCCGGTTGCGGAATTCGGGGCTGAAGCCGCGCTTGATGGCCTCCAGGGCATCCGTGCGATGGTCCTGTTCGACAAAGCCCATGGTGTTGCGGCTGGCGGTATCCGCGCCCATGTTGGATGTCATGACGAGGATGACGTTGCGAAAATCCACGGTTCGCCCGTTGGTGTCGGTCAAAGCGCCGTTGTCCATGACTTGCAGCAGCAGGTTGAACAGATCCGGATGCGCCTTTTCGATCTCGTCAAGCAGCAGCACCGCATGGGGCTGCTTGTTGATGGCCTCGGTCAAAAGCCCCCCTTCCTCGAACCCGACGTAGCCTGGCGGGGCGCCGATCAGCCGGGAAATGCTGTGCCGTTCCATGTATTCGGACATGTCGAAACGAATCAGCTCGATTCCCAGCAGACGAGCCAGCTGGCGGGCCACCTCGGTCTTGCCCACGCCGGTGGGACCGGCAAAGAGAAAGGCGCCAATCGGCTTGTCGGGGCTTCGCAGGCCGGAGCGGGCAAGCTTGATTGCCGTGCACAGCTGGCCGATCGCCTCGTCCTGGCCAAAGACCACCATGCGCAGGTTGCCATCCAGGTTGCGCAGCACTTCCCGGTCGGAAGTCGAGACCGTGCGTTCCGGAATCCGCGCGATCTTGGCAATCACCGCCTCAATTTCTTCCACGCCCAGTGCATTGTCGTCCGGCTCCGGTTCCAGCAGCCGATGACGGGCGCCGGCTTCGTCGATGACGTCGATGGCCTTGTCCGGCAAATGCCGGTCGGTGATGTAACGAGCCGAGAGCTTGACTGCCGCTTCCAAGGCCTCGTCGCTGTACTGCACGTTGTGGTGCTTTTCGTAGCCCTCGCGCAGCCCCTTCAGAATTTCCAGGGCTTCTGACTCGGAGGGCTCCGGGACATCCAGCTTCTGGAACCGGCGGGTAAGGGCGGCATCCTTCTCGAAAATGCCCCGAAATTCCTGGAACGTGGTCGAGCCGATGCAGCGCAGGTTGCCATTGGCCAGCGCGGGCTTGATGAGATTGGAGGCATCCATCGCCCCGCCGGATGCGGCCCCGGCACCGATGATGGTGTGGATCTCGTCGACGAACAGAATGGCATTGCTGCGGCGCTTGATGCCGCGAAGGACGCTCTTGAGGCGTTTTTCAAAATCCCCGCGGTACTTGGTTCCTGCGACCAGCGATCCGAGATCCAGCGCATAGATCGTGGCATCCCGAAGCGGTGCCGGCACATCGCCCTCGACGATCTTGCGGGCCAGCCCTTCGGCAATGGCTGTCTTGCCGACCCCGGCCTCGCCCACCAGCAGCGGGTTGTTCTTGCGTCGGCGGCAGAGGATCTGCACGACGCGCTCCAGTTCGTGGGCCCGACCGATCAAGGGGTCGATACGCCCTTTCTTGGCCAGGGCGTTGAGATTGACCACGAAGTTCTCGAAGCTGTTCTCGTCTTCCTGGGGTGCCTGCTTGCCCTTCGGCGCCGCGGCCTCCGGGTTGTCCTCGGGTGCGGCACGGTCATCCGGCAGATCGCCGTGCGAAATGAAGTTGACGACATCCAGCCGCGCGACCCCCTGCTTGGCCAGCAAGTGCACCGCATGAGCATCCTGTTCTCCGAACAGGGCGGCGAGCACATGGGCGCCGGTCACCTCCTGACGGCCGGAGGACTGCACCTGCATCACCGCCCGCTGGAGCACTCGCTGGAAGCCAAGCGTGGGCTGCGTTTCGCGCGGGTCGTCCTGAGGAAGCCTCGGGATGGTGTGGACAGTGAACTGTTCGAGCTCCAGTGCAAGTGCGGACAGGTTGACCCCGCAGGCCTCAAGGACCATGCGGGCGTCGCGGTTCTCGAGAAGCCCGTGAAGCAGCAGCTCCAGCGTCACGAACTCGAAGCGTGACTCGCGCGCCCGCCGAAAGACGCCATTGAGGGTTTCCTCGAGTGTCATGCTCAGCATCGGTTCATTTCTCCAGTCTGGTTTGGCGTGCATTGGCACGCCGTCTGCGGCAGCGGGCCACTTGGGCCGGGCGTCAAGCCTTGGCGTGACTCCGGCGCCGATTGAAATGACGGTTCAGGCCTCTTCCATCATACATAGCAGAGGGTGCTGGTTTTGTCTGGCCAGATCGTTGACTTGCATGACCTTGGTTTCTGCCACCTCGCGGGTGAAGACACCGCACACCGCGCGTCCGCGATTGTGTACCTCAAGCATGATCGCCGTAGCCCGATCATTGTCCATGCCGAAATATCGCACCAGCACCAGGACGACGAATTCCATGGGTGTGAAGTCGTCGTTGAGCATGATGACCTTGTACATCGGAGGCGGGGCGACCGGTGTGGGTTCCTCCTCAAGCGCCAGGTCACCCTCCCGATCCGGATGGATTTGTGGGTCGGTCATGGCGCGGCTGCCGTCCTGAGCCGCATGGGTCAGATGCGTCAGCGGGATTGTGTGCGCAGGTCTGCACCAATCCCGGGAAGGGCTTGTGAAGAGGTTGTCGAGGACGTGCGCATGCGAATTCGGTTTCATGTGCAAGAGTGCATCGATCCGTTGTTACTGCCAGCCGACCTGCCCGAGCTGGCGGAGAATGCCTGCACCGGTTGTCTCCAGTCGGCCAAAGAAGCGTTCAAAGGGGTCGGATTGTGGTGTCATGTCCACGGTGCGATCAAGTTCCAGTCGGTCCCGCACCACCATGTCGATGTCGCCGAGCTCGTCAACCAGGCCCAAGGGCACGGCCTGTTCGCCACTCCAGACCAGTCCGGAATAAATGGCCGGGTCGTCCGTCAGGCGGTCGCCTCGTCCTGCGCGCACGGCATTGATGAACTGTTCGTGGATATTGCCCAGCATGGATTCGACATGGGCGACCTGCTCGGGGTTCTCCGGCAAGAAGGGATCAAGCAAGGCCTTGTCACCGCCGGCTGTGTACAAACGCCGCTCGATGCCCAGTTTCTCGATGGCGTCCACGAACCCGAAACTGTCCATGCGCACGCCGATCGAGCCCACAATGCTTGCCCGGTCGGCGACGATGTGGTCCGCAGCGGCCGCGATGTAATAACCGCCCGACGCACAGACATCCTCGATGACGGCATAGACCGGCTTGTCCGGATGTTTTTCCTTGAGTCGGACGATTTCGTCATAGATGCGGCCGGACTGGACGGGGCTGCCACCCGGAGAGTTCAGGTGCAGGATCACCGCTTCAATTGACCGGGCCTCGAAAGCCTTGCGCAGCGATTCGTTTACCCGGTCTGCCGAGGTCAGTTCGCCATCGGCGATCACACCTTTGATGTCGATCACAGCCGCGGCGGGACTCTTGCCCTCGGCTTCGAGGGGGGATTGCTGGCCACCGCGCGGCAGCACAATCAGAACCAGGATTGCGATCAAGTAGGCAAAGCCGAGCAGTTTGAAGAAAATGCCCCAGCGCCGGGCCCGCCGCTGCTCAATCAGACCTGCCTGCGCGATGCGCACGAGGGCCTCGCGCTCCCAGCCGTGCAGGTCGCGAGGGGAGGGGGTGGGTGACTGACCCGGGTCGTTGGCGTTCGATTCGTTCATCAGGCTTTGCTCTTGAGGTTTGATAAGGGCTGAGCGCGGGAATTTCTGCAATCACGCTTGCACTTCGCTGACCGACTCATCGCGAAGCTGACCGCTCAGGCTGAGCAGATCATCGACGCAGCATATCGGGCCATGCGCCATCAGGCGGGGGGCATCGTGAACCCCGTGGGTGATGCCGATTGCCCGCATTCGCGCGTTGGCCGCCATCTGCATGTCGTAAATGCTGTCCCCGATCATGGTGGCGTGGCCTGCTTCCCGGCCGAGCTCGTCCAGGATCTGTTCGAGCATCAGGGGTGACGGCTTGGATGCGCTCTCTTCGGCGCAGCGCGTGGTCAAAAAGTGTCCTCGCAGTCCGCTCATTTCCAGTGCTTCATCCAGCCCGCGACGTGATTTGCCAGTCGCGACCGCCATCCAGTGCCCGGCCTCCGCCAACTCGGCGAGCAGACGATCGGCGCCATCGTAAGGACGCACCGGGGTATCGATGGTGTGATAGTACGCCGAATAGGCTCGGCACAGCGACTGTCGCTCATCCGGGGCGGCCTCGGGGTACAGGCGATCGACCGCTTCGGGCAATGCCAGTCCAATGATGTCCCGGATCTCCTGGCGCTCGCGGGGCACAAGCCGGCAATCGCCCATGGCATGCAGGAAGGCATCGACGATTCGGTCCGTCGAATCCATCAGGGTGCCGTCCCAGTCGAAGATGATCAGCTTGGGGTCATCGGTGTTCATCGAGTCAGGCGTCATTTTTCAGGAAGCGCTATTGTCACAGGCAGGAAGGGAAATCCCCAAGGTGTTGGCCAGTGCCTCCCAGGCTGGGGGCGGCGGGGCGGAAAAGTGCTGGCGAACACCGGTGGCCGGATGATTCACCGCCAGCGACACGGCATGCAGGGCCATGCCGCGGAATCTGGCAGGTGCGGCGCGCAGAGGCTTGTCGAACAGCTCATTGCCGTACTTCTCATCCCCTACAATGGGCATGCCCAGCGCTGCTGCATGAACACGGACCTGGTGGGTGCGCCCCGTGTGCAGTGTGGCCTCAAGCAGGGCAGCGTCCCCGCCTGTCGCCAGACAGCGAAAATCCGTTCGGGCGGGCTTGCCTCGCGCCGTGTCGACCTCGACCATCCGCTCCCCGCCACGCAAGCTGTTCTTGCGCAGCGGGAGGTTGACGCACCGGGTTTCTCCCGGCTTGAGTCTGCCCGCCGCATCGCCCCCGACAATCGCCCAGTAGCGCTTTGTTGCGCCGCCGTCCTCTCCCATTTGCGCCTGCAGTCCGAGCAAGGCATCACGCGACCGGGCCAGTAGCAGACAGCCGCTGGTGTCCCGGTCCAGACGATGGACCAGCTCCAGCATGTCGTCCTGCGGCTGTCCGGCGCGCAACAGGTCAATCACGCCGTAACCGACCCCGCTGCCTCGATGGACCGCCAGCCCCGGCGGTTTGTTCAGCACGACAAGACAATCGTCCTCATGGAGAATGGCCGAGGTCAGCTTCTCCACCTGAGCCGGTGGTGGTGCAACACTGGGTGATTCGCTGCCTTGACGTACCGGGGGAAGCCGCACCAGGTCCCCGGTCTTGAGTCGCTGGTTTGCCTTGGCCCGTTTTCGGTTCACCCGGACCTCGCCCTTGCGCAGGATTCGGTATACCAAACTTCGGGGGACCCCCCGGAAGACGGCCAGAAGGAAATTGTCCAGACGCTGACCGTCATTGCGCGCGTCTATGGTGACGTGCCGGACGCCACAGGAAGCCTCAGGGCCTTGGGTTTGGGTCATTGAAACCTGTCGTTGGCAAATTGAGTTAAGTCGAGGGAGTCTCTCTGGGGAAACTCTGCAGGGTGCCGCCTTTACTGCGACCGCGTCTGCGGCAGAATTCGTTACACCGGGTTGTCATATGGTAGCATCCAGCTTCGTGCGCTTGTCATTGCATGGCATTCACATCGACAGCCTGGCCGACGGAGATCCTGCCGGTTCCGGGCAGATCACACGCAGCCCAGGCTCGGCAGGTCAATGGCTTGCGCCTTTGTACGGGAACCTCGAAAAGTTTTTCGAGGTTCCCGTACGGCAGGGCATCAGCGCCCTGCGCGGGAAATCTTCGCCACTGGGCAGAGACTCCCGGATGAAACGCCCAGACGATGAATCCGGGCGGGACAGAACGAACCAAACCTGTCCTGCCGCGGCGGCATCGCTCTGAAAGTTGATCGAAAGAAACCGCGCCGAGACCGCATTGCAGGTCGCGCGCGTCGGTGGATGGCTGGGCAATGCCGGTCACTGCCGGAATCAATCATGTTTGCCATCTGGTTAGACGACCATCTTGGTCAGTGCCAATGGCGCCTTGACGCCCCTTGAGCGAGGATTCGAATGACGAACAACCTGTGTGGCTTTCCGCTGCGAATTGGCCTTGGCTGGCTGGTCGCGCTATTGCTGCCGGTTTCGACGAATTCTCGCACCCATCGCAAGAACGGAACCGGCCCGTGCCAGCGCGGGCCGGTTCTTTGTGTGCAGAGAGAATTTTTCAATGAAGCGAATGCTCATCAATGCGACGCACTCCGAGGAGTTGCGCGTGGCGCTGGTCGACGGCCAGCGTCTCTACGACATCGATATCGAGACCCCGGCGCGGGAGCAGAAAAAATCCAATATCTACAAGGCCAGCATCACGCGCATCGAGCCCAGTCTCGAAGCGGTTTTTGTCAATTACGGCTCGGATCGGCACGGTTTCCTGCCGTTCAAGGAAATTGCACGCAGCTACCTTGACCCCGATGCGGTAGATGACAAGGGCCGGCCGATCCTCAAGGATGCCCTCAAGGAAGGGCAGGAGCTGATCGTTCAGGTCGACAAGGAGGAGCGGGGCAACAAGGGGGCCGCGCTCACGACCTACGTTAGTCTCGCCGGTCGCTACCTGGTGCTGATGCCCAACAACCCCCGTGCCGGGGGTGTCTCACGCCGAATCGAGGGCGACGACCGCGCCGAACTCAGGACCCAGCTTGCCCAGCTGAACATGCCCGAGGGCATGGGGCTGATCGTGCGCACCGCCGGGGTGGGGCGCAGTGCCGAGGAACTCCAGTGGGATCTGGACTACCTGCTCGGCGTCTGGCAGGCGATCGAGAAGGCGGCCGAGGTGCGCAAGGCACCTTTCCTGATCTACCAGGAAAGCAACGTCATCATTCGCGCGCTGCGCGACTACCTGCGCAATGACATCGGCGAAATCCTGATCGACGAGCCGGGCATGTTCGCGCAGGCCAGCGAGTTTGTGCAGCTGGTGATGCCGCAAATGGCATCACGCCTGAAACAGTACGATGACCGGGTCCCGCTGTTTACCCGCTATCAGATCGAGTCCCAGATCGAGTCTGCCTACCAGCGTCTGGTGACCCTCCCCTCGGGCGGTGAGCTGGTGTTTGACCACGCCGAGGCGTTGACTGCCATCGACATCAACTCGGGGCGGAACACCAAGGGGCAGGACATCGAGGAAACGGCATTCAATACCAACCGGGAGGCGGCCGAGGAAATCGCCCGCCAGCTTCGCCTGCGAGACATGGGCGGTCTGGTGGTAATCGATTTCATCGACATGTCGTCGTCCAAGCACCAGCGCGAGGTGGAAAACACCTTGCGCGAGGCGCTCAAGATCGACCGGGCGCGAGTGCAGATTGGCCGCATTTCCCGGTTTGGACTGCTGGAAATGTCGCGTCAGCGACTCCGCGCGTCGCTCGGCGAGTCCTCCCAGCATGTCTGCCCGCGCTGCGACGGGCAGGGTACTATCCGTTCCGTCGAATCGCTTTCCCTCGCCATCCTGCGTCTGATGCAGGACGAGGCGCTGAAGGAGAACACCGGGCGGGTGGTCGCCCAGGTGCCCATTGACGTGGCGACCTACCTGCTTAATGAAAAGCGTCTGCAGCTTGGAGATCTTGAACAGCAGTACGGAATTGAGCTGCTGCTGATTCCGAATATCAATCTGGAAACCCCGCATTACCAGATCGAGCGGGTACGCAAGTCGGATCTTCCCGAGCAATCCGCCTCGGCCATTTCCCTGATCCAGGATCAGGAAGTCGACATTCCGAACCACCACGAGCTCCAGGTGCGCAGCCGTTCGGAGCAGGCAGCCGTACGCACGATTGTTCCGCCCGCGCAGCCGGCACCCGCGCCGGCTCAGGCGTCCCCCGAACAGCAGCCGGAAGCCCGCAAGACCAGTTCGGAAGCACCGCCGCCCGTCGCGGTGGGCGGATTGCTCAAGCGGGTCTGGAAAACTTTGTTCGGTGCGCTGAACGGCGCCGAGGATTCGTCGAAGGACGCGGATGGGCAGGGCAAAGGCAAGCCGAGTACATCCGATCGCGACGATGGCCAGGCAGAGAAAACCGAGTCTCGAGGCAAGGCGACAAAGTCCGGCAAGGATGATCGTCCCGACGAGGCGGATACTTCCGAAGCCAAATCCAAGCGCAGTGGACGGCGCCGGCGC
>JBNGDJ010000003.1:2961-17251 GCA_049974825.1 Halothiobacillaceae bacterium | reverse complement strand
GCGCAGCACCGACAAGCGGGACGGCAACGCTCAGGAAAGCCGCTCACCGGCGCAGGAAAAATCACCAGAGGGCAAGACGCCTGAGCCCAAGACGCCTGCGCCCAAGGCGAATGAAACGGACGGCCGGGGCGCCGAGGACAAGCCGGGCAAGGGCGATCGCCCACCAAGGGTCGGCAAGGGTGGGCGCAAAACCGTCGAGCCGCCCGTGACAGCCTTGCCCGAGCGCGAACAAAAGCTGGTTGAGCAGCAGCGTCAGGCACCGCTGGCCGAATCGGCGGATCTTCCGCTGAATATTGCCGCCAAGCGCAATCCTGTCGAGGATCTGCCGCCGAATGCCGCGATCCGGATCGAGTCCAGTGACCGGATCGTCCCGGCAGGTGATCAAACCCCGGCAAGCGAAGCCGATCCCGCCCCCAACGACCAACCGTTGGTCGAGGCGCAAACCAAGTCTGCGACATCTTCCGAGCCCGATGTTGCCGACAGGCAGTCAGAGGATGCCGCCCCGAATTCCGAGCATGCGCAGCGGGAGGCAGACGAGCCAAGTGAAGACGAGACAGTCGAGTCACAGGCGGGGAGCAAGCCTGCCCCGATCTCCAGCGAGGATGAAGCGCCCGAGCAGGATGCAGCGCCGATCACCGAGCCGGCACAGGGTGAGGAGAACAGCGCTGAAAGGCCCGTCACACCCGAACCCGAAGCCACTGGCACTGGCGAACAACCGGAAGTCGCCGCAGACAATGAATCCAGCATGGAGGCGATCGAAGCACAAGCCGGCGATACGGGCGTTGCGGTGGGGCGCAAGTCTCGTCAGATGCAGGCAGTGCGCCGAAGCCGGATGGCGCGTGAGCCCGGGGAGGCCCCTTCACCGACCCGGGCGCCCAGAAGCCGCAGCCGGGGCGTCGGGACGCAGCGCGAGGAAGATTGACAGCCCGGGCAAGAGAAACCCCGCAGGCGACCACTTTGGGCCGGTTGCAGGGGTTTCGTCAGTGATGCGCAACAGGTCTCGGCGGGTTTATTCAGCTTGGCGGCGACGCAGCTCGGCGATCAGGCCTTCGCTGGCGGCTTCGATCAGGTCGAAGACCCGCGCAAATCCTGCATCTCCACCGTAGTAGGGATCCGGAACCTCGCGTTCGTTCAGCTGTGGGGCGTACTCAAGGAACAGTCTCGGTTTGTGTTCCAGGCCGTGTGCGGAGGCAATCCTTCTGAGGATGGCCAGATTGTCCTCGTCCATGGCGAGCACATGATCGAAGCGCAGCAGGTCGGACTCGCCAACCTGCCGGGCACGCAGCATGGACAGGTCGATTCCCCGGTCTCGGGCCGCGGCCTGGGCTCGCGGGTCAGGCGGATTGCCGACGTGGTAAGCGTGCGTGCCGGCCGAGTCGATTTCGACGTGATCAATCAGGCCTGCCTGCTCGATGAGGTGGCGGAATAGCCCCTCGGCCGTCGGTGATCGGCAAATATTGCCCATGCAGACGAACAGTACGGTTTGCTTGTTCATTGGCTTGCTGGTTTTCGGTTGGTTTGTGTTGGGCCTGGCGCCTTGAGGAAGCCTTTGCGCTTGAATGGTTCGCAGCACAGCGCAAGCTGGACAAGGCCATTGTCGCCTTTCTGCGCGAAAAATCGAGTGCCGGATTGATTCCGGGCCCTGGTATTTCGCCGCAGCGCGTTGGTGGTCAGCCCCTGCGGCGTGTCACGATTCTGCTGAGGCCGGAAGATGTTTTCGAGGAATGATCAATGACCGGGATTCGGCAGGAAAACACGCAAGAGGGCGGTTGGGCCTTGGCGGTGACCACGGCCCCCGCGCTCAAGTCCCCGCTGTGCGAAGAGCTGCGGGAGCTGACTGACGCGCGCATCAGCGAACGGCCGTTCGGTGCCAGCCTGCGCGCAACGCCGAAGGTTGCCTACGAGCTTTTGTGCTCCAGTCTGCTGGCCGGTCATTTTTATGTAGAACTTCTGCGCGGGCTTGCTCGCGATGCAGATGCTCTGTATCGCCTGGTTCAACGGGTGGACTGGCCGGCCCAGTTCGCTGTGGATGTTGGGCTATCCGTCAGTTTCTCGGGCGGCAATGCTGCGATCCGCAACACGCAGTTTGGCATGCAGCGCGTCAAGGATGCCATCGTGGACCAGTTTGTCGCCCGCAGAGGCCGCCGTCCTTCAGTGGACACGGTCTCGCCGGGCATGCGGGTGCATGTGCATCTGGCCGGAACGGATCTGGCCACCGTTTCGGTCGAGCTTTCGGCCGGTTCGCTGCATCAGCGCGGCTATCGCGACCGGAGCGCCGAGGCCCCGCTGCGCGAAAATCTGGCTGCGGGCGTTCTATGGCGGGCGCGCTGGCCGCGGATGGCCGAGGCCGGACTTCCGCTGCTCGATCCGATGTGCGGATCGGGAACGCTGCTGATCGAGGCGGCCTTGATGCGGCGGGGACTGCCCGAGAGCATGCGTCGCCGACGCATTGGTTCGCCGGGGTGGTCGGGCCATGACCAGGGCGGCTTGGAAGACGCCGTGATGCGAAGCGGGACAATCCCGGAATTGCCGATCCTGGTGGGGCTCGACGTGGACCCTCAAGCGGTGGCACTCGCCCGGGAGAATGCGCGTGCTGCGGGCCTGGAAGACCTGATCCATTTCGAGGTCCGTGACGCCCAAACCCCGGGCCGCCCCGACTGCCTGGCAGGCCAGGATCATGGGCTGCTTGTCACCAATCTTCCCTACGGGCGCCGGATCGGTGATTCGGCGTCGCTTCCCGAGCTGTTCAGGAGACTCGGCGCCCGCTGGCTGGAAGACTACGCCGGCTGGGAGGCCGCCTTGCTGGGGCCGCGGGATCCGCTTATGCAAGCCCTGGGACTGCGGGCCCAGAAGCGTTTCGATTTCGACAACGGGGGCGTGGAGGTCGAGCTCTGGCGCCTGAAGCTTGGCCCCGAATCCGTGCCCCGGGACCAAAGCCCCGGTGCACTGGCCAGCCGGTTGATTGCCCAGGCAGAGACCCGGCCTCCCGAGCCTGCCGCCGAGGGTTTCGCCAACCGGCTTCGAAAGAACCTTCGGCATCGATTGCGCTGGGCGCGGCGTCAGGGCATCAGCTGCTTTCGTGTCTATGACGCGGATCTGCCCGAGTACAACCTGGCCATTGATCGTTACGAAGACGTGGAAGGCGTCGTTTGGGTGAATGTCCAGGAGTACGCGCCACCGAACGAGATTGATCCAAAGACGGCGCGGACCCGACTCGTGGATGCCATGGGGCTTCTGCCGGAACTGCTTGAGGTAGATCCGGCCCGGGTGTTCCTGCGCATCCGCCAGCGCCAGAAAGGTGCGGCGCAGTACCAACCGCTCGATCGCAAGCGGCACTTCGTGCGGGTGCGCGAGGGGGAGGCCATTGTTCGGGTGAATTTCACCGACTACCTTGATACCGGCCTGTTTCTCGACCATCGCCAGGTCCGTGACCGCGTCGCCGAGCTGTCAGTCGGCAAGCGCCTGCTCAACCTTTTCTGCTATACCGCAACCGCCTCGGTACGTGCTGCCTGTGCGGGTGCGCGAAGTACGCGCTCAGTAGACCTGTCCGCCACCTATCTGGACTGGGCCGCCGATAACTTTCAGGAGAACGGTTTCGCCACAGACGGCAGGCATGCGCTTGAGCGTGCCGACTGCCGCGAATGGCTGGTTCAGGCGCGGCGATCAGGGCAGGCCTCCTTCGACGTGATTTTTCTCGACCCGCCCAGCTTTTCGAGCTCCAAGCGCATGGACGGCGTACTGGATATTCAGCGTGATCATGTCGCCTTGATTGATGACGCCATGGCGCTGCTCGCCCCCGGCGGCGTGTTGCTGTTCTCGACCAACCTGCGGCGGTTTCGCATGGAAGAGTCTCTGACCCAGCGATATGATTGCCAGGACATTTCCCTGGCAACTCTGCCGGAGGATTTCTCGCGAAATCAGCGGATCAGACAGGCATTCGAGTTTCGACATGAAGAAAGCTGAACAAGGCGGGCCGCGTCGGGCGTTGCGGTATACAACACTGCTGGTGCTGGGCCTGTGGCTGGCCGGGTGCTCGGTGGTCCGAGAGCCCGTGCCAGCCGAGTCGGCCGCTCCCGCTTCCGAGGCCCAGCCGCAGCGCGGCTCCGAGGCCCTGATGGTGGCACTCGGTCAGATCGGCGTACCTTATCGGCGTGGCGGTGAATCGCACCAGGGCTTCGACTGCAGCGGGCTGGTCCAGTACGCCTGGGCCGGAGCAGGTGTGCAGCTGCCCAGAACGGCGGCCCAGCAATATGCGCGTGCGCAAAAAGTGTCGCCCAACGAACTGGCTCCCGGGGATCTGGTCTTTTTCCGGATCGATGGCCGAAGTATTGATCATGTCGGCCTTTATCGCGGTGACGGGCATTTTGTGCATGCACCGAGGCCCGGACGGGCAGTAGAGGCGGTTGCTCTGGACAACCCCTACTGGTCGCGTCGATTTGCAGGCGGTGGCCGGGTAGCCGACGCGGCGGACGACTGAGACAATCCGCGCGGGCGAAGCCTACGCTTTTGAAAGCGGGTCATCACGGGGTGTGACCTCTTCCACCCGGCAGCCGGCCTCGCCATCGCGCAACAGAAGTTGCAATGACTGCCCTGGGGTCAGGCTGGAGACGCTCCGAACCACCCCGCCTTCCGACGTTTTGGCAATGGCGTAGCCGCGGGAGAGGGTCTGCAGGGGGCTGACCGCATGAAGCAGGGCCATGTGTCGGCGCAAGTTGCTCGTTTCCTTTTCCTGTCTGGCCTTGATCCCGGCATGCAGCCGATATTCGGCCTGCCGCAAGCGGTTGTTGCCTTGGCTGATTTGCGTCTCAAGTGCCCGCTTCAATCGTTGCCCAGACAGCGGCGCCAGCCGGGTGCCCGTGTTGAACACCCGCCCGCGAATGGTCTGAAAAAGCTGCCTGTGGACATGAACGAGTGTCTGCCGTGCGGTGTTCAGGCGATGCTGTGGATGCGCTTTGGTCAACTGTGCATGTCGCTGGCTCAGTCGCTCGCGCGCTGTCTGGATCCGCGCGCTGAGGGCGGCCTGGGAGTAAGCCAGCAGCCGTTCAACCCGATCACGACGATCCGCAATCTGGCGCTCGGGTCCGCGGTGGACCAGCAAGGCCTGCAGATGGTCCAGCCGCTGGGCACGATCCTGCAGAGCATGCGCGATGGCGCGTTCCAGGCGTCGTTCGTGGGAGGCGAGCTTGCGAAGAAGCTCGGCCGTGTCCGGAGTGGCCAGTTCGGCCGCAGCAGTCGGGGTAGGGGCCCGCAGGTCGGCGACGAAATCAGCGATGGTGAAGTCGGTCTCATGGCCGACGCCGGTAATGACCGGAATGGGAAAGGCATGCAGGCGACGCGCGAGACGCTCGTCGTTGAATGCCCAGAGATCTTCCAGTGAGCCGCCGCCGCGGACCAGCAGCAGGACATCAATCGCATCGGTTGTCGCGACGATATCCAGTGCCCGAAGCAGGGAGGGTACGGCCTGATCACCCTGGACCACGGCGGGCACGAGAAGCACCTCGCCGGCGGGGTAGCGCCGTTCCAGAACCGAGCGCACATCCCGTATCGCGGCCCCGCTGGCCGAGGTGATGACCGCAATGCGGGCGGGAAATTTCGGCAGCGAGCGCTTGGAGGCGGGGTCAAACAGTCCTTCGCGCTCCAGGGTTGCGCGCAGCCGCTCAAAAGCCTGGTGGAGCGCGCCCAACCCCGCCGGCTGAACGCTGTTGACGATCAGCTGAAAGTTGCCCCGCGGCACATAGAGGCTGATCCGCCCGCGCAACTGGACCTGTTTCCCCTGCGCGATTTGTTTGCCACCACGCATGGCTTCGCGCCGGAACATGGCACAGGCGATCTGGGCATTGTCGTCCTTGATCGAAAAATACAGGTGGCCGCTGGCCGGGCGGGAGACCTGGCCGATTTCCCCTTCCACGGCGATATCCGGGTAATTGCCCTCAAGCAGGTCCCTGGCCTCGGTGGCCAGTTCGGACACGGACCGGACCTTCAGTTCATCGCTCATTGTGGTTCATCGTGGTTTTGTCTGCTCTCGGCTCATTGTGCCGGGTCTGCACCGGCAGGTCCGACGCAGCCGCGCAAGGGCAGGAAAGGGCATTGCCAACCGAGTGTCATCTCGCTGATTCGGGCTTGACTGCGTCCGCACGACAAAAGCCCCGCATCTGCGGGGCTTTTCGAATCACCCGGGCAGTTTCCCGGGCGCCGGTCAGTTCAGGCCGGCGGCAGTTTTAAACTGCGCGATGCGCCCGGCTCAGCGCCAGGGGCCCGGATTGGGCTGGGATTCGTACTGCTCACGCGCACGCTGAGCCAGGAAGTCAGCTTCCTCGGCCTTCTCGGTGGCCAGGGCATAGTCGCCCTTCTTGGCCAGCTCCTCGGCTTCCTTCATCAGCTTGTTGACGGTCGTCCAGTTGTTCTTGACTTCCTCGGCACGCGCGATGCTCTGCTCCGCGACGGCCTTGGCCTTTTCATACATGGCCTTCTGATCGCTGCTGCCAGTGCTGGCGCAGGCAGCGGTAGAGCCGAGGGCAACGGCGAGTACCATGGCGCTGGTCAAAGTCGAGATCTTCATTCTGCCTCCTGGTGGTTTCTGCTTGCTCAAGGGGTTTTTGCTGCGGTCCGGACGGTGACCGCCTGGATGGGCCGGCTTTGTTGTCGCCCCGGCCCCGGCTTCCCCTAGCGAGAATCGAGTTTACCCGTAAAAGGCCCTTCCCTATAATTGCAAAAACTTTTAATTCGGAAAGCGTTACTTATGATGCGGATTCTCGAGGAAGGTCTCACTTTCGATGATGTGCTCCTGGTGCCCGCCCGATCGGACGTTCTGCCTCGGGAGGTTTCGCTGAAAACGCGGCTCACGCGGAACATCGAATTGCACATCCCGCTGGTCTCTGCGGCGATGGACACGGTGACCGAGGCAAGGCTTGCGATCACCCTCGCGCAGGAGGGCGGCATTGGTATCGTGCACAAGAACATGAACGTTGTCGACCAGGCCGAGCATGTTCGTCAGGTCAAGAAATACGAGAGCGGCGTCATCAAGGACCCGATCACGATCGAACCGGACATGACCATCCGGGACGTGATCGACCTGACACGTCGTCACAGTATCTCCGGCGTCCCGGTGGTGCGGGACGGTGACCTGCTGGGTATCGTCACCAGTCGCGACCTGCGATTTGAAACCGGGCTGGACCAGCCGGTCAGCAAGATCATGACTCCGAAGGAGCGCCTGGTCACTGTCCGCGAGGGTGCCAGCCGGGACGAAGTTCTGACCCTGCTGCACAAGCACCGGATCGAGAAGATCCTGGTGGTTAACGATCACTTCCAGCTTCGGGGGATGATCACCGTCAAGGACATCCAGAAGTCGACCGACTTCCCCTACGCCTGCAAGGACGAGGCCGGTCAGCTGCGTGTCGGTGCCGCCGTGGGAACCGGTGGAGACACTGAGGAGCGGGTCGCCGCGCTGGTTGAAGCTGGTGTGGACGTGATCGTGGTAGACACCGCGCACGGACACAGCAAGGGCGTCATCGACCGGGTGGCCTGGGTCAAGGCGCACTACCCGCAGGTGGATGTCATCGGGGGCAATATCGGCACCGCCCAGGCGGCGCGCGACCTGGTGGCCGCCGGTGCGGACGCGGTCAAGGTGGGCATCGGCCCGGGTTCGATCTGCACTACCCGGATTGTCGCCGGCGTGGGTGTGCCGCAGGTCACGGCCATTGCCAACGTCTCCGAAGCCCTGAAGGAATCAGGCGTCCCGATGATCGCCGATGGTGGTGTGCGTTACTCGGGTGATCTGGCCAAGGCCATCGCCGCCGGCGCTGACTGCGTGATGGTGGGCAGCATGCTTGCTGGTACCGAGGAAGCGCCGGGTGAAGTGGAGCTTTACCAGGGTCGTTCCTACAAGGCCTATCGTGGCATGGGCTCTCTCGGGGCCATGCAGAAAGGCTCCAGCGACCGCTATTTCCAGAGCGAGACGGCTGCGGAAAAGCTTGTCCCGGAAGGGATCGAGGGTCGGGTCCCCTACAAGGGGTCGCTGGTCGCAATCGTTCATCAGTTGATGGGCGGGCTGCGCTCAAGCATGGGCTACGTCGGTTGCCGGGATATCCACGCCATGCGCACGGTGCCGCAGTTCGTCCGCATTACCGGGGCCGGGATGCGCGAGTCCCATGTCCATGACGTGGCCATCACGAAGGAAAGCCCCAATTATCGCGTCGACTGAGTCGTCGATCACGCCCGGGCTGTTGTCGGCAACAGGCCTGGGCCGCAGGATTCATACGCCGGGGCGTCAGTGTCCCGGCCATTTCGTTTAATCCCCCCCAGGTAGTCTGAAAGCCCCATGAGCCAGGATATTCACGCCGAGAGGATCTTGATCCTCGACTTCGGTTCGCAGTACACCCAGTTGATCGCGCGTCGTGTTCGCGAGGCTGGCGTTTACTGCGAGATCCACCCCTGGGACACCGCCGAAGAAGACCTGCGGGAATTCGCTCCGCGCGGGGTCATCCTGTCCGGCGGGCCGGAGTCGGTGACGGTCGACGACCCGCCACGGGCGCCACAAGCCGTCTTCGAGCGCGGGGTGCCGGTGCTGGGCATCTGTTACGGGATGCAGACCATGGCCGCCCAGCTTGGCGGCGTGGTCGAGCCCTCAACACACCGGGAGTTTGGCTACGCGCAGATTCGGGCACGAGGTCATACGTCCTTGCTCAAGGATATCGAGGACCACGTGACGCCCGAGGGCTACGGGATGCTTGATGTCTGGATGAGTCACGGCGATCGGGTAGTGGATCTGCCGCCCGGATTCAAGCTCATGGCCTCTTCGGATAACGCCCCCATTGCGGGCATGGCGGATGAGTCTCGCCATTTTTATGGAGTCCAGTTTCACCCGGAGGTGACCCACACCCGCCAGGGGCAACGCATCCTGGAGCGGTTCGTGCTCGAGATTTGCGGTTGTGCCGGGCTCTGGGAGGCCTCCGCGATTATCGAGGACAACCTCAACCGAATCCGCCAGCAGGTCGGCAGGGACGAGGTGATTCTCGGATTGTCCGGTGGTGTGGATTCTTCTGTCGTGGCTGCGCTGCTGCACAAGGCCATTGGCGACCAGCTGACCTGTATCTTCGTGGACAACGGGCTTCTTCGCCAGGGAGAAGGCGACCAGGTGATGCGTACATTTGCTCGCCACATGGGCATTCGTGTCATCCGTGTAGATGCCGAGGATCGCTTCCTTGACGCACTCGCTGGCGAGGCCGACCCGGAAAACAAGCGCAAGATCATCGGCCGGGTATTCGTCGAGATCTTCGAGGAAGAGGCGGCGAAACGGGAAAATGCCACTTGGCTTGCCCAGGGCACCATCTATCCCGACGTGATTGAATCCGCCGGGTCGAAAACCGGCAAGGCGCATGTCATCAAGTCGCATCACAATGTGGGCGGACTGCCGGCGCACATGCGACTGAAACTGCTGGAGCCCCTGCGCGAGCTGTTCAAGGACGAGGTGCGCAAGATCGGGGTAGAGCTCGGTCTTCCGTCAGAGATGGTCTACCGCCACCCCTTTCCGGGGCCCGGCCTGGGCGTGCGCATACTTGGGGAAGTGCGCCGCGAATATGCCGAGCTGTTGCGTCGCGCAGACGCCATCTTTATCGAAGAACTTCGCCGGCACGAACTGTACGACCAGGTCTCGCAGGCCTTCGTGGTCTTCCTGCCTGTCAAGGCCGTGGGCGTGATGGGCGATGGACGAAAGTATGACTGGGTGGTTTCCCTGCGCGCAGTGGAAACCATCGATTTCATGACCGCCCGCTGGGCTCATCTGCCCTACGAATTCCTCGACCACGTTTCCAGACGGATCGTCAACGAGATCGATGGCATAACCCGCGTGGTCTACGACGTGACCGGCAAGCCGCCGGGCACGATCGAGTGGGAATAAAGGTCACGCCTTCGTTTCGCCGGTGAATCACCGCGATCAGGACTGGATGGCGCAGGCGTTGGACCTCGCACGCCAGGCCGCCAGCGATGGGGAAGTGCCCGTCGGGGCGGTCGTGGTGGACTCTGAGGGTCGACTGATCGGCACGGGCCGCAATGGCCCCATTTCTACCAGTGACCCTACGGCCCATGCCGAAATCCTTGCGCTGCGTTCGGCCGCCGAAGCAATCGGCAATTACCGACTCGGTGGCTGTACGCTCTACGTCACCCTAGAGCCCTGCGCCATGTGCGTTGGCGCCATGGTGCATGCACGCATCCAACGGTTGGTATTTGGTGCGCCCGACCCGCGCACGGGCTGCTGCGGGAGCGCCACGGATCTGATCCGGGCGCCGTTTCACAATCACCGAATCATGATTGATGGCGGGCTCATGGGCGAGGAGTCAGCCAGACTGCTCCGGGACTTTTTCCGCGCGCGGCGCAAGGGCAGGGCGGTTGACTCTTCGGGCTGACTCTCCGGGGCAGCATGGGGTGACGACCTGAGACAGGCCTGCGGCATTGCGAGGTGCCACCACCATACGGCGGCAGGGTCAGCAGTGCAGTCTGCAAAAAGCCATCCCTGGCCTCCTGCAGCGTGATCACTGGCTTAGAAACTGCCGTAGACCAGTTCGGCGCGACGATTCTGGGCCCAGGCCGATTCGTCCGCGCCATCCACTGCCGGGCGTTCCTCGCCGTAGCTGACGACACGAATCTGCTCGGGTGCCACGCCGTTGATCAGGAGCATGTCGCGAACGGCATTGCCCCGCCGCTCACCTAGAGCGATATTGTATTCGCGGCTGCCGCGTTCGTCGGTATGACCTTCCACCGTGACTCGACGCTGAGGGTTGTCACGCAGGAAACGTGCATGCTCGCGCAGAAGATCACGAAACTCGCTGCGCACCGCGAAGCTGTCGAACTCGAAATAGATCACCGAGTCGCTCAGGCCCGGCTTGTCCGCGTAGAGTGCCGCCTCGTCCAGTGAGCCCCCGTCCGTGACACCGGCGGTCACACCGCCGTCCCCTCCCGTGATCCGTTCTTCCTGCATGCCTTCGGCATCGGCATCATCCCGGGTCGGGGTCGAACTGCAGCCGGCGAGCAGAAGGATCGAAACCGCAGCGGCACTGATCAGGGGCAGGGATTTCATGACAGGCGCATCTCCGTAAATGGCTCATTGTGTGGAAACTCGACCGGATACCGTCCACCGCATCGAGCTTGCTTGTTCAGCTACGCGATTATACCGCATCCGGCCGAGGATACACCGGCCCGGCAAGTGTCCGGCTGTTGGTCGCAAGTAAAGATATTGAAGCGCGCAACCCGGCAGCCGGGAAGAGAGCAAGTCGCTTCTGTTTCACCGGTATTGGGGTTCTGGCGCGAAGCGCGCCATCATGAAAACCTTTACCCGCGCTGCCAACAAAAAACCCGCAAAGCGCGCTGCAATGCGGGTTTCGGGGTGTTTTTCGAACGTTTGCGAACGTCAAAAAACGGTCAAATGGTGGCTATGGGTGGACTTGAACCACCGACCCCAGCATTATGAGTGCTGTGCTCTAACCAGCTGAGCTACATAGCCATGTCGTCCGTTGTGGGCGCAAATTATGACGGGCTCGTGATGGCCTGTCAACGACTTTTTTCGCCCCGCGGTCCTGTCGCGTCGCGCTCAGACATTGAACCGGAAGTGGACGACGTCACCTTCCTGCATGATGTAGTCCTTGCCTTCCAGGCGCCACTTGCCAGCATCCTTCGCGCCTTGTTCTCCGCCGGAGGTGACGAAGTCCTCGTAGGAAACGACTTCCGCGCGAATAAACCCCTTCTCGAAATCCGTATGAATCACGCCGGCGGCCTGGGGTGCGGTGGCGCCCTTGCGGACTGTCCAGGCGCGGACCTCCTTGACGCCTGCCGTGAAGTAAGTCTGCAACCCCAGCAGCTGGTAACCCGCCCGGATCACACGGTCCAGACCGGGCTCATCCAGCCCCATCTCGGCAAGAAACTCCTGCTTGTCCTCGGCATCAAGCTCAACGATTTCCGATTCGATTGTGGCACAGACGGGCACCACCACGGCGCCCTCATGCTCGGCAAAGGACCGGACGGCGTCCAGATGGGCGTTGTTCTCGAAGCCGTCATCGTCGACATTGGCCACAAACATGATCGGCTTGGCGGTGAGCAGGTGCAGTTCGCGCAGAGTTTCGCGCTCCTCGTCTCCGAGATCGAGACTGCGAACCGACTGTAGCTGGTCGAGTCCGGCCAGAACTTTTTCAAGAACCTTCTTGCGCGCAATCGCTTCCTTGTTGCCGGACTTGGATGCCTTCTGCGCCCGGTCCAGCGCACGGGTGACCGTTTCCAGGTCGGCCAGCGCCAGCTCGGTGTTGATTACCTCGATGTCGGCCAGCGGGTCGACCCGGCCGGCCACGTGGACCACGTCGTCGTTTTCAAAGCAGCGGACCACCTGGGCGATGGCGTCCGTTTCCCGGATATTGGCAAGAAACTGGTTGCCCAGCCCTTCGCCCTTGGACGCACCCGCCACCAGCCCGGCGATGTCGACGAATTCCATGCTGGTGGGTATGACCTTTTCGGGCTGGACGATCTTCGCCAGCGCATCGAGGCGAGGGTCGGGCATGGGCACCACGCCCACGTTTGGTTCGATGGTGCAGAAGGGGTAATTCTGCGCCTGGATGCCTGCCCGGGTGAGGGCGTTGAACAGCGTGGACTTGCCGACATTGGGCAGGCCGACGATACCGCAATTGAAACCCATGACAGTGTTTTCCCTACTCGGATGGCTTGAATCGGTGCAGGCGTTCGGTAGCCCGCTCGTGCGCGCCCTCGACGATCAGGGGCAGGGTGCGTGCAGCCTCGTCGATTGCCTCGTCGATGACTCGTCGCTCGTTGCGTGATGGCGCATGCAGGACATAGTCAGTCACCCGGTCCCGGTGTCCTGGATGACCAATGCCAATACGCAGTCGCCAGAAGTTGGCCGTGCCCAGGTGCGACTGGGTATCCCTCAGCCCGTTGTGTCCGCCGTTGCCACCGCCCAGCTTGAATTTCAGGCGACCGGGCGCGATGTCCAGCTCGTCATGAACCAGCAGGATTTCTTCGGCGGGAATCTTGTAAAAGCGGGCCAGTGCAGCCACCGAGGAACCGGAACGGTTCATGAAGGTGGCCGGCTTGAGCAGCCAGACGTCCCGCCCATCCATGTGGATGCGGCACGTCTCGCCAAGAAACTTGGATTCGGAACGAAAGTGGCCGCCATGCGCGCGCGCCACTTCGTCCACAAACCAGAAGCCGGCATTGTGGCGGGTCTGATCGTAACGTTCGCCCGGGTTGCCGAGCCCCACGATCAGCAGCATGTGCAATCCCTCCTGCCGGCCTCGAGCGATCAGGCTTCTTCCTGCTCGCTTTCTTCCTCACCACCCTTCGGGCCCTTGGGCGCGTGGATGGCAACAATCGCCTGATCGTGGTCCTCACCCTGCATCAGTTCGACCAGAGCCACACCTTCCGGCAGCTTGAGGTCACTCAGGTGGATGGATCCGCCCACCTCAAGATTGCTCATGTCGACCTCGATGAACTCGGGCAGATTCGCCGCGGTGCAGCTGACCTCAACGTCGGTTTCGATGATGTTGACCACGCCACCCGCCTTGGCGCCGACACAGGTGTCCTTGTTCAGATAGTGCAGGGGCACGCTCATCTTGATGGTTTCCGTCTCGGAAACCCGCTGGAAGTCGGCGTGCAGTACGGTCGGCTTGTAGGGATGGCGGTGCAGGTCACGCAGGATGACCTTGTTGTGCTTGCCATCGATGGTCAGGTCGAGGATGTGCGAGTAAAAGGCCTCGTGCTCCAGGTGCTTGATCAGCTCGTTGTGGTCGATGGTGATCGGCTCCGGGGCCTCGGCCCCGCCATAGACAATGGCGGGAATCTTGCCGTCACGACGCAGGCGGCGGCTCGCACCTTTCCCCAGGTCATCGCGACGGTTCGCTTCGATCGCAAATGTTTCTTGCATGGTTGTAGTCTCCTGAACGAAAAAACCCACCTTTCGGCGGGGTCACCCTCCCGCGACCAGGAGGGAAACGCCAGACCCATTCTGGCGAATTCGGCTGTGGCGCCCCGTCGCCCGACGCGGCGCGTCACGATCTCGTGAAAAATTCCCGTATCGGCCGGAACATGCCCGGGGCGGTCAGTCCATGTACAGTGAGCTGACTGACTCGTCAGTATGGATGCGGCGAATGGTCTCGGCCAGCATGCCGGAAACCGAGAGCACCCGAATGCGTTCACAGGCCGCTGCCGCGGCGTGCAGTGGAATGGTGTCGGTAACGACCAGCTCGTCGAGTTCCGAGCCTTCGATGTTCTCGATCGCCTTGCCGGAAAGCACCGGGTG
>JBNGDJ010000003.1:0-2861 GCA_049974825.1 Halothiobacillaceae bacterium | reverse complement strand
GTATTTCTGGCGCCAGATGTCGCCAAGCAGAATCGGCGAGGCGTAGACATTGTCTACCGGCACGTCAAAGAAACCCTGAATCTGGTCGGCGTGCAGATCGACGGTCAGCAGGCGGTCCACGCCCACGCTCTGAAGCATGTTTGCAACGACCTTGGCGCTGATCGGCACGCGGGAAGAGCGTACGCGCCGATCCTGGCGGGAGTAGCCGTAGTAGGGAATGACCGCCGTGATGCGGTAGGCCGACGCGCGCCGAAGCGCATCGACCATGACCAGCAGCTCCATCAGGTTATCGTTTGTGGGCTGGCAGGTCGGCTGGACGATGAAGACGTCTCTTCCGCGGACGTTCTCGAGGATCTCGACAAAGACCTCGCCATCACTGAACTTGGTGACGTTGGCCTTGCCGAGCTGAAGATCGAGACTTTCCACAATGCGTTCCGCCAGGGCGGCGTTGGCATTGCCGGAAAAAACCATGAGGGAGCGAGAGAATGTCATCGTCCTGCAGGGAATATGGCTGGGCCGGTAGGATTCGAACCTACGAATGCCGGAATCAAAATCCGGTGCCTTAACCGACTTGGCGACGGCCCAATCGAAGGAGGCCGTATAATAGCGATCCGCCCGGCGGCCCGCAAGGGGTTTTTTCAAAAAAACGTCACAGCAATCGTGATTGCGCCGTGGCACCCACCCGGACTGTTCATGACGCGCGCCGCGCCTGTTCAAGTTGGTCCAGCAGTGGCGAGCGGTTGCAACCTGCGGCCACGTAGTGCGCCAGGGTGCCGGGGAGGGCGGTGGCGGCCTGCTCTGCATCCCGCCTTTCGGAAAACCTGGCAAACAGGCAGGCACCGGTTCCGGTCAGGCGGGGTGTTAGACCGAGTGTTTCCATGGACTGGCAAGCGGCACGCACGGCGTCGCTGCGCGCAAGCAGGACAGGCATAAAGGCATTTGTCTGCGGCATGTTCGTTGGAGGCGGGGCAAGAGACAGGCGCGGTGCGTTGCGTTCAAGTTCCGGAGCCGAGAACAATTCCGCGGTGGACACCCCGTGCCCGGGGCAGACGACCAGGTAGTAGTCGTCCGGCCGGTCGTCCGGAATCAAACGCTCCCCACGCCCTTCGGCCCATCCGGACCGGCCCCGCACGAAAACCGGCACATCGCTGCCCAGCTGCAATCCCAGCGACTCCAGAGATGTCAGGGGCTGATTTGCGGACCAGAGCCGGTCCAGTACCCGCAGGGTGGTTGCCGCGTCCGAACTGCCGCCACCGAGCCCGCCCCCGACCGGCGTCCGCTTGACCAGGTGGATGTCAGCACCCAGACGGTCATTGCCAAGCTGGTCGCGCAGCACCCTTGCCGCCCGAATGATCAAATCCTGCGCCGGATCCAGATCCGGCAGGGCCTGGTCGACTCGCCGGATAACGCCGTCGCTCCTGGGTCGGAAATAGAGGCAATCACCGAAGTCCAGCAATCGGAAGAACGTTTGGAGGTCGTGAAACCCGTCGAGGCGCCGGCCGTTGACATGAAGGAACAGGTTCAGCTTGACAGGTGCCGGCCAGGGGCCGGAGAAACCCGCTGCCCGAAGTCTCGCTTCCTTTGCTTGGTTCATTCCGGTTCTTGCCCGGGGTCTTGTTCGCCCTGCTGAAGGCGCCATTGGTCAATAATCAAACGCAGGCGTAGCTCCCCCGATTCGGCGAGCAGGCGTCCGGGAAGCATGTACCCGTTCTCGTTCCGGTAGCGATCCAGCTCGATGCGCCACGGCCCCTGCTGGATGCGCGTGATGCGGCCCCGGGGATCCAGCTCGAAATCGCTGGCCTCGGGCCCCGGCAAACCGCGGATCCAGTCGGGCAGGGCGGCGACGGGCACTGGCCAGCCGGTCTGCTCGCGCAATACCGCATCGAGGTCACTGGTGCGAAGACGACTGCCCGTTGCGTCAACGACCAGTACGTCTCCCGGCTTGCCCGTCAACCGCAATGATCCCTGCCCAAGCGGCGCGCTCACGAGCATGTCGAAATGCACGCCAACCTGAACCCAGCGAAGCTGCACACTGCCGCCGCCTTCCGGAGATCGAATGGCTGCCCGGCCGTCCACGGCCCAGTCGGTCAGCGATTCGATCTGGGCACGGTGCTCTACCCAGGCCGCCTCGCGTTCAGCCGCGGATACCTCGTCCGGTCCCGCGCGATCCGGGGGCAGGGTGGCGCAGCCGCCCAGCAACAGGGTCAAGGCGATCAGCCAGCCGATCCGGTGTGCGCCGAACATCCGGCCCACGACAATCCCAATCGTCATTGAGCCGTTTCGAGCATGTCAGGCGCAAGCCGCTCAAGCGTTCCGCGCAGCACATGATGGTCGGCATCCAGCGTCAGCGACTCGTTCCAGACACTTCGGGCCGCCTCGAAATCCCCAGCAGACCAGTAAGCTTCTCCAAGATGGGCGCCGATCTCCGGGTCTGGCTGCATTTCAAACGCCTTTTGAAGCTGCACTATCGCATCTTCTATCCGCCCCAGACGGAAGTAGACCCAGCCGAGACTGTCGATATACGCCGGGTTGTCATCGTCGATCGCGACCGCCCGCTCGATCAGCTCAAGCGCCTCATCGTGCCGGTCGGTGCGATCGGCCAAGGTGTAGCCCAGCGCGTTCAAGGCATCCGGGTCATCGGGGTCACGCGCCAGGATATGTCGAAGATCCGACTCAACCACGTCCAGTCGGTCGAGTCTTTCCGCTACCAGGGCCCGCTGCTGGCGGAAATCGACGCTGTCCGGCCAGACGGTCAGCGCCTCGGTCAACAGGTCGTAGGCCTGTGCATGCCGTCCGGCCTCGGAAAGAAACAAACCCTGGATGGTCACGAGTCTTTGAGCGTCGCCCACGTCAGCTGCTTC
>JBNGDJ010000002.1:52042-74018 GCA_049974825.1 Halothiobacillaceae bacterium | reverse complement strand
GGCAGGGCATCCGTGCCCTGCACGGGAAGGTCTGCATTTGTGCAGACCTTCCCTAGCCGACCGCCTTCATCGACAACCGGATCCGCCCCTGCTTGTCGACCTCAAGTACCTTGACCCGAACGATCTGGCCAACTTCCAGCTTGTCGCTGACCTTCTCCACGCGCTCCTCGCTGATCTGCGAGATGTGCAGCAGGCCATCGCGGCCCGGCAGGATGGTGACAAAGGCGCCAAAGTCCACGATCCGGGCGATCTTGCCCTCGTAGACCTTGCCCACCTCGATATCCGCGGTGATCTCTTCAATGCGCCGGCGCGCCTCGTCGGCGCTTTCTCCGTCCACGGCGGCAATGGTGATCACTCCCTCGTCGGAAATGTCAATCTGCGTGCCCGTCTCGCGGGTCAATGCCTGGATGGTCGCACCGCCCTTGCCGATGACATCGCGAATCTTGTCGGGGTTGATGCGGAAGCTCAAGAACCTTGGTGCATGCTCTGACATCTCGCTGCGCGGCGCGTCAATCTCGGCATTCATGATGCCGAGAATGTGCAGGCGCCCTTCCCGGGCCTGCATCAGCGCCTGTTCCATGATCTCCCGGGTAATCCCGTTGATCTTGATGTCCATCTGCAGGGCATTGACGCCATCGGCCGTACCGGCCACCTTGAAGTCCATGTCGCCAAGGTGATCCTCGTCGCCCAGGATGTCGGAAAGCACCGCGAAGCGATCGCCTTCCTTGATCAGGCCCATGGCAATGCCGGCCACCGGCGCACGGGTCGGCACACCGGCATCCATCAGTGCCAGGCTCGCGCCGCAGACTGATGCCATCGAGCTGGAGCCATTGGACTCGGTAATCTCGGAGACCACGCGGATGGTGTAGGGGAAGGAGACCTCGTCCGGCACCACGGCCTGCACACCGCGACGCGCCAGGTTGCCATGACCGATCTCACGCCGCTTCGGCGCGCCAAAGCGACCGGTCTCCCCGACCGAGAAGGGCGGGAAGTTGTAGTGGAACAGGAAGTGGTCCTTGCGCTCCCCCGCGACCGCATCGATGGTCTGCGCATCCCGGGCGGTCCCGAGGGTCGCGACGACCATGGCCTGGGTCTCCCCCCGGGTAAACAGGGCCGAACCGTGCACCCGTGGCAGGACGCCCGTGCGCACCGAGATCGGCCGGACGGTCTGGTTGTCGCGGCCATCAATTCGCGGCTTCCCGGCCAGAATCCGTTCGCGCACGATGCGCGATGCCAGCCGATGGAACAGACCCTCTACCTCGCGGTCGGAAGGTCCTTCATCTTCGTTGGCAAACCGTGCGATCGCCTCGCTCCGCAACGCGCCGAGCCGACTGTAACGTGCCTGCTTGTCCGCAATGCCGTAAGCCTCGGCAATGGATTGCTCGAAAGCGGCAGCAAGTTCGCCTGCCAGTGTCTCGTTGAGCTTCGGCGGCTGCCAGTCCCAGCGGGGGCGCCCCCCTTCGGCAGCCAGTGCCTCGATCGCTTCGATGGCCACCTGCATCTGCTCGTGTCCGAAGACCACGGCCCCGAGCATGACTTCCTCGGGCAGTTCGTCCGCTTCCGACTCGACCATCAGGACCGCCTCGCGCGTCCCGGCGACCACCAGATCCAGACTGGATTCGTTCGCCACTCGATCGGTGTCCGGGTTGAGGCAATACTCCCCGTCGACGTATCCGACACGCGCGGCGCCGATCGGCCCGTCGAAGGGCACGCCGGAGACAGCCAGCGCCGCCGAGGCACCGATCATTGCAGGGATGTCGGCGCCAACCTGCGGGTCAAGGGAAAGCACCTGCGCAATCACTTGAACCTCGTTGTAGAAGCCTTCCGGGAACAGCGGACGGATGGGCCGGTCGATCAGCCGGGCAATCAGGGTCTCGTGCTCTGCAGGCCGGCCTTCACGACGGAAAAAGCCGCCGGGAATCCGTCCGGCGGCATAGAACTTTTCCTGGTACTCGACCGTGAGCGGGAAGAAATCCTTGCCCGGTTCGGCCTCCTTGCAGGCGACCACCGTCACGAGCACGACCGTCTCCCCCATGGTGACCATGACCGCGCCGGTGGCCTGCCGCGCGATTTCGCCGGTCTCGAGGGTCACCGTATGCGCACCGAATTGAAACACTTGCTTGCTGGGCGTCACTGTCGACTCCTGGGGAAGATGAGCATGGTTCCGGGAATCTCTGGACGGATATTTCCGATTCCCGATTGGGGGCATGGATACCCCACGCACAATGGCGATAGCCATTGAAAACAGCGAGCAGAGACGGAGCTGAGCTCCGCCCGCGCCCACCTGCGGAAAACCGTCAAAGTGTCTTGTGCCGGTTTTCCAAAAAATTCGTTCGGCCGAATGTGAATTCGGCCGATGAGCCACGATTCACGGGATGACGGCGTCCTTGTTTGCCGCACAACCCAAGTGTGCCCTTTGCTCATGACCGTCAAAGCAGCCATGTTCTGGTCGACCGGTCATTTCGCTTCGAAAACGCGACAAACCGGCCGTCCGCCATCAGCCACGCGTGCTTACTTGCGCAGACCGAGGCGCTTGATCAGGTCCTGATAACGACCAAGATCCTTGCCCTTGAGGTAATCGAGCAGCTTTCGGCGCTGGTTGACCATGCGCAGGAGACCGCGACGGGAGTGGTTGTCCTGCTTGTGCGCGGCAAAGTGGTCGGTGAGGTGGTTGATTCGTGCGGTCAGCAGCGCCACCTGGACTTCCGGCGAACCGGTGTCGTTGTCCCCGCGGCCGTACTCGGCGACGATCCGGGACTTTTCTTCAGTATTGAGAGACATTTTATCGATGCTCCTGGGGTTTTGTTGAGATCAGACATCACGGTCCAGTCCCCTTGCGGGCAGACCGGACCGGATGCGTTCAAGGGCGTCGAAACGGCGTTTCAAAGCCCGTCACAATGCCGCGAAAAGTTTTCGCGGCGCTACCCGCCCGTCATCCAGGACTTCCCCCATTCCCAGGAAGAGGTCGTCCGGCCCGTACATTCTGAACAAGCCCTCCGGTGCCTTCGGCACAAAGACAGGATGACCATGGCGAACATGAAAAGCGCTGTCAGCGTCCAGAGTTACGGCCGGACGATCCAGCAGCGCCGAATCCGGCGGAAGGATAACACGATCAAGGGCAGCCATGCCTGCCTGTCGATCATCGCCCGCGGCACTGGCCAGCGATTTCAGACTGTCGAGATCGTGCATGGGCGGTTCAACCCAGGGGCCGACCCCGATCCGGCGCAGGGCCACAACGTGCGCACCGCAGCCGAGCACTTCTCCCAGATCGTCCACCAGCGTGCGGATATACGTTCCCTTGGAACAATGCACCCGAAGCGTCAGGTGGTTTTCGTCACGTGCAAGCAGCCGGATTTCGTGAAAGGTGACGCGGCGTGGCGGCCGTTCGACTGATTCGCCCCGGCGCGCCCGCGCATACAACCGCTCCCCGTCAACCTTCAGCGCCGAATGCATCGGCGGTACCTGGTCCACCTCACCGCGAAAGCGGTCGAGTGCGCTTTCCAGCGCCTCGTCGGACAATTCGGGCACCTCCCGCTGAGAGAGCACCTCCCCCTCGGCATCGCCGCTGTCAGTACGCAGACCAAGACGGGCGGTCACCACGTAGTGCTTGTCTGCATCAAGCAACAACCCCGAGACGCGGGTGGCCTGCCCGAAACAGATGGGGAGCAGGCCGGTGGCCAGCGGGTCCAGACTGCCGGTGTGCCCGGCCTTGCGGGCGCCGTACAGCCTTTTGACCCGTTGCAGGGCCTGATTGGAGCTCAGCCCCGTCGGCTTGTCGAACAGCAGGATGCCGTCCAGCGGCCGACCCTGTCGTCGTCGGCTCATTCTTCGTCCCCGTCCGGACGGCGGGCACGGTCTTCCGCGCGGACCGAGTCGATCAGCGCATCCATCCTCATGCCCCGCTCGATCGAGTCGTCATGCAGAAAGTGCAGCTGCGGCACCACGCGCAGTCGCATGCGTGCTCCGATCTCGGCGCGCAGAAATCCTGCGGCACCATCCAACACTTCCTGGGCCACCGCACGCTCTTCCGAGGCAAGCGTACTGAAGTAGACCTTTGCATGGGCAAGATCGCGGCTCACCTCGACATCGGTAATCGTCAGAAGCCCGATGCGCGGGTCATTGATTTCATCCCGGATCAGCTCGGCCAGCTCGCGCTGGATTTGCTCGGCCACCCGCCGGGCACGGGGAAAATCTCGGGCCATGCCACTTACACTCCCAATAAAGCGGCCCCTGATCCCGGGCTGTGGGCCCGGGATCAGGGGCCGGATTGTCCTGACTGCCCGGAACCGGTCAGATGGTGCGCTGCACCTCGACCCGCTCGAACACTTCGATCTGGTCACCAGCCTGGACGTCGTTGTAGTTCTTGACCCCGATACCGCATTCGAAGCCGGAGCGAACCTCGTTGACGTCGTCCTTGAAGCGGCGCAATGACTCGAGTTCGCCTTCGTAGATCACGACGTTGTCACGCAACACGCGGATCGGCAGCCCCCGACGGATAAGCCCCTCGGTGACCATGCACCCAGCAACCGCGCCGAACTTCGGCGACCGGAACACATCGCGCACCTCGGCCACGCCCACGATTTTCTCGTGAAGCTCCGGGGACAGCAGACCGGACATGGCCTGCTTCACGTCGTCGATCATCTCGTAGATGATGCTGTAGTAGCGGATTTCGATCCCGTGGGTCTCTGCTGCCCGACGAGCCGCGGCATCCGCCCGGGTGTTGAAGCCGATCACCACCGCGTTTGAAGTGGCAGCGAGGTTGATGTCGGACTCGGTGATCCCGCCTACGCCGGAGAGAATGATCGAAACCTTCACCTCGTCGGTGGAAAGTTTCATCAGCGCATCCCGGATCGCCTCCGAGGACCCCTGCACATCCGCCTTCACCAGGATGTTCAGGCTCGCAACCTCGCCGTCCTTCATCTGGGAGAACAGGTTCTCCAACTTGGCAGCCTGCTGGTTGGCCAGGCGCGTGTCGCGGTACTTGCCCTGACGGAACAGCGCGATCTCGCGGGCCTTGCGCTCATCCTCGACCGCCACGACCTCCTCGCCCGCATCCGGCGTGCCGGACAGGCCAAGCACGACCACGGGAATCGACGGGCCGGCCGAATCGATCCGGTTGCCGGCCTCGTCCAGCATGGCCCGAATCCGGCCGAACTCCTTGCCAGCCAGGACGGTATCGCCTTTTTGCAGCGTACCGCTCTTGACCAACAGCGTCGCCACCGGGCCCCGACCTTTTTCCAGGGTGGACTCGACGACCACGCCCGTGGCGTGACCCTCGACCGGCGCCGTAAGCTCCAGCACCTCGGCCTGCAGCAGAATCGCGTCCAGCAGTTCGTCAATGCCCGTTCCAGCCTTGGCCGAGACATGCACGAACTGGGTGTCGCCACCCCAGTCTTCCGGGATGACCTCCTGCTGGGCCAGCTCGTTGCGAACCCGGTCGGGGTCCGCCTCGGGCTTGTCAATCTTGTTGACTGCAACCACCAGCGGCACGCCGGCGGCCCGGGCGTGCTGGACAGCTTCTTTCGTCTGGGGCATGACCCCGTCGTCAGCCGCCACGACCAGCACCACGATATCCGTGAGGCTCGCCCCGCGCGCCCGCATGGCACTGAAGGCCTCATGACCCGGCGTATCGAGAAAGGTCACCACACCCTTGTCGGTCTCGACATGGTAGGCGCCGACGTGCTGGGTGATCCCGCCCGCCTCGCCAGTCGCCACCTTGGCGCGGCGAATGTAGTCCAGCAGCGAGGTCTTGCCGTGATCGACGTGACCCATGACAGTCACCACCGGCGGACGCGGCTGGGCCTCGCCTTGCTCCACGCTTCCGAGCAGCTCTTCTTCGAGCGCATTCTCGGACATGGCCTCGGCCTTGTGGCCCATTTCCTCGACGACGAGAATGGCGGTCTCCTGGTCGAGCATCTGGTTGATGGTCGCCATCACACCCATGCCGAACAGCGTCTTGACCACGTCCACACCCTTGACGGCCATTTTGGAGGCCAGATCGGAGACGGAAATGGTCTCCGGCACCTTGACTTCGCGCACCACCGGGGCGGTCGGCTTCTCGAATCCATGACGTCCGCCCCCCTGCTGGGCGGCATCCTTGCGACGTCCTTTCTGGCGACGCGGGCTTTTCTTGCGCCCGCCTTCATTCAGGCGCAGCTCCTCGCGACCGTAGCGTGTCTCCCGCTCATGCCGGCCCTTGCCGCCATGCTTGCCACGCCGACGGCCGGCACCTTCGTTGTCGGACACGGGCACACCCGGGGCCTCATCAGGCATGGCCACGATCCGAAGACGCGAACGCGGACGGGTCTCGTCCTCCGAGGCCGGCTCCGGCTCGGCGGGGGATTCAGGCTCGGGTTCGGGTTCCGGCGCCGATTCCACCGGCTGCTTCGCCTCAACCGGAGCAGGCTCAGCCTGCGGCGCTTCGGCAGGTTCCGTCTTCTCCACCGGTTCGGCAGCGGCCACTTCCGGCTCGGCCGAGGGCGGCTCGGCCAAAGGCGGCACGGGCGTCGCTTCCGGTTCAGGAGCGGGCGACGCCGGCGTCGGTTCCTCGGCGGGCCTGGTGCTCGCCGCGGACTCATCCTCGGCTGTCACGTCCTCGCGCCGCACGTAAGTGCGCTTCTTGCGATATTCGACCGCCACCGTCTTGCCACGCGCCGCTCCGCCGCCGACCTTGATTTCCTGCTGGGTCTTGCGCTTGAGCGTAATCCGCTTCGGGCTGGCCGGCTCGTCGCCGCGCCCGTGGCTTTTGCGCAGATGGGCCAGCAGGGTCATCTTGGCCTCGTCACTGACAGAAGCATCCATGGAGGCCACGGGCACTCCGGCTTCGGCCAACTGCTCAAGCAGTTTTTCCGGCGTGGTGCCGACGACCTTGGCAAGCTGTTTAACGGTGACCTCGGACATGCAGTCTCCTGTGGTCTGTTCAAAAACGATCCGAAAGAAGGCCGGAAATTGGCCGGACCTTCCGCAGCGGTCTGCCCACAAGCCGGGCCACCGCCTTTTTTTATCACGCCACCCCCGGCCAGACGCAGGCGCGCGCGACCTGAACCGGGGCGATCGAGGTTACTCCGCTTCGGGCGCTGCCTCGGACTGGAACCAGGGGGCACGCGCCGCCATGATCAGTTCGCCGGCAAACGCCTCGTCAACACCCTCGAAGTCGGTAAGCTCGGCCACCGACATCTCTGCGAGATCATCCGCATGGGCGATTCCGGCGGCCTTGAGCGCCGCGGCCAGAGACGCCGTCATGCCCGGCAGGGTCATCAGGTCGGCGGCCTCCTCGACCACCTCCTCGCTGGCAATGGCCCGGGTCAGCAGGGCATCGCGGGCGCGGTTGCGCAGCTCTTCGACGATCTCCTCGTCGAAACCCTCAACCTCCAGAAGCTCGCTGGTGGGCACATAGGCCACCTCTTCAATGCTGGTGAAACCTGCCTCGACCAGCACCAGGGCGACGTCATCGTCGACGTCCAGCTGCTCCATGAACTGCTCCATGAGCTGGCGAGCCTCGGTTTCGCTCTTCTCGATGGCCTCGTCCTCGGTCATCACGTTCAGGTGCCAGCCGGTCAGCTGGCTCGCCAACCGCACGTTCTGCCCCCCGCGACCGATCGCCTGCGACAGCTTCTCTTCCGTGACCGCCACGTCCATGCTGCCCGAATCCTCGTCGACGACGATGGACACGACTTCAGCCGGGCTCATGGCATTGATCACAAACTGGGCCGGGTTCTCGTCCCAGACAATAATGTCGATGCGCTCGCCGACCAGTTCGTTGGTCACGGACTGGACCCGCGAACCGCGCATCCCGACACAGGTACCAACCGGGTCGACGCGGGTATCAAGCGAGCGCACGGCGATCTTGGCCCGCAACCCGGGGTCCCGGGCCGCACCGCGGATCTCGATCAACCCCTGGCCGATCTCTGGCACCTCGAGCTTGAACAGCTCGATCAGGAATTCAGGCGCGGTCCGACTGACAAACAGCTGCGGCCCGCGCGGCTCGCTGCGCACATCTTTGAGAAAGCCCCGCAGCCGATCACCGACACGAACCGACTCGCGGCCGATCATCTCGTCCCGGTGGATGAACGCTTCGACATTGTTGCCCAGATCCAGGGTGACGTTGCCGCGATCCACCCGCTTGACCGTACCCATGATGAGCGTGCCCTTGCGATCGATGTAGGCATCGACCACCTGGCGGCGCTCGGCCTCGCGCACCTTCTGCACGATCACCTGCTTGGCCGCCTGCGCCGCGATCCGCCCGAACTCGACCGACTCGATCTCCTCCTCGACGTAGGCACCGGGCTCGATCTGCGGCTCGTCGAGACGGGCCGCTTCCAGGATGATCTCCCGCTCCGGGTGCTCGCTGGTTTCGCCCTCGACCACCAGCCAGCGCCGGAAGGTCCGGTAGTCGCCGCTGTCCCGGTCGATCTCGACGCGAACCTCGATATCCCCGCCATGCCGCTTGCGGGCAGCCGACGCCAGGGCCGCCTCGATGGCCTCGAAAATCACGCCCTTCTCGACGCCCTTTTCGTTCGAGACCGCGTCGACGACGTAGAGCACTTCTTTACTCATCTTGCGTATTCGCCTCCGAAGCACCCCCGCGGGCACCCGCTACTTGTTGGAAGTCAAAAATCAGGTTGGCCTTGTCGATATCCGCAAACGGCAGGGAGATCGATTCACCATCCACTTCAAGCGTGACCGAATCGGCATCGACCGCCTCGATCACCCCCCGGAAATTCTTTTGCCGCCCGACCGGTCGCAGCATTCGCAGCCGGGCGGATTCGCCCTGAAAGCGCGCGAAGTGCTCGGGACGGAACAGGGGGCGGTCAAGCCCCGGCGAAGACACCTCCAGCACGTATTGGCCGGGAAACGGGTCCTCAACATCCAGAACGCCGCTGACTGCCGTGCTTACGCGCTCACAGTCCTCGATCCCGATACCCTCGGGCCGGTCAATGTAAATGCGGAGCATGCCGTCGGCGCCGCCCCGAAACTCGGCCCCGACCCACTCGTAGCCCAAGCCGTCAACGACCGGCGCCAGCATCGCCTCGATCTCGTCGGGAATGCGCTTCATGCTCCGTATCCTGTCCCTCTCGCCAAATAAAAAAGCCCCAATCGGGGCCCGGCGCATCATCACCAGCATTTGGGTCGCGGATACTAGCCGAGACGGACCCGAACTGTCAATGGACCACGCGCTCCTGCACCAGCACCCAGGGCGCGACGACGACGGCCCACAGATCGGGCTCGCGGCGGGCAAGGTCGCGCGCCCGCTCATCGGCCATGGGCCCGACCAGCCCATCACGCATCCAGATGGCGAATCGCTCCCGGTCATCCTCGGCCATGGCCTCGGCCACCTCGAGCAGGCTCATGCCTCCGTCCACATTGACCAGCAGTCCCCGCGCGAAGAATCGTTCCAGCTCGCTCCAGGCCACCCGCCCGGTCTCGCAGCCGAGCTTCTCGCGGAGGGTTAGCTCTTCGGTGTGAACAGGTTCTGACATGCCGGCGGCTCCGTTGGTCTTGGATCGGATTCCATTGTATCTTAAGCATCATCTGCAGGTGCAGAAAGCATCCTGCCGGCATCTCGCCGTCACGCTGAGCCTGAACAGTGACCCGGGTCGCGTGCAGTGGCTGTGCTGACTCGTGTCACCGCGCGGCGGGACGGCCGGTGCAGCATGGACGCGCGTATTCCGGACAATTCCCTCGGCCGGTCCGTCCCGACATCGCCGGGGCATGCGACCCGGCCGCCGTGGCACGGGGGGACCCTCGCGCGCCCCATCGTCTGATACGCCCACGGAACCGGGCCGGCGCTCATCCATCGGAACGACCATGAAAATCGAACGCACGACGCTGGAAATCTCGATCATCACCTTCGTGACCGGATCGATCGTGGTTGGCACGATCATCGGAGGGCACGTCATCGGCACCTTCGTTTTCCTGTTCTGGATGATCGTGGCGGCCATCTGGCTGTCCCTGCGCAAGCGCCGGGGCGAAAAGAAAGCCACTGTCTCCGATCCTGCCTCCGAAACGAGACAGGGCGAGTGACCATGGCCATCCTTCGGTTGTCCGGCGGACCCGGGCTGGACCGAGCGCAACCGGCTGTTGCCGATCGCAGGACACCACGATTCCCGGGGTTCTGTTTCCATGCTGAGATTGGCAACGGCTCCTGCCAGGCTGAGATCCTGGCATCGTCGTGCACCAACTGGCCTGCCCAGGCCATTGCTGACATCAACTCATGACCCTGATCGCCCTGCTCACCATCGCGCTTTATCTGGCGGCCACCGGACTGATCATCCAGCGGGTCCGGGACGGCCGGGACGCCGGCAGCGTCGACCGGACCCGCAGCCTGGCGCTCGGCCTCGCCGCACTGGCACTGATCGGTCATGGACTGCTACTTTACGATTGCCTGCATTGCGACACGGCCGCCGGCCTGGATCTGCGCGTGCTCAACGCACTGTCGCTTGTCATGTGGCTCACGGCCATTCTGATCATGGGCTCGGCCCTGCGCCACCCGGTCGAAAACCTCGGGATCGCCGTGCTCCCGCTCGCCGCGCTGGCCTCGGCTCTGGGCTTCTTCACCCGGGGCGAGGCAGTTATCCGCACCCCGGACCCCGGTGTCGACGCCCATATCCTGCTTTCGCTGCTGGCCTACAGTCTGCTGACTCTGGCTGCGCTTCAGGCGGTCACCCTGGCCTGGCAACACAAGGCCCTGCACTCACATCAGCCCCGAGGGATTGTCCGCCTGCTGCCGCCCATGGAGTCGGTGGAACATCTGATGTTTGCCTTCATCACGGTTGGGTTTGCGCTGCTGACTGCCGGACTGCTGACGGGGCTGTTGTTTCTCGACAACCTGTTCGCCCAGCACCTGGTCCACAAGACCGTGCTTTCGATCATTGCCTGGCTGATCTTTGCCGGACTGCTCATCGGCCGCCAGGTCGCCGGCTGGCGCGGCCGAACGGCGGTCCACTGGACGCTGGCCGGGTTCGGCACCCTGCTGCTTGCCTATTTTGGCAGCAAGATCGTGCTGGAATGGGTCTTGGGAATTCGCTGATCGGGTCGTACACTCTCGCCTGACCCCATTTACGGATTCGATCCGACCTTGAGCGAGATACCCTTGGGCGCGCTGTTCGGCGCGCTGGCATTCCTTCTGGTTCTCTCCGGTTTCTTCTCCAGCTCGGAAACCGCCCTGATGGCGTTGAATCGCTATCGATTGCGGCACCTGGCCCGCGAGGGTCATGGAGGCGCTGCGCGGGCGCAAAAGCTGCTGGAGCGCCCTGACCGGCTGATCGGCCTGATCCTCCTGGGCAACAACTTCGTCAACATTCTGGCCTCGGCCATTGCGACGGTCATCGGCCTGCGGCTGTTCGGCGATTCCGGCATTGCCATTGCCACCGGCGCCATGACCTTCCTGGTCCTGATCTTTGGCGAAGTCGCACCCAAGACGGCGGCGGCCCTGCATCCGGAGCGGATCGCATTCCCGGCTGCCAGGGTGTACTCGCTGCTGATCAGGCCGCTAATGCCTATCATCCGGCTGATCAACCTGATGGCCAACGGCCTGCTGCGCCTGTTCCGAATCGACCCCAACCAGGTCAGCAGTCATGCCCTGTCCGCCGAGGAGCTGCGAACGGTAGTCCGCGAATCCGGCCAGCGCCTGGACACCCAGCACAAGGAGATGCTGATGGCTGTCCTCGAGCTTGAGGATGCCACGGTCGAGGACATCATGGTTCCGCGGGCGGACACCTACGGCATCGACCTGGACGAAGACTGGGACACGGTGCTCGACAAGCTACGGCAGAGCCCTTTCAGCCGGCTTCCGGTATTTCATGGTGACCTGGACAATGTGGTGGGATCGATCAACCTGCGCCGGCTGTTCGATCCGTTGATGCACGGGACGCTGACGCCGCAGATGCTCAAGCAACTGCTGCGCGAGCCCTATTTCATTCCGGAAGGCACGCCGCTCACCATCCAGCTGCTCAATTTCCAGCGCCTCAAGCGTCGGGCCGGCCTGGTCGTGGATGAGTACGGTGACGTGCTCGGGCTGGTCACGCTCGAAGACCTGCTCGAGGAAATCGTGGGCGAATTCACCACCAGCCCGGAAACCGGCCGCGAGGAAATCACCCGGCAGGCGGACGGCAGCTTTGTGGTTTCCGGTGCCGCACCCATCCGCGAAATCAACCGTGAACTAGGCATCGAACTGCCAACCGAGGATGTGAGCACCATCAACGGGCTGGTAATGGAATACCTCGAAACCCTGCCGACCGTCGGCGCCGCCATTACGCTTGAGAACATTCGGCTGGAAGTGCTGACCGTCAAGAAGCGCGCCGTGGAAAAGGCCCTGATCCGGCTGGAGAACCCCGTGGCGGAGACCTGAGTCATGGCAAGGAGCCGGACCATCCATGTCTGCCAGGAGTGTGGTGCCCAAAGTCCCAAATGGGCAGGCCGCTGCAGTGAGTGTGGCGCCTGGAACAGCCTGGTCGAGCAACGTCTTGAAGGGGCGACGACGGGCGCGGGCGGGCGTGGGTACGCCGGGGAATCGGCCCGAATCGTTCCCCTGGGCGATGTAGAAATCCGCGAGACCGCCCGCCTCTCAACCGGGCTGGACGAGCTGGACCGCGTACTCGGCGGCGGGCTGGTGGAGGGTTCCGTGGTGCTGCTTGGCGGCGACCCCGGCATCGGCAAGTCCACCCTGCTGCTGCAGACCCTGGCGCTGCTGCAGGGTCGGCTGGACGGACTGTACGTCACCGGCGAAGAATCACTTCAGCAGGTGGCATTGCGGGCGCGACGACTGGGGCTGGATGCCGGGGCGCTGCAACTGATGAGCGAAACGAGCGTCGAGCAGATTCTCGCGGCCAGCGACAGAATCCGCCCCGGCATTCTGGTCGTGGACTCCATCCAGACCCTGCACAGCGAGGATCTTGGCGCCGCACCGGGCTCCGTATCTCAAGTCCGGGAAGCAACGGCACGACTGGTTCGCCTGGCGAAGAATCGCGGCATTTCGGTCTTCATTGTGGGTCATGTCACCAAGGAAGGGGCGCTGGCCGGCCCGCGCGTGTTGGAGCACATGGTGGACACCGTGCTCTACTTCGAAGGCGAGTCAGGCGCCCGGTTTCGGGTCGTCCGGGCAGTCAAGAACCGCTTCGGCGCGGCCAACGAGCTGGGCGTCTTTGCCATGACCGATACCGGACTCAAACCCGTTAGCAACCCATCGGCGATCTTTCTTTCGCGGCATGAGGAAGATGTGGCCGGCAGCGTGATCATGGTGACCCGCGAGGGCACCCGCCCCCTGCTGGTCGAAGTCCAGGCCCTGGTGGCCGAAAGCCCCCTGGGCAATCCGCGCCGCGTGGCGGTCGGGCTGGAGCAGAACCGGCTCGCCATGCTGCTTGCCGTGATGCATCGCCATGGGCAGGTGGCCATGTTCGACCAGGACGTGTTTCTCAATGTGGTTGGCGGCGTCCGCGTCGGCGAGACCGCCTCGGACCTGCCGACCCTGCTGGCCATTCTTTCGAGCTTTCGCAACCGGCCGTTGGGCGGTCCGCTGGTAGTTTTCGGCGAAGTCGGTCTGGCAGGCGAGATCCGGCCGGTACCCGGCGGGCCGGAGCGATTGCAGGAAGCGGCCAAGCATGGATTTACCCGAGCCATTATCCCCAAGGCAAACGCTCCGACCCGCCCGATCGAGGGGCTTGAAGTCGTGCCGGTGGCCCACCTGGCCGAGGCGCTCGATCAGCTCTGAACCATAAACAGGCCCACATATCGCGCAGACCGCACCGAGCGATGCTCCAACTCATCCCTGTTCTTCGGCCCGCCAAGAGCAACCCTGCGGGTAAAGGGGCTTCGACTTATCAACCGCGTAAGCGGTTGAAATAGCAAAAGTCGTTCTTGGGTTCACCGCGAACGACTTCGTCGAAAACCCCCATGAATGGGGCTTTTCGAGGTTCCCCGGAGTGAAAGCTGCAAGCTTTGGTAAACTCGGCAAAAGACCATCCTTGGCGTTGCAGGCCTGAGCCAGCTGAACAAGTCAGCTGGCGGAGCTCGCGTTCAGACACGCATGGCCGCCCCCAGAACAGCCGACTGACAGGACGGGGAGACAGATCATGAACAATCTCGCTGAAACGCTGACTTTCACTCCTGCGGACTTCCTGGAATGGGAGGCACGTCAAGAAACCCGCCACGAGCTCGTCAACGGCGAAGTTTTCGCCATGACCGGCGGAACGGACTGGCACAATGTGATTTCCGGCAACCTTTATATCGAGCTGAGGAGTCATTTCGACAAACCACCCTGCCGGGTATTCATGGGCGATGTGAAAGTCGCGGTCGCCCACTCCGAATCTTTCTTTTACCCGGACGTATTCGTGACCTGCGCCGAAACGGATCAGGCACAACGCCTGGCCAAGCAGTCCCCGCTGCTGATCGTGGAAGTGCTCTCTCCGGGCACCGAGGGGTACGACCGGGGCGTGAAGTTCGAGCACTACCGGCATATCGATTCGCTGTATGCCTACCTGCTGGTCGCCCAGGACCGCCCGCATGTGGACCTGTATACCCGAGACGACCTGAACCGCTGGACCCTGCAAGACTGTGACGATCTCGATGGCAGCCTTTCCATCGAGCGTCCGGACTGGCAGCTGACCCTTTCAATGGCGCAGATCTACCGGGATGTCGAATTCATGCCGGTCGAACCGGTCTCAGGGGCCTCAACATAATCCCGCGACGATTTGCTCATGCAGCAACAGGCCAACTGCCTTAAGGAAACTCCGCGCTCGCGTAGAGATTCGTTGAGCCGGCCAAGGAAACTCTGCACAAAGCCATCCTTGGCTTTGTGGGCTGACGCCAGCTAAACGGGTCAGCTGGCGGAGCTCGCGTTCAGACACGCATGGCCGCCCCCAGAACAGCCGACTGACAGGACGGGGAGACAGATCATGAACAATCTCGCTGAAACGCTGACTTTCACTCCTGCGGACTTCCTGGAATGGGAGGCACGTCAAGAAACCCGCCACGAGCTCGTCAACGGCGAAGTTTTCGCCATGACCGGCGGAACGGACTGGCACAATGTGATTTCCGGCAACCTTTATATCGAGCTGAGGAGTCATTTCGACAAACCACCCTGCCGGGTATTCATGGGCGATGTGAAAGTCGCGGTCGCCCACTCCGAATCTTTCTTTTACCCGGACGTATTCGTGACCTGCGCCGAAACGGATCAGGCACAACGCCTGGCCAAGCAGTCCCCGCTGCTGATCGTGGAAGTGCTCTCTCCGGGCACCGAGGGGTACGACCGGGGCGTGAAGTTCGAGCACTACCGGCATATCGATTCGCTGTATGCCTACCTGCTGGTCGCCCAGGACCGCCCGCATGTGGACCTGTATACCCGAGACGACCTGAACCGCTGGACCCTGCAAGACTGTGACGATCTCGATGGCAGCCTTTCCATCGAGCGTCCGGACTGGCAGCTGACCCTTTCAATGGCGCAGATCTACCGGGATGTCGAGTTCATGCCGGTCGAACCGGTCTCGGGGGCCTCAACATAATCCCGCGACGATTTGCTCATGCAGCAACCGGTCAGCTGCCTTAAGGAAACTCCGCGCGCGCAGAGATTCCTTTCGCAGCCAGAGATCCTCCACCCGTCTGAAGATCGAAGAGACGGCCAACAAAAAACCGCCGGCGCTTTCGCTCCGGCGGTTTTTCATTGCGCGACGGCGGGAATCACCTCACCGCAAAACAGCCCTGCTTACTTGGCCGCAGCGTAGCGACGGGCCACCTCGTCCCAGTTCACCACGTCCCAGAAAGCGGCGATATAGTCGGGGCGGCGGTTCTGGTAGCGCAGGTAATAGGCGTGCTCCCAGACATCCAGGCCCAGGATCGGGGTCCCCTTGATCTCGGCGATATCCATCAGCGGATTGTCTTGGTTGGGAGTCGAGCAGATCTGCAGCTTGCCCATCGGATCGACGATCAGCCAGGCCCAGCCTGAACCGAAGCGGGTCTTGCCGGCATTGGAGAACTGCTCCTTGAAGGCCTCGAAGCTGTCGAAGCTCTTTTCGATCTCGGCACCCAGATCCCCACCCGGGTTGCCACCGCCGTCTGGAGACAGCACCGTCCAGAACAGGGAGTGGTTGTAATGACCGCCGCCATTGTTGCGCACGGCTGCCGGCAGGGAAGAGACATTGGCCAGCAGTTCCTCGACGGGCTTGTCATCCCACTCGGTGCCTGCAATGGCCGCATTGCAGTTGTTGACGTAGGCACCGTGGTGCTTGCTGTGGTGGATTTCCATGGTGCGCGCGTCGAAGGACTTTTCCAGCGCGTCGTAGCCGTAGGACAGATCAGGCAGCGTAAAGGCCATGCGTTCCTCCGTTCGAAATAGTGGTTGAGCACGTCAGTCGGCTTTATAGCACAAGGGTGCTTCCCCACGAAAGGAATCCCCTGCCCCGAACCGGGACGAATCCTGCGCGTGGTATCTTACGTTGTTCATGCACAAAGGCCGAGGGCCCTTGTGCACAGTGACTTTCACCACAACGGACCGGTTGTTTGCCGATCCTCAACCAGTCAGGGGAAGCTCCGAATCCATGTGCGGAATCTGCGGTATCAGACGTTTTGACCACGATCGCCCGGACCTGGGCCAACTGCGGTCCATGCTCAACTGCCTGGAACGGCGGGGCCCCGACCATGAAGGCAGCTTTTCGGACGGCCCGCTCGCCATGGGCCATCGACGCCTGGCCATCCTGGATCTGAGCTTCCACGGCCATCAGCCCATGGTGGACCAGGCCTTGGGACTGGCGCTTGTCTTCAACGGCACGATCTACAACCACCCCGAGCTCAGGCGCGAACTGACGGCCCGCGGCCACCACTTCATGTCCTCGGGGGATACGGAAGTGATCCTCAAGGCCTATGCCGAATGGGGCGAAGACTGCGTGCAGCGTCTGACCGGCATGTTCGCTTTCGCCATCTGGGAAATGAAGACCGGCCGAATGATGCTTGCCCGCGACCGGATGGGGATCAAGCCGCTTTACTATGCCCAGGACAACCGCAGCTTCCGCTTTGCCTCCAATACCCAGGCCCTGCTGGCCGGCGGTTCGGTGGATACCGCGATCGACCCCGTCGCCCTGCATCATCATTTCACCCTGCACGCGGTCGTCCCTGCACCGCGCACCATCCTGCAGGGCATTCGGAAGCTTCCGCCCGCCCACCTGATGATCGTCGAACCCGACGGCGCCACCATACAGCGCCGCTACTGGACACTGACGGCCCGGCGCCCCGAAACGGCGCTTAGCGAATCCGAATGGGTCGAATCGATCCACGAATCGTTGCTCAATGCCGTGCGGCGGCGGGTCGAGATTGCCGATGTTCCCGTCGGGGTGCTGCTCTCGGGCGGGCTCGACTCGTCGCTACTGGTCGGCCTCCTGGCCGAAACCGGCCAGCGCCCCCTCACCTTTACCATCGGCTTTGAGGACCAGCCGGAGGAAAAAGGCTCGGAGTTCGAGTATTCCGACCCGGTGGTCGAACGCTTCGATACCCAGCACCACAAGTTTCACGTGCCCAATGCGCAGGTGCTCTCCCGACTGCCGGAAGCCGTCGCACAGATGGCCGAGCCGATGGTGGGTCAGGACGCGGTCGCCTTCTATCTTCTGGCCGAGCAGGTCTCGCGCGAGGTCAAGGTCGTCCAGAGTGGCCAGGGGGCGGACGAGGTGTTCGGCGGCTATTTCTGGTACCCGCAGATGGCCGCAGCCGAAGGCGACCTGCTTGAGCGGTTCGCGCCCTTCTACTTTGATCGCGACCACGACGAATTCCGCAGCATGGTCAACCCGGGCTACCGCGGCATGGACCACACGAGCGAGCTGGTACGCGAACGCCTTGCCACCATACAGGCCGACGAGTACCTGGACCGGGTTCTGGCCTTCGACGTGACCACCCTGATCGTCGACGATCCGGTCAAGCGCGTGGACAACATGACCATGGCCTGGGGCCTGGAGGCCCGGGTGCCGTTCCTGGACCACGAACTGGTCGAGCGGGCCATGCAGGCACCTCCGCAGCTAAAGCTTCGCGACGGGGGCAAGTACCTGCTCAAGCGCGTCGCCCGCGGACTGGTCCCGGACGCGGTGATCGACCGGCCCAAGGGGTATTTCCCGGTGCCCGCGCTCAAGTTCGTCCGTGGGGAATTCCTCGAATTCATGCAGGACATTCTGCACAGCCAGGCCTGCCGCGAGCGGGGACTCTATGACCGTGCCTACGTGGACCGGCTGCTGGCCGAGCCAGATCAGCACTTTACCCGGCTCAAGGGCAGCAAGCTCTGGCACCTGGCGCTGCTGGAGCTCTGGCTGCAGACGCACCAGATCTGACCTGTTAAACCCCCGGACAAAAAACCACAGGCGCTGAACGCGCATTGGCCGGTTGTCAGGCCACTCCGGAATGTTATAAAGTAACATTTACTGGTTACTGTATAACATCACGAACGGATACCGGAGAGCCTCAAGAGCCATGAAATTGCCCAAAAGCTTCCCACTGGCCGCGCTCACGCTCGCGCTGGCCGCACAGCAGCCGCTTGCAGCCGACGACAGCATGTTCAGCGTGGGCGGCGTCGATCTCGACTTTTCCCTGACGCTTGACGGCGTGTACTACGACCGGTTCTCAGGCGAGGAGAACGAACCAGCGGGCTTTGATCACGGTCATGCGGGCCATGACCACGAGGGCCATGACCATGGCGGTCATGACCATGGCGGGCATGGACACAAGCACGGGTTCGACGAAGGCTTCAACCTGGGGCACTCTGAAATCTCGATGCGTGCGCGCACCGACCTGTTCGACGGGGTGGTCAACGTCGCCTTCGACGATCAGGACATCCATGTCGAGGAAGCCTATCTGCAGACCCGTGCCCTGCCGGCCGGTCTGCGGGTCAAGGCGGGCAAGTTCCTCTCGGACATCGGCTACATCAACAGCCGGCATCCGCACGAGTGGGATTTCATCGAGCGCCCACTGGTCAACCGCTATCTTTTCGGCGACCACGGCCTCCACGAAACCGGCGCGCAGCTGACCTACGTTCTGCCGACGAGCACGTACATGGTCGTGGGCACCGAATTGCTGCAAGGCAATGGCGAGGGCCTGAATGCCTGGACCGACGAGGCCTACCATGACAAGGACAGCGGCCCTCGTCTCTGGACGGCCTTCCTCAAGGCCGGGCCGGAACTGCCGGCGGGCCATGCCCTGCAGCTCGGCACCTCTTGGGGCCTGTCGCGTCAGTACGCCCGACTGGATGATCATGGCGCCCACAAGCACACCGTTGAGGGCGATGCCTGGTTCGGCGGATTTGACGCCATGTACCGTCACGAATCCGGCCGCCCCTATGGCCACGGCAACTGGCGCGTGGGGGGCGAGTACTATTACGTTCACCGTTCGGTCAACGCGCGGGGCTACAGTGATGACCACGGCTGGCGCAAGAACCCGAACGATTTCAGCGAAAAGCAGGACGGCTTTTACGCCGAGGCCGTCTACGGAATCGCGCCCCGCTGGGAAGTCGGTGTCCGCGCCGAGGCACTCGGCCTGACCAACGACGTCCTTGCCTTCCATCCGACCGGCGTCGTCGAGCAACCTACCAGTTACCGCTACGCCCTGCAGGCCACCTGGAAGATCCGGGAGACCATGTTCCTGCGCGCCCAGGTCACGCACGAGGACTATGGCATGCCGCACGATCCGCACGCGCATGAGGCCGCCGACCACCACGAGGACCATCATCACGGCCCAGATGGCAGCAGCTGGGCATTCATGCTGCAGTTCAACGCCCTGTTCGGCAGTCACCCCGCGCACCGGTTCTGATCCGGGCCGGTTACACGTTTGAAACAGATCATCAGGAGCGATCATCCATGAAACGCCTTGGTCTTCTGGCAGCCCTGCTGCTGACCACCCTCGCCGGCCTCAATCCGGCATGGGCGCAACCCCTGCAGATTGTCGCAACCACGCCGAGCATGGGCGTGCTGGCCAACGCCGTCGGCGGCGATCGGGTCAGCGTGCGCACGCTGGTCGGACCGGACCGGGATGCCCACGCCCTGACTGCACGCCCCGGCATGATCGCCCGGCTGCGGCAGGCCGACCTGGTCGTCGCGGTCGGTGCCGGTCTGGAAGAAGGCTGGCTGCCGGCAGCCATCGACGGCTCAGCCAACCCGGACCTGCGCCGCGGACAGCCCGGATATCTGGAAATGGCCGATGCGCTGGATCTGCGCCCGACACGCTACGACCCGGCGGGCGGCGGGCACCTGCACCTTGAGGGCAACCCGCATTTCAACCTCTCGCCACCACAGATGATCGCGGCAGCCAACGCGCTGGCAGATCATCTGGCCCTGCTCGACCCGGAGCATGCCGAGACATTCCGGGGCAATGCGCGCGCCTTTGAAGGCGAGATCGAGCGCCGCCTGGCTGACTGGAAACAGGCCGTCACCCAACCCCTCCGGGCGATTGCCTACCACGAGGAATTCGATTACTTCAGTGCCTGGCTGCCGGTAGAGCTCGTCGGTTTCCTCGAGCCCAAGCCGGGCGTACCGCCCACCGCCGGTCATATTGCCGGCCTGGTCGACCAGTGGACCGGAAAGCCGGGTATCGTCTTGCTGGCAAACTACCAGCCCGATCGCAAGGCCCAATCGCTGGGGCAGCGTCTCGGCTGGCCGGTGATTCCCCTGCCGCTGGAACCGCAAGGCGACCAACCGACGGACTACTTCGCACTGGTCTCCGGCTGGACAGAAGCCCTGTCCAACGCGACCATCGATGACTGACGAAGAGATCGCAGTCCGCCTGCAGGGCCTTCAGGTCGGGGTGGATCGTCCCCTGACCGCCGCAGTCGACCGAACGCTTGCCCGTGGCTCGGTCACCGCAGTGGTCGGAGACAACGGCGTGGGCAAGACCACCCTGCTGCGCACGCTGGATGGGACGCTGGCTCCCGCTGGCGGCAAAATTCAGCGGCCGGACGGCCTGGTAATCCATCACCTGCCGCAACATGCGGGCAGCGGGCTGACCGGCCCGTTCAATGTGGCCGACCTGCTGCGACTGGCCGGGCTCGAAAGCCTGAAGCACCCCTGGATCCCCGACCCACCCACTCCGCGAATCGACCGACTCAGTGGTGGCCAGCGCCAAAGGCTGATCGTCGCCTGCGCCCTGCACGCGCCCTGCGATCTCCTGCTTCTCGACGAGCCGGATCAGTATCTCGACCACCTCGCCAGGTGCCAGCTGTTCGAGTGGCTTGCCCGGCCCCCGCTGGGTCAGGCCGTGGTCTTGGTCACCCATCACGCCGAACTGCCGCCGGGCGCGGATGTCCTGCAACTGCAACCCTGCTCGCAGCCTGCGGAGGCAGAAACGTGAACCCTGACCAATGGTCCTTCTTCCTGCCGGGCATTCTGCTCGGCGCCATCCTGACTGCGACGCTGGCCATGCTGGGCGTGCAGCTGCGCCTGCGCCGCGAGGCGGTCGCCGCTTTCAGCTATACGCAAGTGGCGGTACTCGGCGCCATGCTGGCGCTGCTGTGGCACCTGCCGCCCCTGATCGGTGCCTGGGCACTGGCCCTGATCGCCGGGCTGGGCCTGCTGGCCTTCTCAAGGCAGGATGCTGACCGCGGTGGCCAACACCTGGGCCTGCTGGCTCTCGCCTGGGCATTGTCTCTGCTGATTGCGGACAACCTGCCCGAGGCCCGGATGCTCGGCACGGCGGCCGTGGAGGGACAGCTTCTGCTGATCCGCTGGCAGGACTGGCCGGGGCTGCTGACTCCGCTGGCAGCCGCCGCAGTCCTCCTGGCCCTGGTCGGTCGCCGCTGGCTGGCCGATCAGCGGGTCCCCTGGCTTGGCGACCAAAGCGGACCGGTCCTTCGCCGTGCGGCGCTTCGGGAAGTTGCCGTGGTCTCGCTGCTGGCAGTCGGTGCTCTCGGGCTGGGCGTGCTGCTCACCCTGGCCCTGATCGTGCTGCCGGCCTGGGCCGTCTGGGATCGGGCCGCGAGCTTTCGCCGGGCCCTGGCAGAGGCCGCGGCCCTGGCCCTGCTGGC
>JBNGDJ010000002.1:44233-51942 GCA_049974825.1 Halothiobacillaceae bacterium | reverse complement strand
GACAGCTGACAATCGGGCTGTTGGTCACCCTGCTTGTTCTGGCCGGCTGCACCACCCACCCGATCACCGGGCGCCAGCAGCTGATGCTGGTCCCGGATGCCCAGGTGGTACAGATGTCGCAGGCAGCCTACGCAGAGATGGCCAGTGCAGGAGAGGTTCTGCCGACAAGTCATCCGCACAGCCGGCGCGTCCTGCGGATCACCACGCCGATCCTGCGCGAGGCAGCCCGGATGTATCCCGGCAGTGCTGGTTTGGACTGGCAGATCCGGGTATTCCGGGACGACACCCCGAATGCTTTCGCGCTGGCCGGCGGTCTGATGGGTGTCAACAGCGGCTTGATCGACGTCATCGAACCCAGCGATGACGAACTGGCCCAGGTCATCGCACACGAAGTGGCCCACGTGCTGTCCGGACACAGCCGCGAAAAGCTTTCAATCGCCATGTCGCAGCAGCTGGGAATTGGCCTGGCGGGCAGCGCTCTAGGACTCGATCCGGCCGCGGTGGATTTGGCGCAGCAGGTAGGACAGGTGGCCATCGCGCTGCCCTACAGCCGGACCATGGAGACGGAAGCCGACGTGATGGGACTGGAACTGGCGGCGCGTGCAGGCTATGACCCCCGGGCCGCCCTCTCGCTCTGGGAGAAGATGAACGCTGCCGGTGGTGCCAGACCGCCACAGTGGCTGAGCACCCACCCCGGCGCCGAAAACCGGATGCGCGCTCTGTCCGCACGCATTGCGCAGGTCATGCCCCTGTACCGACAGGCTGTTCAGAAACGCTGACGGTCCTGCTGAACGCGCCGGGCGCAGTCGGCTCAGAGCCCGAACTGCCCCGTGCAGCAGCGATCATTGACGCGACTGCCGATATCGACGGCCGACATGTCGCTGTTGGAAAAGGTGAACACGTAGTCGACCATGACGTTGTAGGGCACGTGTTCCGATTCCGGCTTGCGGTACAGTGACTCACGATCAGCCCCGGCGCGCATCTCGCGCGCCACGGCCGCCGCCTCCCGCCCCAGGGCCGAGCAGGCCGATGGATCGGTCGCCTGAACGGATGCGACCGGCGAGAGCCCCAGCCCGATTCCCCAGGCCAGCATACCGGCCGAAAACACTCTGTTCATCGCGACTCCTCCTCGTTCACTCAAGCCCCTGTGTGCGGACAAGCCGCCAGCGGCGGCTGCCGTCAGGCAGGCGGCTTTCTTCCAGCTGGACCGATTCGCCCACGTCGGGTGCCCTGCCGAATACCGGGACACGCACTTCGATCCCCTCCGGCAGCGCGACCCGGGCCGTCACCAGGGTGGTGACATTCCCGCGCAGGCTTTCGGCTGTCCCGCGATCCACCGCGACCACCTGACCGGTCACCTGGACGGTTTCGACGGGGGGTGCCTCCCGATCCTGCCAAAGCAGTACGACCAGCAAAAGCGCCAGTCCCACCGCAGGAATCACCGCGCGCGTCAGCCGGTAGCTCTCCGCCATCCGTCCCATGGCATCAGATCGTGACGCTATGATCGACGCCCAGCGACGCACAGGGGATGCCTGCGCGTTCGCGAATCACGGCAGCCAGAGCCGCACGCGCCTCGGGCTCTCCGTGAACCAGCAGCACCTGCCCGGGCAAGGCAGGGCCCGAGCGCAACCAGTCGACCAGCCCGGCCTGATCGGCGTGTGCCGAAAGCCCTTCCAATACGTTGACCTGCGCCTCGATGGGTACCTGCCGGCCATGAATCTTCAGGACCCGTTCCCCCCGCAGCAGCCGGTCTCCGCGGGTATCGGGTGCCTGAAAACCGGTCAGGAGAATCCGGTTTTCAGACCGCCCGCCATGAGCAATCAAGTGTGACAGGATCCGGCCGCCACTGAGCATGCCGGCGCCGGCGATGATGACCATGGGCCCGTGGCGCTTGCGATCCAGGCGCGCGGCTCGCTCGCCATGTTCGATGATGCGCACGCGGGAAAAGACCCGGTCCAGTTCCTCCGGCTCGATCCGGTGCAGATCATGGAAGGTTCGATACAGGGCCGAGACCCGGCTGGCCATCGGGCTGCTGAGGTACACCGGCATTTCAAGTTCCGGCCGGGCGCGCATGATTCGCTCGAAAAGAATCATCAAGAGCTGAGCCCGGCCGACCGCGAAAGCCGGCACCAGCAGCACGCCACGCTGCTTGCGGATATCTGCCAGAATGTCGGCCAGTTCGGCCTCCGGGGCAGTTCGGGGGTGCAGACGATCACCGTAGGTCGACTCCATGACCAGGGCATCCACTGCTGCCGGCGGACTCGGCGGGAACATCAAAAGATCATCGTCGCGCCCAATATCCCCGGAAAACCAGACTCGTTTGTCCCCATCGTCGATTTCGATCCCGCAGGCCCCGAGGATGTGCCCGGCCGGATGAAAAGTCACCCGCAGGGCCCCGTCGAACAACGCCAGCGGCTCGCCCGGGCTGACACAATGGAACCGCCCGAGCGTCGCCTCGACATCCCGGCTGTCATACAGCGGGCGGGCGGGCTTGTGCTTGGACCAGCCCTCCCGGTTGGCCCGCGCAGCGTCCTCTTCCTGCAGGTGGGCCGCGTCGAGCATGATGACCCGCGCGACTTCGCGGGTCGCCTCAGTGGCGTAAATCGGCCCACGAAAACCGGCGCGCACCAGGCGCGGCAGGTAACCACAATGGTCGAGGTGAGCGTGGGTCAGCAGCACTGCGTCGATCGCAGCCGGATCAAACGGGGGTGGCGACCAGTTGAGCAGGCGCCCTTCCTTCTCGCCCTGGAACATGCCGCAGTCGATCAGCAGGCGGCAGCCCCCGGCCTCGAGGAGGTGCTTGGAGCCGGTGACGCGCTCCGCGCCCCCGTAACTGGTAATCTTCATGGCCGTCTCCTGACCTGACCGATGGCAATAATGTCTCGCGCCTCCGCCAGCACCCGGCCCTTCTGGGCCGCATCCAACCCTAAGGCGTCGACCGCATCGGGTGAATCCAGCAGTTCGCGGCAAAGAATGATTCCGCGCTCGACCAGCATGCGCTTGTGCGCTGCCTTGATGCGGGTCATGCAGGTGACCGGGTGCAGGCGGTGGCGGTTGATCAGGTCTCGGGTCAACTGGAAATGGTCGGTATTGTGGCCAGCGAGGCGAAGCCCGACGCAACGGCCATAGGTGAGGGCGTCTTCGCTGAAGACCGTATTGGTCAGGATCCAGAACTCGTGGTGGTGGCCATTCTCGCCATTGGCCAGATCCTGGGCGCGCCCCTGGATGTACAGCGGGATCTTGACGTCGTTCTTGTGACCCTGCCGGTTGTGAAACTTGCACTCCACAAACAAGCGCTGGCCGTCACGTTCGGCCACCACATCGATTTCGTGCTGCACGCAACGGCCAGCCACCGTCTGGTTGTAGGTCACCGCGTAGCCCATGGCCTCGAACAGGCGTCCGCAAAACTGCTCGAACGGGTAGCCCGACGGCCCCAGTTCCAGCAACGCGCGTTTCAGGCTGTAGGTGATTGCGGCGCGACGCGAACGCCGCTTCAGGGCCTGCCGGGCATAACGATAAACCTTGCCGGTGCTGATGCCCTCGTGCATCCGCCCGAGCACCTCGGCAACCACCGCATCGACATCGTCCTCCGAAGCCCCGGCACGGCGCAGGGAAAGGCGCAGCTTGGATTCGTCGAACGGCTCGCGACGCCCCCCGCTCTTGACGACATCGACCATCGACGCGCGTCAGTCCCGCCGGCGGTCGTCACCGGACGGCGCCGAGGTCGTCTCGGGCGGCTCGGAATCCTCAGTCCGGGGCGCCTCCTGAGACTCCAGGGTCATCGAGTCCTCGGGGCTCCGCGCATCAGCGGCAGGCTCGGCCGGCTGTGATCCCTCGGCCTCGGATGTCTTGGGCAGGGGATCAAGCGTCGGCGCGACTTCCTTGACGATTGCCGGGTCCTCCAGCAGGGCGCCCGGCCGATCCGGAAGCACCCGCTGCCCCGGCTTGGCCCCCAGCGTGTCGTACCCGGCAGAAAGATGCTCGTAAAGCGCCCGGTAGGATCCGGCCATGTCGACGAACAGTTCAGCCGTCCGGTCGAAATGCTCGCTGACCTCGTGCCGGTACTTTTCCATGTCCTGCTGCTGACGCGTCATTTCCTCGCTCTGGGCAGCCAGCTGCTTCTCCAGAGTATCCACGCGCTGGCGATCGGGATTGCCCCGTCCCATGAAATATCCCACCACGGCCGCCGCGGCGACCACCAGAACCGCCACGATCCACAGAACCGGATCCGACATCTCGCACCCCCATTGCCACGCCCGCCACTGTCCCAAACCGTCGGCATGCAGCCGGCGCAGAGCGGACGGGCAGCGTTTACCGTTGACTCATTTGGACCTATGCTAACACCGAAGCCGGTTTCCGCGCCCCACCGCTGCCAGGCCGCGGCCCCGGATCCGATTTGACGGATTTCCTCATGACAGGCAATCCGGATTGTCTTACGCAGCCAGGAGCACACCATGGATCGCTACGCGGTCGTCGGCAACCCGATTTCCCACAGCAAGTCCCCGTTCATTCATGCCTGTTTCGCCGCCCAGACTGACCAGGCCATGCGATACGGCACCCTGGAGGCGCCGCTTGACGGATTCGCCTCGGCCGTGGGCAGCTTCATCAAGGAGGGCGGCCGCGGTCTGAATGTCACTGTCCCGTTCAAGGAACAGGCATTCGAGCTGGCAACCGAACGATCGGAAAGGGCGGAACGCGCCGGGGCGGTCAACACGCTAATGGTCGGGACCGACGGCAGCCTGTTCGGAGACAACACCGATGGCACCGGCCTGGTGCGTGACCTGAGCTATCACGACATTTCGCTGATGGACCGGAATATCCTGATCCTCGGAGCGGGCGGGGCCGTGCGCGGGGTGCTCGGCCCCCTGCTGGAACACGAACCAGCCCGTGTGATCATTGCCAACCGGACAGTGGAACGTGCCCGATCTCTGGTCAAGACATTCAGCCACGACAATCCGCACTTCGGCGAACTGCGTGCCACCACCTTTGATGACCTGCCCCGACTGGTTGCAACAGGTAGATTTGACCTGGTCGTGAATGGAACCTCTGCAAGCCTGACAGGCGAACTGCCCCCCTTGCCGGAGGGGCTGCTCGGTACCCAGGGAATCGCCTACGACATGGCCTATGGCGACGAGCCCACCGCTTTCCAGCGCTGGGCGGACGAGCAGGGCGCCCTGCTTTCTCTGGATGGACTGGGGATGCTGGTCGAGCAGGCCGCGGAGAGTTTCTGGCTGTGGCGCGGCGTCCGGCCGGACACCACGGATGTGCGTCACGCGTTGCGCAGCGGTCGCCTGCCCGGTTAAGAGCGCGCACAGGAAACCCGTTCCTGTTGCCCGCATCCCATGTTGGGCGGGCAGATGACAGCGGACCCGCCGGCCTGTCTCAGTTAAGGCCCAGAACCAGCGAGGCGACGGAGAAATACACCAGTACGCCCAGCACATCCGCGACGGATGTCACCAAGGGCGCACTGGCGGCAGCCGGATCGAAGCCGAAGCGCGTAAGCAAAAACGGCAGCGACATCCCCACCAGGCTGGCGACCACCACGATGGCCACCATAGCCACGGCCACGATAAGGGCGATCTCCTCGCCACCACGGAACCAGCCCACGCTCGCGACCAGAAACGCCATCAGGCCGGAAAGCATGGCCGCGACCAGCAATTCCTTGCCGAGCATCATGCTCCAGTCCCGCGCCCCCACGTCCCCGGTGGCCAGTGCCCGGACCATCAGCGTGGCAGACTGGGCGCCGGCGTTCCCGCCGCTGGCAATCAACAGGGGCAGGAAGAACACCAGGACAATGTAGGCGGAAATCGTCTCCTCGTAGAAGGCAATGCCGGCACCGGAGAGCAGATTGACGAACACCAGGATGACCAGCCAGACAATCCGCTTGCGAAACAGCAGGCCCACGGAGGCCTCCCGCAGCGACATGCCGATATTCTGGGCACCACCCGCTTTGTGAAAGTCTTCCGTCGCCTCTTCCTCGGCCACGTCCATGGCGTCATCGTGGGTGACGATCCCTACCATTCGCCCCTGCTCGTCAAGCACCGGCAACGCAATGAGGTCATAGTTGGAAATCTTGCGAGCCGCCTCCTCGGCCGGTGCCTGAAGCGCGACCGAAATCACATCGGTGCGCATCACGTCGCGCAGCGGCGCCTCCGGCGGTGCCAGGATCAACTCGCGCAGGGACAGCGTCCCGACAAGTCGTCGCTGCGCATCCACCAGAAAGACCTGATAGATAGTCTCCTTGTCGGGCGCCTGATCCCGCAGCCGGACAATCGCCTGCCGCGCTCCAAGGTCCGGAGACAGGGCGGCGTACTCGGAGGTCATGATCGCACCGACCGTGCCCTCGGGATGGGCAGAGAGTCGGCAGAGGTCGTCGCGCTCGGCCACTTCAAGGGCCGACAGCAGGGTCTCCTGCAGGAACTCCGGGATCTGCTTGTACAAATCCGCCCGCTCGTCCGCCTCCATGTGCGTCACCAGAACCGCCAGTTCTCGGTGGTCGATCACCTCGACGATCCTGACTTGGCAGGAGGGTTCGACATGGCCGAACACTTCGGCGCGCAAGGCGGGTGGCAGGCAACCGAGCAACCGGGCGGCACAATCCGGTTCACACTGCTCGATCGCATCGGCAATGTCCGCAGCATGGGCTCGACCCGCCGCTGCGGCAAGCCGCGCCCGATCACCATCATCAAGAAACTGCAGCAGATGTGGCGTGAATTCCGACATGACGCACTCCCAGTCGTTCGGCAAGGCGCTCGGTCAAGCCCCTCCGGAACGGGGGACGACGACCAGCAAGCGGGGCGTACTTTAGCAGGCTATGAAATCTCTGCACGAATGCTTCAAATTTCCGGTCGACACATCACCGCGCCCGCGCGAAGCGGTGCAGTTTTTTGGCATTTGGTCTTGCAGCCTCGGCCATGAAGCCGGGCAGCGTTGCCCGCGGGAATTTTCCTGGGAAACTCTGCACGAAGCCATCCATGGCTCCGTGGGCTAACGCCAGCTAAACGCGTCAGCAGGCTTTGCCCGCGTTCAGACACGCCCGTGCCGGCGAGTCAGGTCATGCCGCGGGCGCAAGTGTCAGGCAAAAGCATGCACCGTTACGCAAAGTAACACCCGGTTGTTTCGTCTCGTAACACCCGCGCCATCCCCGGCAACTCTTGACGAAAAAATCCGGGTGATCGGAAACACGCTGGAACAAGCTGGGCAGCCCGGCCAGTCTTCCCGTTCATCAATGCCAATACCGCGGCGCATCATGGCGCAAGCCATTGAATCACTTGCCACGGGGCATACATGCGAGGTGCCGCGCAACCGCAGCCGAACGCCTGGAAAGGTATTCGGAACGGGGCTGACCGCCCCTCGTCTGACTGCATTCAGAGCCTCATGGAATGAATCGTGCTGTGACTGGCGGCTTGATCGACAAGGGATCCCCGCATCATCAGGCCAGTCATGACCGATCCACTCGACAACGTACCCCTGCAATCAATGATCGACTTCCTGCGTCGGCATGCCCCCTTCGACCAGATGGAGCCGGCGCAGCTTGAGTGGCTGGCCAAGCGGCTGAAGCAGAGCTACTACGCCCGAGGCGCAAAGATTACCGACCCGGAAAGCGGCCCCGCCGACCGGTTCATCATTATTCGCCAGGGCCGTGTTCGCGGCGAAAACCCCACCGAGGATGAGCTGAGCGCCTTTTCCCGCGCCAGCGGGACTTCGGC
>JBNGDJ010000002.1:0-44133 GCA_049974825.1 Halothiobacillaceae bacterium | reverse complement strand
CTGAGCGCCTTTTCCCGCGCCAGCGGGACTTCGGCAGGCGACGCCCCCGAAACGGCGAAGGGCAGCAGCCGCGAAAAAACCGAGGCCACCGGCAATGCCTGGGAGCTGACCCCGGGCGAATGCTTTCCCATCGGTGCGCTGCTCGGACGTCGGCCGGTGCGCACGGTCCATCGTGCGGCAGAGGACTGCCTGTGCCTGGAGCTTCCCCGGGATGACTTCGACACCCTTCTCAAGCAAAGCCCGGCATTTTCGGACTTCTGCACCCGCCGTCTTGCGAGCCTGCTCGACCAGGTGCAGCACCAGATCCAGGCTCAGGCCATGCACCAGCAGGGCAGCGGTGGTGTGCTGGCCCTGCGCGTGACCGAATGCATCCGGAGAGCGCCAATCACCTGCCCGCCGGAAACACCAATCCGGGACGCCCTTGAAACCATGCAGAGCCACCGCATCGGCAGCATGATCATGACCGATGCGCAAGAGCGCCCCCTTGGCCTGTTCACCCTGCACGATCTGCTTGACCGGGTCGCCCTGCCCCAGCGACCGCTTGAGACGCCAATCTGCGAGGTCATGACCCGCGATCCGGTTTCCGTCTCCAGTCGCGCCTATGCATTCGAGGCGGCCATGCTGATGGCCGAGCACGGTTTCGGCCATGTCTGCGTGGTGGAGCGCCAGCGACTGGTCGGCGTCCTGTCCGAGCGCGACTTGTTTTCCACCCGGCGAATCGGCCTGGTGCAACTATCCCGCTCGATCAGTCTGGCGGAGACGGTTCCGGCCCTGGCCAGCACGGCCGCGGACATTCCCAAGCTCGTCGGGCAGCTGATCGCCCAGGGGGCACAGGCCGAACAGGTCGGCCAGATGATCACGCTGCTGAACGACCGAATGACCCGGCGCATCATCGAGCTTTGCCTTGAAGAAAATGGCGATCCGGGTGTGCCCTTCGCCTGGCTGGCCTTCGGCAGCGAAGGCCGACAGGAGCAAACGCTGAAGACCGACCAGGACAACGGCATGCTCTTCACGCCGCCGCCGGGCATGTCGGCCGACGAGGCGCGCGAACGTTTGCTGCCGCTGGCGGACCGGATCAACACGGCTCTGGCCGAGTGTGGCTTTACGCTGTGCCCCGGGAACATCATGGCGCGCAATCCCGAGTGCTGCCTGACGGCCGAGGAGTGGCATGCCCGATTTACCCGCTGGATTGATCAGGGCACGCCCGAACACCTGCTCAAGTCCAGCATCTTCTTCGACTTCCGGGTGCTGGAAGGCGATGCGGGCCCCGTTGAGGCCCTGCGCGACCAACTGCTAGAGCAAACCGCGCGCAACAGCCGGTTCAGGCGACAGATGGCCGAAAACGCCCTGCGCCTGAGACCCCCACTTGGCCTGATACGGGATTTCAAGGTCGAGACCCGGGGCAGGCACCAGAACACGCTGGACCTGAAACTCAACGGCGTCACCCCCTATGTCGATGCCGCCCGGATTATGGCGCTGGCGGCCGGCATTCCCGCGGTGAACACCGTCGACCGACTCCAGGCGCTGGCTGACTGTGGAAAACTCCCGACTGCCGACGTGGCCGCCTGGATTTCCGCCTATCACTACATTCAGCTGCTGCGGATGCGCATGCACCAGAGCCAGCTGTCCGCCTCGGAGGATCTGAGCAACCATGTGGATCCGGAAAGCCTGAACGAGCTGGACCGGCGCATCCTCAAGGAGTCGTTCCGCCAGGCCCGCAAGCTGCAGGCCAAGCTGGCCGTGGATTACCAGTTGTGAACGAATGCCCGGGCAGAACCCGCATGGTTGTGCGGCCTGCCCGATGGGAGACCCGGCACGAATCCGGAACCGATTCGTGCCTTTTCGTTGCAGGGATGCGAACGGGGCCGCAGACGCCCCGGTGGACCGGGCCGCGCAAGCGGTACCGTCACATTGTCAGCAAGCCGTCGACCACAGGCGGTAGACATCTTCAAGCCAAGCAATGACAGGAGCCTAGTGCCATGCAATCGACCGACAACAGCCGGGAGGCCTACTGGAAGGCCAACCTGAAGCTGATCACCCTCTGTCTGGTGATCTGGTTCGTCGTCTCCTACGGGTTCGGGATTCTTCTCGCGCCCGTGCTCAACGAGATCTCGATCGGGGGGTACCAGCTCGGGTTCTGGTTCGCCCAGCAGGGATCGATCTACACCTTCGTGGTGCTGATCTTTTTCTACGCCTGGCGGATGAATGCCATCGACCGCCAGTTCGACGTCCACGAAGAGTAACCGGGAGCGCGCATCATGGATCTCAAGACAATGACCTATATCGTGGTCGGCGCGACCTTCCTGCTGTACATCGTGCTGGCCTGGGTGGCCCGCGCGGGCAGCACCGGCGAGTTCTACGTCGCCGGCAAGGGCGTCAACCCCATCGCCAACGGCATGGCCACCGCGGCCGACTGGATGTCCGCCGCCTCGTTCATCTCGATGGCCGGCCTGATCGCCTTCCAGGGCTACGACGCCTCGGCCTACCTGATGGGCTGGACCGGCGGCTACGTGCTGATGGCCCTGCTGCTCGCCCCTTACCTGCGCAAGTTCGGCAAGTTCACCGTGCCGGAATTCGTGGGTGATCGCTTCTACTCGCAGACGGCCCGGATCGTTGCCGTGATCTGTCTGCTGGTGATCTCCATTACCTACGTGATCGGGCAGATGCGTGGCGTGGGTATCGCCTTCTCGCGCTTTCTGGAAGTTCCGCTGCACGTGGGCCTGTTCGCGGGCATGGCGATCGTGTTCTTCTACGCCGTACTCGGCGGGATGAAGGGCATCACCTACACCCAGATCGCCCAGTACGTGGTGATGATCTTCGCCTATACCGTGCCGGCCATCTTCATTTCGCTGCAGCTGACCGGTCACTTCCTGCCGCAGACCGGCCTGGGCGGTACCCTGACCCAATCCGGCGGCGACACCTATCTGCTGCACGCACTGGACAACGTGCTGGTCGACCTGGGCTTCTCGGCCTACACCGAGCTCAAGGGCAGCATGATGAATGTCTTCCTGCTCACCATGGCGCTGATGATCGGTACGGCCGGCCTGCCTCACGTGATCGTGCGCTTCTTCACGGTGCCGCGTGTGCGCGATGCCCGCAAGTCGGCTGGCTGGACGCTGGTGTTCATCGCCATCCTCTACACCACCGCCCCCGCGGTCGGTGCCATGGCGATCTACAACCTGATCAACACGGTCCAGCCCGGCGAGGTGGGCACCGAGCAGGGCAACCTGGCCTACGACGAGCGTCCGCAGTGGATGCTGACTTGGGAAAACACCGGCCTGCTGAAGTTCGACGACAAGAACGACGACGGCCACATCCAGTACTACAACGACAAGAACCCCGAGTTCGCGGCGCAGGCCGAGCAGTGGGGCTGGGCCGGCAACGAGATGACCGTCGACCGGGACATCATGGTGCTCGCCAATCCGGAAATCGCCAACCTGCCCAACTGGGTGATCGCGCTGGTCGCTGCCGGGGGCATCGCCGCCGCGCTCTCGACTGCCGCGGGCCTGCTGCTGGCCATCTCCTCGGCGATCTCGCATGACCTGCTCAAGGGCGTGTTCATGCCGAATATTTCCGAGAAACGGGAGCTGCTGGCCGGTCGCCTGTCCATGGTGGGCGCGATCCTGCTGGCCGGCTACTTCGGCCTCAACCCACCAGGGTTTGCGGCGGAAGTGGTGGCGTTGGCCTTTGGACTGGCAGCCGCCTCGCTGTTCCCCGCGTTGATGATGGGTATCTTCAGCAAGACCATCAACAACAAGGGTGCCGTGGCGGGCATGCTGGCCGGCCTGATCGCAACCCTGCTGTACATCTTCATGTACAAGGGCTGGTTCTTTATCCCGGATACCAACATGCTGCCGGACAACCCGGACAACTGGCTGTTCGGAATCTCTCCGGGGTCCTTCGGCCCGATCGGTGCCCTGCTGAACTTCGTGGTGGCCTACCTGGTTTCCAAGTCCAGCGCGCCGCCGCCGGAGCACATCCAGCAGATGGTCGAGGACGTGCGCGTACCGCGCGCCAGCTGACCAGGACAAACCGTCCCACGAGCAGGAGTTTCCGGCCACACGCCGGGCCTCCTGCCGCGACAGCCTGCCCCCGGCATCTGCCGGGGGCTCTTGCGTGATCGGCGTCAGGCGCCGATCACGCAAGAGTCAGGGGCCATATGGAAAGTTTTTTCGAGATCCCCGATCCTTGCCCGGGACTGGCAACCATTTTTTCGACCTTCAGGATTCGCGCAAGCCGAGGAGGCATCGCATGGCCGCAGAGCTTTGGGAAATCCGGGCATTTCTCTCGGAAGTTGCCCTGTTCTCGGACCTGCCGGAGGAAGCGCTTGACCGGCTGCCCGAGCGCCTGAAGGTGCGCTACTTCCGGCGCGGCAGCCCCTTTCCTCCGGCGGATGCACCCGGCCTGTGGCTGCTGCGCAGCGGCGCCCTGCTGAGGCGTGACCCCGAAGACGGTAGCGTAATCGAGCAACTCGGCACCCGGGATTATTGGCTGCTGCGCGCCGACCAGACCCACGAGACCGGCTGGGAAGTGCGGGAAGACAGCCTGCTGTACCGCCTGCCGGCCGATGGACTGGAACGGCTTGGCAGCCGCCACCCGGCCCTGGCCCTGAAACTGGAACGGGATGCCCGGCAGCGCCTGGAGCAGGCCCTGCTGCGCCTGCGCAGCGAGTCCCCCCAGGCCCTGGCCACCATGAGCGCCCGGGTCGATGGACTGCTCGCCCGCGAACCCGTGACCGGCCACCCGGACATGAGCATTCGGGAAGTGGCGCAGCGCATGTCCGAATGCCGGGTCACCTCCCTGCCCTTGCTGAAAGACGGGCAGCTGTGCGGGCTGGTGACCGACCGAGACCTGCGTCGTCGCTGCCTGGCCGCGGGGCGCGCGCCCGAGGAGCCGGTCCATACCATCATGACGCGTGAGCTGGTGACCATCTCCCCGAGCCGGTCAGCCTTCGAGGCGATGCTTCTGCTCTCAAGACACACGATTCATCACCTGCCGGTGGTTGACGAATCCGGTCGTCTGCTGGGCATTCTGTCCAGCTCGGACCTGCTGCGGTCCCAGGGAACCCAGAGCGTGCACCTGGTCCGCGAAATCCGGGCCGCCGAGACAACCGAGGCCGTGATTGAAGCCGGCCGGCGTCTGCCGGTTTTGCAGACCCGGCTGGTCGACATCGGTGCCGACGGTCCGGTGCTTGGCGAGGCGATGGTGACCGTAACCGACGCCATGACCCGCCGCCTGATCGAGCTGGCCGGAGCCGAGCTTGGCCCGGCACCGGTGCAGTTTGCCTGGGTTGCCGTCGGCAGCCAGGGCCGGCGCGAGCAAACCGCGCACAGCGACCAGGACCACGCGCTGATCCTCGCGGACGATTACGACCCGACCCGGCACGCGCGCTGGTTCGCCGACCTGGCCGACCGGGTGCGGGATGGGCTGGCCTCGGCGGGGCTGGTCACCTGTCCCGGCGACGTCATGGCCAGCAATCCGCAGTGGCGCTTGAGCCTGGCCGACTGGACCGACCGATTCGCGACCTGGATCGACAGCCCGGACCCCAAGGCCATGATGCTGGCCTGCAATTTCTTCGACATGCGCACCGTCCATGGCGCGAATGCCCTGCGCGACGCCCTGTTCGAGACGATTCTGCCTACGGCCGCCCAAAACGGGATCTTCCATCGCTTTCTGGCTGCCGATGCACTCTCCTCCCGCCCGCCGCTGGGTTTTTTCGGCCAGCTGGTCGTGGTGTCGGAAGACAAGCACGAGCCATCCGTGGATCTCAAGCATCAGGGGCTGCTGCCGATCGTGGACCTGGCCCGCTGGCACGCTGTCTCGGCCGGGCTGCACCAGGTCAACACGCTCGAACGCCTGGAAGCTGCCGCTGGTCACGAGATGCTGGCGGAGGACACCGCCCGGGCACTCATGGACGCCTGGCGGTTTCTTTATACCCTGCGCGCCCGCCACCAGGCCGCGCAGATCCGTGCCGGCACCGCCCCCGACAATCGGCTGGCCCCGGATACGCTCTCGGGGCTGGAGCGCGAACACCTGCGCGACGCCTTTCGCGTTATCGCGGATCACCAGAAATGGCTTCGCCGGCAACTGGACGTGGCTTCGCTCGGGACGGAAGCGGGCTGATGGGCAGGCTGACCCTCAGCGACCTGCTGCCGCTGGTGCCGGTGCTTTCGCTGCGCCGTCGCCAGCTGGCCCGGCGCGCCCGGCCCTCACCGCTAAAAACATTTCTGGAGTCGCCTCTGCCGCCGCTCTCGATGGACTGGCGCGATTGCGCCTATCTGGTCGTCGACTTCGAGACCACCGGCCTAGACAGCCGTCAGGATACGCTCCTGAGCATTGGACGGGTGGCGATGGACGGGGTGGAAGTGGATCTGGCCAGTGCGCGGCATGACCTGATCCGGCCGGAACGGGCCATTCCCGAATCAAGCGCGGTGATTCACTGCATTACGGACGATGTGGCCGCCGAGGGAAAGCCTCTGGATGAAGTGCTCCCCACTTTGCTGGAGGCATTGGCGGGCCGGGTGCTGGTCGCGCACAACGCCCGTTTCGAGATGGCCTTCCTGCAGCGGGCTTGCAAGCAGCTCTGGGGTGCCGGTCTCGCCCTGCCGGTGATCGACACCATGCAGCTTGCCCGACGACAGTTCGAGCGCCGGCATGTCAGTTGGCGCCAGGATGCCTTGCGGCTGGACAGTCTGCGTCAGGACCACCAGTTGCCGCGCTACGACGCCCACCATGCGCTCTCGGATGCCCTGTCCACCGCGGAACTGTTCTCCGCGCTGGTCCAGGAACGCCTGAACGGCCCCAACCCACTCCCGGTTCGACGCCTGATTGCCGGGCTCTGGTAACCGGTCCGCGCCCGGCATCAGCCCGTCGAAGCCCTCAGGAATGTTCGGTCAGTCGGACGCCGTCTGCGGCTGAAAATTCAGTGCTTCACCTTGCCCGTCGGTCAGTATCAGCCGGCCCCGCTCGTCGATCGAAAACTGCAAAGGTCCTTCAAGAAAGGCCAGGTAGTCCGTCTCCCAGCGCATCAGGGGTTCGGCACAGGCCATGCGACTGGCGGCCATCGGCCCAAGGGCCAGGGTCTGCTCGTCTGCCAGACGATAGGCGCCGAAGTACCGGTTGCAGGCCGACTTTCCAAAAGCCTGCCCGGTCTCGTCAAACGCCAGGGTGATCTCCACGTCCTCCGGCAAGGGCTTCCCGTCCCAGTCCTGAAGCTGCCAGTCTGCGACCTGCAGCATGCCCGCCGGGGTGGTGCCGCAGCCCGCCCAGGCTTGCTCGCCCAGGCTGAGCTGAACCGACTCAGGATAGATTCGATCGCTCATGGTGTCGCTGCAGGGACCGGGGCTGCGCGTGATCTCAAGGGTCCCGTCTGCGGTGGGCATCAGCCAGCCATCCGGCCCCTCCTGCACAGCGGAACGGGGGGCAGAAAGCGACAGGCGCGCCGGCTCCAGACGAAGCACGGCTTCCCGGGGCCCAAGCGTCCAGGACCAGGCAGGTTCGAGCCCAAGGGCCCGGTAACGCCCATCCAGCGCCGGATCGCGTGTCACGCAACGCGGATAGCTCCGGTCCCCGATCGTGAGGGTTGCCTCGTCACCCTTGTTCCAGAACTCTACCGACTGGCCGTCCGATGTCGTTCCCAGATAACGCGCCCCGGAGGCCGCAATGGCCTGCTCAAGCCGATAGGATGCGCCATCAAGATTCAGCAGCAGCTGCTCGTCGGTAAATACAGCCCCCACCTCCTTGGCGCCACAGAGGAAAGCCGCCTCGATCGGCGCGCTTGTCGTTCCGGCCACCGGACCTGTGGCACAGCCGGCACCAAGCAAGGCGGCCAACAGCAGGCCCGCCTGGCTCAAACGCCGTGCAACACAATGGCTCAGACTGTCCGTTCGCCTGGTGATAACGGCAGGAGAAGCATGCCCCGGCGTTGGGAACAAGCCAGGCCACAGGAGGGAATCGGGTCTTCCAGGCATATGCTTGGGTGCGCGAGCAGGTTTCATGAATATTCCTTGGGGTAGTTTCTGCACGAGTGCAGTGAGATAGCCACCGGACCTAGGGAAACTCTGCACAAAGCCATCCTTGGCTTCGTGCAGCAACGCCCGGGCCGATACATGCTCGGCCCGGGCTCCGCAATTCAATGGCTTACGCCATTGTGCGGCAGGGCATCCATGCCCTGCGCGGGAAGGTCTGCATTTGTGCAGACCTTCCCTAGCAAAAGCGGGGCACGGCGGATCCAATTCGCGGGGATCAATACTCTGGAAAGCCCATGTCGTCCGGCTTTGCCGCACTGGCGGGGCGAAGCCGAACGATCAGGGCTCCGGCCGCGCGTTGCCTCGTCAAGGCCGAATCGGCCGAGTCCAACACCTGAAGATAGTCCGGAAAATCGGCAGGCGAAAGGCCGCGCCAGCCGGCATAGGTACCGCAGACCGACACGGAAAGCGCCTGATTGTCTCCCAGGGTCTCCAACTGCCGGGACAGGACGCTATCCGGCTCGTGCGCCAGGGTCAGAGACTCGTTGCCGTGGGAGACCAGCATGACCGACAGCTCCGGACGCGCTGCCCGTGCCGCCCGGACCCACTGAGTGATGAACGGCATCAGCGACTGGAGGGCCGCCGGATCATTCTCGATGACCTCCAGCACCACGGCATCCACCACGGCATCGGAACCCGCCGGCTCGTCCAGCATGTTGACCAGCACCGGGCAGTCCGCTTGTACCGGATCGATCATGCAGACGGCATCCGGCTCGCCTGCCGACAGCGTCGCGCCAATTGCCAGCAGAAGTGCAGCGATCAGCGCCCGCCGGCGAGAATCCACCCGGTCAGGCCCGCGAATGTCATCAAAAAGCCGCCGGGAATCAGCATGATCAGATCGACCACGGCCGTGTCCGTGTAACCGAGCATCATGCCGCCCATGCCAAAGATCATGCCGACGGCAGTCAGCACGATGCCGACGATCATCATCCACTTGGATGCCTGGCCGATCGCATCGTTGCCGGTACGCGCGACGGGCTCGGGCGGGCTCGGTTCCGGGCTGTCGTTGTCTTGGGGTTCCGGGTGCATGCTGGCTCCTCGCTTTTGTCTTCGGTAAAGGTGTTGGGGAAATCCGCCCCTGCAACGGCCCTCCCCTGAAGTGGCGCAAGCCCGACAAACCTGCCAATGGCCCTGCGCAGAATGCTCTCGCCTGCAAGAAACTGCAGGCAGAACACCGCTGCAGGCTCGAGTGATAGACTACCAGTTCAATCTCTGAATCACCGGTGCTTCAATCAGCGGCCTGTCCGAGACAGACCGGAGCCATGCCGCAACCCAACCGACACAGCCGCCGGCCGATCCGTTCACCAACACGAGGAACAGACCATTATGCTCGAGTTTTCCGTCAAGAGCGGCAGCCCTGAAAAGCAGCGCAGCGCCTGCCTCATTATCGGCGTATTCGAGACACGCCGCCTATCCCCGCCGGCCGAGGCGATCGATCAGGCCAGCGACGGATTTCTCGGCAGCATCCTGCGGCGAGGCGACATGGACGGCGAGGCAGGCGACACGCTCCTGCTGCATTCAGTACCCGGCATTCAGGCCGAGCGGGTCCTGCTGGTCGGCCTGGGCAAGGAGCGGGCATTCGATCTGAAGACCTTCCGCAAGGCAGTCGCCGCCTCGGTAAACGCCTTGGCCCAGCGCGGCACCACCGAATGTGTCAATACGCTGACTGAGCTGGACGTTCGGGGCGCCGAACGAGACGATGTCCTGCGCCACGCCATTCTGGCGGTTGAAGAGACCCGCTATCGCTTTGACGAATTCAAGAGCGAGCCGAACCCGACACCGCGCCGTCCTCTGCGCAAGATGACCCTCATGATAGCCAGCCGCCGAGACACGCTCGGCGCCGAGCAGGCCGTTCGCGAGGCCATGGCGATTGCTGCCGGCATGAAGCTGACGCGGGATCTGGCCAACCGTCCGGGCAATGTCTGCACCCCCGCCCACCTGGCGGATCAGGCCCGGCACCTGGGACAGACCTATCCCGAGCTGGTCGTGGAGGTTCTGGACGAGTCCCGCATGGAAACGTTGGGCATGGGCGCGCTGCTTGCTGTGGCCCGCGGCAGCCGACAGCCGCCCAAGTTCATTGTCATGGAGCACAATGGCGCGGATGACCAGACCCCGCCTATCGTGCTGATCGGCAAGGGCGTCACTTTCGACTCCGGAGGCGTCTCCATCAAACCCGGCGCCGGCATGGACGAGATGAAGTACGACATGTCCGGTGCCGCGGCCGTGATGGGCGTCATGTCGCTGGTCTGCGAACTGCGCCTGCCGCTGAACGTGGTTGGCCTGGTCCCGAGCGTCGAGAACATGCCCGACGGCAAGGCCGTGAAACCCGGAGACATCGTGACCAGCCTCTCCGGGCAGACCATCGAGGTGCTCAATACCGATGCCGAAGGACGCCTGATTCTCTGCGATGCCCTGACCTACGCGGAGCGCTACAAGCCCGAGACGGTCATCGACATGGCGACCCTGACCGGCGCCTGCATTGTCGCCCTGGGCCGGGAACCCTCGGCCGTGCTCGGCAACCACCGCCCGCTGGCCCAGGAGCTCCAGAAGGCCGGCGAAATCATGCTCGACCGGGTCTGGGAGTTGCCGCTCTGGGACGAGTATCAAGAACTGCTCAAGAGCAACTTTGCGGACATGGCGAATATTGGCGGTCGCGAAGGCGGCACCATCACCGCCGCCTGTTTCCTGTCACGCTTTGCCAAGTCCTATCGCTGGGCGCATCTGGACATTGCCGGCACGGCCTGGAAAACCGGCGACAAGAAGGGCGCCACGGGCCGCCCTGTGCCTCTGCTGGGAGAGTTTCTGCTGCGACGCGCCCGCAAGGCTGCCGGCTGAGGCGCGGGCAGCCGAGTCAAGGACGCAGCCGTCAGGGACGACGCTTTTTCAAAGCTTTCTCGGCTGCGAGCTTGTCGCGCAATCGCCGCAGAAACTTCTCGGTCACCTGCATCTCGTCGGCTGTCGTGCCTTCGAGCAGGTCCGAGTAGACCTTTTCGGAAATCTTGCGGATATCATCGATCAATGGCATTGCCCGTTCGGTCAGGCGGATGATCTTGCAGCGCCGGTCACTGCTGCAGGCACTGCGCTCGACCCAGTGATCCCGAGAAAGACGGTCAATCATGGCCACCAAGCTCGGTCCTTCCACGCCAAGGGTCTCGGCCAGTTCCGACTGGATCATGCCCTCGGGGTGCGGTGAAAGGGTCGCCAGCGTCTGCCACTTGGCCTGGCTCAGCCCATGATGGGCCAGTTCGGCGTCCACGCGCTGGCGCCACAGCTGGGTCACACGAACCAGCAGCACGGGCAGCCGATCTTCCGAGCAGATGTCGAAGTTCTCGTCGATAATCATGGTCATCATGTGTTCTTGGAAAACGCTGCACGAAGCCATCGGAAGGTTTCGTGCAGGGGCGGGCTGACGCCAGGCATGTATTCACGCCATCCCTCGCCCAGCCATTCAACTTTCTGCGCCATTGCGCAACCACGCATCCGTTCAATGGAGCAAGGATACCCGGGCATGTCCCCGGTCTGCCCCCCTCGCCGTCCTCCTTGGCGGCAAGCCTCAAGGCAAGTGAGTCACCGCGCGCAAACCGCGCCAGCGCTTGAAATGGCAGGAGTCACTCTGCGGGCCTCCCGCGAATTCCGGCCTCGAAAAGCCACAGGGGCGTGGTTTTTGAAGGTGCCCCGGTGGAACACGCGGGCCGCCGCGCAGGCTTTGGGATCAGCCATACGGGCCGCACGCACATCCGCAGCCGGCAAGGTCAATCGGACAGCATGGTATCCAACGACAAGCCATCCCGCCGGAGAATCAGCCGCAAACGCTTGAGCGCATCAATCTGGATCTGCCGCACCCGCTCGCGGGTGACCCCCATGGACTTGCCAACTTCCTCGAGCGTGGCCGGCTCGCAGCCGCGCAGGCCGAAGCGCTGCATCAGAACCGTGCGCTGCTTTTCATCCAGCTGATCCAGCGCCGCCTCCATCGCGGCCATGGCGTCATTGTCCTGGGTGACTTCGTCCGGGGAACGACTCTGCTCGTCCGGAAGCAGATCGAGCAGCGAGAGATCCTCGCTGCCGCGCAGAGGAATGTCCATGGAGGTTTCCCGCTCGCCCCAGGTCATGTAGCGATGGATGTCCTCGACGGACTTGTCCAGGTGCGCGGCAATCTGCCCGGCACGTGCATCGCCGTTTTGCGCCTGCGCCAGCGCCCGGGCAGCCCGGTTGTAGGCGTTGACTTCCTTGACGACATGAACCGGCAGGCGCACAGTACGCGCCTGATTCATGAGCCCACGCTCGATGGTCTGGCGAATCCACCAGGTCGCGTAGGTGGAGAAACGAAAGCCCCGCTCGGGATCGAACTTTTCCACGGCGCGCATCAATCCGAGGTTGCCCTCTTCGATCAAATCCAGCAGATCCAGCCCCCGGTTCAGGTAACGCCGCGCCAGCTTGACCACCAAGCGCAGGTTGCAGACGATCATCTTGCGGCGAGCCGCCGGGTCGCCGGACTGGGCCAGGCGCGCGTAGTGTACCTCCTCTTCGGGCGTCAGCAGCCGTTCGGTCTCAATATCGTTCAGATACAGGCGTACCGGATCGACGCCTTCGGCCGCTCCGGCTGCAAAGCGCGGGTTTTCCTCGCGCCATGCATCGGCTGATGCCTCCTCGCCGCCATCCACCTCCCCGGAACCCGCATCCCGGTCGCGGCTCACCACCGGCCGTAGAGACTCGGGAATATCCTCATCCCCCAGGGTCACCGACGACTCGGGCGTTTCCGTTTCCTGCGACTGATCCTTACGTCTGCGCGCCATGCATCCACTCCGATTGGGCCGCTCTCATCCACAGCCGGGAGACCCGAAAACCCTGCCCGACCGTCAGCGCCACCTGGGCCTGCCACCCCCGAGGAAATCCCCGAAAAGGCTGCGCCATCCCGGTCGCGCCCTTGCACACAGCCGAGAAGATTCGAAAGGCACAAAGCGCCTCTTCACCCGATTATCACGAGCGGCTTGATTCAGAACAACCGTGTTGTCCTTATGCCACGAAGACCCGCCTTATTTGATGACATTCATCTAACACGGCACGCAGGCAAACACAGGGGAACCTCGAAAGGTTCTCCGAGGTACCCACAGGCCGCGCTGTTGCACAAGGCCATGCCAACCACAGTGTCGAAGCAGGTCGGGTGACGGCCCAGGTCGCTACCGCGGCGGCAGAAAACGCATGGGATCGACCGGCTTGCCGTCGAGCCGAATCTGAAAATGCAGGGCCGGTGGATTGCTACCGTCTCGTCCCATGGTGGCGATCTGCTGGCCGGCACGCACTCGTTCGCCCTCTGCCACCATGAGCTTGCGATTGAAGGCATAGGCGGAAAGGTGCCGCGGGTCATGCTTGACGATCAGCAGATTCCCGTAGCCCGGCAGCCCGTCGCCGGCATAGACCACCTCGCCGGCGCCGGCAGCACGCACCGGGTCACCCGTCTTTCCCGAGATATCGATGCCGCGCAGAACGGGGGCCGAGCTGCTGAAACGCCGGGTCACCTTGCCGTCGGCCGGCCACTGCCAGGCAAATGGCCCGGTCGATGCCGGCTTCGGTTCCGGGCGCGGCGAAGGATCCGGCTGCGGTTTCGATGCGGTCGCAGGCTTGGGTTCCGGTCGTTTTGCCGGGGTCGGCTCGGCCGACGGGCGCGTGGCGGAAGCCGGGGGCGTGAGCCGAATCCGCTGACCGACGTAGATCCGACTCGGGTCGCGAATGCCGTTCCAGCGCGCCAGGGCCCGGTAGTCGGTGTTGTTGGCCACGGCGATCGAATACAGGGTATCGCCCCGGCGGACCACGTGCACGCCACTGCTGCTCGCCGGCGGGATTGGCTGCGCTCGGCTCCAGTCATCGAAGGGCCCCGTGCTGCTGCAGCCTGCCAGAACGAGGCTAAGGCAGCACAGAACAAACCAAAGGGACAGCTTACGGTGGCCGATCATGCGCCGCGGGGTTTCGGGGATGGGTCGTGCATCGCACGCCCCGACAGGCCATTTTTGCATCGCAGCTCGATTCGTCCGTCCCATGCCCGCCGAATCCATGCGCCCTGCCCACTCAACCCTTGAAAAGCCAGACCAGGATCACCAGCGCAACCACCGTGAGCCAGCCGAGCCATTCGACGTAGCGACGCAACAGCGGTTCGAGCTTTGGTCCGGCCAGCCCGATCAGACCGGCCACCAGGAAAAAGCGCCCGCCCCGCCCGATCATCGAGGCCAGAACAAACAGCAGGGGGTTCATGGTCAACGCACCCGCCGCGATCGTGAAGATCTTGTAGGGAATGGGCGAGAACCCGGCCACCAGTACCGCAGCGAACCCCCACTGGGCGAACCACTGCTGGGACAGGTCGAAGGCCTCACCATAGCCCCAGTCGCGCAGGGATGGCTCAATCACGTCGATGGCCAGAAAGCCGATCAGGTAGCCAAACAGGCCACCGAGCACCGAGGCGACGGTGGTCAGCAGGGCCAGCCGCCACCAGGCCTTGGGACGGGCCAGCGTCATGGGCGCCAGCATCACGTCAGGCGGAATCGGGAAGAACGAGGACTCGGCAAAGCTCAGTCCGCCGAGATACCAGGGCGCGCGACGATGGGCGCTCCAGCCAAGCACGAGCTCGTAGAGCGGGCCAAAAAGTCTCATTGTCTGTCTCCGGACAGCATGGGCACGAAGGCCACCATGCCCATGAACCCGGTCACGAACCCCGTCTCGCTCCGGGTGATGAGGGTCAGCCGCTGGGCATCGCCCTGCGGGCCAAGGGGCAGCACCATTCGCCCCCCCACCGCCAGTTGCTCCTTGAGCGCGGCGGGCACGTTCTCAGGCGCCGCCGTCACCAGAATGGCATCGAAAGGCGCCTGGGACTGCCAGCCCTTGTGGCCGTCCCCATGCATGTAGCGGATATTGAGCAGACCCAGCGCACGATGTCGCTGGCGGGCCTTCTGCTGCAAGGAGGCAATGCGCTCGATGGTAAAGACCTCGCGCACCACCCGCGACAGCACCGCCGCCTGGTAACCTGAACCGGTGCCAATCTCCAGAACACGGCCAATGGGCCCCGCGCGCAGCATCACCTCCGTCATGCGCGCCACGATATAAGGTTGCGAGAGCGTCTGCCCCTGCCCGATCGGCAGGGCGCAATCCTCGTAGGCCCGCATCGACAGGGCCTCATCCACGAACATCTCCCGGGGGATTTCGCCCATCGCCTCCAGCACGCGCCGATCGGTGATGCCCTGAGCGACCAGCCGTTCGCACATGCCCTGGCGGGCACGCTCGCTGTTGCGACCCGGCGCCGCGATCGCCGTACCGGTCATTCGGCCAGCCACCCCTGCACCGCGTCGATGACCTCGTGCCGGGTCATGTCGAACTGCACGGGCGTGACGGACACATAACCCTCGGCTACCGCATGAAAATCGGTGCCCTCCCCGCAATCCTCGGCCGCACCGGCCGCGCCGATCCAGAAGATCTCGCGGCCCCGCGGGTCCTGGTCGCGCACGATGGGCGAGGACGGATGGCGCCGCCCCAGCCGTGTGGCCCGAATGCCCTGTATTTCGCTGGTCGGGCGATCCGGCACATTGACGTTCAGCAGGGTACCGCGCGGCAGCGGGTGGCTTTCGAGTCGGCGCACCAGCGTGCAGACCAGATCAGCGGCCGCGGGAAGATGGCGCGGGTCGAAGCTCATGCTTGAAACCGCAATGGCGGGCAGGCCCAGCGAGCGCCCCTCGGTCGCCGCGGCCACCGTGCCGGAATACAGCACGTCATCACCGAGATTCGAACCATGATTGATCCCGGAAACCACCAGATCCGGTGTCTCTGGAAGCAGGCCCTTCACGGCAAGGTGCACGCAGTCGGAAGGCGTCCCGTCCACGGCATGGACCCGCTCGGAAATTCTCCGGGGCCGAAGCGGCCGACTCAGTGTCAGCGAATTACTGGCGCCGCTGCGATCCCGGTCCGGTGCCACGATGGTCACCTGGCCGAGCACCGACAGCGCGTTGGCCAGCACCTGGATGCCGGGCGAGAGATAACCGTCGTCATTGCTGACGAGAATGTTCATGCCGTTCAAGCCTCGCGAAACCGATGATAAAGTGCATTGACAGGCTGCCGAGCCCGCCGGCCGCCCAGTGTCTGGAAACCGCGGGAATCAGACAACGGAACCCCGCGAATACGCCTCGGCACTATATCGTTTCGACCCGCGCAATTCATCCCTACCGGGTGACGGGACCATGAGCACTTCACGCGATCCAATCGACGAGTCCGACCGCCAGCTGTTTCTCGATGCCGTGGGCGATGTCGAGCCCGTCGGTGGCGCCGAGCAAGACCTGCGTCCGCCTCCCGGCCGCAGACGCAAGAGACGCGCGCCATCGCAGAAGGAACTGGCCGACTGCCTGCTCAGCGACGGACTGCTTGATGATGCCGATGATATCGAATACGGCGAAACGCTGACCTACCTGCGCCCCGGCATCCAGGCGGGCACCCTGCGCAAGCTGCGTCGGGGCCACTTCGCCATCGGCGCCAGCCTCGACCTGCACGGCATGACAGTCGACGAGGCCCGCAGCGAAATCGCGGCCTTTCTCGCCGACCAGCGCCGCCGGGACCACCGCTGCGTGCGCATCGTGCATGGCAAGGGCAACCGCTCCGCCCATCGCGGCCCGGTACTCAAGCGCATGGTCAACCGCTGGCTCCCCCAGCGCGATGACGTACTGGCCTTCTGCTCCGCCCCCGCCCACGATGGCGGCACCGGTGCCATCTACGTGCTGCTCAAGCGGCCGGGTTGATCATTCGCCGTCCCCACCTCTTCAGGTCGAGACCCCAGCTGCCAGGAAGCCTGCGCGAACATGCAGGAATGCCATCTCGCCCTCTCAAGCGCCCACGTCTCGCAATCACCGCCGGGGCATGTCGAAGGGCAACCGGGTGTAGAAAGTGCCCCGGGTGGTGGTCAGGTGCAGGTCCAAAATCCAGTCCGACCGATCGGCAGTGCAGACCGGCAGGATGACTTCGGCGCGAAATCGGCCGGAGGCTTCGCGCTCGAGCACGTAATCGTTGAAGCCCATGTCCATCCCGATCATGTCAAAGTTGGCATGGACCGCACCGGTTTCGGGCAGCAACCCGGCATCGGGTTCAACCGCCAGCGTAAACTTTTCCAGCGGCACGACCCGCTCGGGCATGCGGACGGTATAGGTGCCCAGTTCGGGCAGTTCCACCGTGCAGCCCGCTCCCTTGACCGAGCAGTTTTCCGGCGCGGCAATCTCGGTCACCGGGCCGAAGGCGGGCTGGTCGGGCTTGCCCAGGTTCATGGGGTTGCGCCCGTGCAGGTAGCCGAGCAGGCCGATGATCACCAGCGTGGCAACCAGCCAGCGTGCCTGTTTCATGCTCATGGGGTTGTACTCCGGTCGTTGTGTGGCGACGGCCCGTCGGGAGTGGCCGAGATTCTGGGCGGCCAGTGCCAAAGCGCGCTGATGGCCGCGATCCCCTGTCCGCCGTGGGCCCGGGCCAGAGGCAGATCGGCCTCCCCCATGCCACCGAGTGCATAAACCGGCATGGGCGCCTGGTCCGCGAGGGCGGCAAATCCGCTCCAGCCGAGTGTTGCCGCCCCGGGATGGGAGACCGTGGGCGCCACGGGCGAAACCAGTGCCAGGTCGGCCCGGACGGTTCTTGCCATGATCAATTCCTGGATGTCGTGCGCCACGGCACTGACCAGCAGCAGTTCGGGCAGGGGCCGCTGGCCGGCGGCGGCCCAGGTTCTAAGCCGGGCGCGATTGAGGTGCACGCCATCGGCGCCCAGGGCCAGCGCCAGCTCCGGGCTGGCGTTGACGATGCCCCGGGCACCATGCGCCCGGATCACGCGCAGAGCGGCCCGCCAGGTGGCCTCGGAACAGTCGGGCCCCAAGCGAAGCTGGACCAGCGGTGCCGGCCCCAGGCTATTGACGGGTGTGGGCAACCCATCAGGCGATTCGCCCAGCCGCGCCAGGCTGGATTCGAGGGCACGAAACCAGCGCCGCTCGGCGCCCAGGCCAGTACCTGCGACATCCGGCGTGACCAGCAGCCGCTCAGGCAGCCCCAGAGCCGTGAGAATGCCCCGGTTGGCCGGGGGGAGTTTCTCGTCCCGCAGTGCTTCAAGCGACCGCCAGGCAAGCGCCTGGCCTTCGATACCCCGGGGGCGTCCCTCGAACTCCAGCACGTCGAAGACCAGCAGGCGCACGGTGAAGTCCGGGTAGGACCAGGGAATCTCGATCAGAGGACGCAGGGCGCGAACCGTCACGCCCAGTTCTTCGGCCAGCTCGCGGCCAAGCGCCTGACTGGGCGGCTCGTCCGGCTCGCACTTGCCGCCGGGAAACTCCCAGTAGCCTGCCAGGGGCTTGCCCTCGGGCCGACGGGCCACCAGAAGCTCGCCGGCGCGATTGCGCAGCACGCCAACAGCGACGCGAACCGGAGGCCGGGGAGTACTCATCAGGACCGGTATTCGGCGTTGATCCGCACGTAATCGTAAGAGAAGTCGCAGGTCCAGACCCGGTCGCGGGCATTCCCCCGGCCCAGGTCAACCCGGATGATGATCTCCGGCGCCTGCATCACCTCGGCGGCATCGGATTCCCGGTAATCCGGAGCCGGCTGGCCACCACGAACCACTTCCACGTCTCCCAGCCACATCGATACCCCGTCGACGGAAAGATCGTCGATCCCGGCATTGCCAATGGCCGCCAGCAGGCGCCCGAGATTGGGATCGGAGGCGAACAAAGCGGTCTTGACCAGGGGTGAGTGCGCGATTGCCTTGCCTACCTTCAGGCATTCTTCACTTCTGCTACCGCCCTGCACTTCGATGGTGACAAACTTGGTCGCCCCCTCGCCATCCCGCGCCAGCGCCTGGGCGAGAAACACGCTGACCGACAGCACCGCCTCGCGCAGCGCCTCCCAGGCCGGTCCTTCGGGTTGGTCAATGCAGGGCCGGTCCGCCGCGCCGGCGGCCACCAGCATGAAAGCATCATTGGTGGAAGTGTCGCCATCGACCGTGACGCGGTTGAAGCTGGCGTCCGCGACCTCCTTCAGGAGGCCCTGCAACAGCGGCCCCGGGACCTGCACGTCGGTGGCGACGTAACCGAGCATGGTGGCCATGTTCGGGTGAATCATGCCGGAGCCCTTGGCAATACCCGTGACCCGGCAGGTCTGGCCATCAACCTCGAAAGTGCGCGAAATTCCCTTGGGCACGATGTCCGTCGTCATGATGGCCTCAGCTGCCGACACCCAGCGATCCTCGTCCAGATCCGCCATGCAGTCGGGCAGCCCGGCCACGATCCGGTCCACCGGTAGACGTTCCAGGATGACCCCGGTGGAAAACGGCAGGACCTGTTCCGGCGCACAGCCAACCGCCTTGCCGACGGCCGCGCAGACGGCCCGGGCATCCTCGTAGCCGGCATCACCCGTGCCGGCGTTCGCACAGCCGGTGTTGATGACCAGCGCCCGCACCGACTGTCCGCCCGCGAGTACCTCGCGGCATAGATTCACCGGCGCGGCGCAGTAACGGTTCTGCGTAAACACGCCGGCGACGGTCGCCGTTTCAGGGAGGGTCATGACGACCAGATCCTTGCGGCCGGGCTTGCGCACCCCGGCGCGCGCGATTCCCAGGCGAATCCCCGGGATCGGCAAAAGTTTTTCGGGGGCAGAGAGATTGACGGGCATGACAGTCCCTTCAAGTCAGGTGGCGGCGGGCAGGAGCCCCTGAAAGGCTCCGAAACATCGGGCATTTTGCCCCAAGACCCGGAACCGGCAAAGCAGGCTCCAGCTTATGGTTTATCCGCAGGCAGCGGCTGCGACTGGCGTCGAAAAGACCCGTCCCTGAAACCCAGCGACAAGGCCATTCGCCCGTCGGGCAGCCGGCTGATCCACCCCATGCGCTCGAGTCGCTGCAGCAGAGCCTGGGCCGCACTGGACCCGGTTTGAGATCCTTCGGCCGATGAGGCCCCCGCCAGGGTCGCGGCCACCAGTGCCCGGGCAAAGGGTTCGGGTGTAGCCAGATCCAGTTCAAGCGTCAGCAGATTCGGGTCCAGTACCAGACGGCCCGGGCCAGGATCACGCACAAGGGCTTCCAACCGACCCTCAACAGGGCCGTCCGCGGTGTCGATTGAAAGCGGATCGATGCGGATGGCCGGGCGCTGTTGAGCGAGTGCCAGGCCCGCGAGCACCCAGTTCAGCCCATCAGTGCGGCCGGAAGCATACAGCCGGGCCAGTCGGGCAATCAGCTGTGGATCCAGCCGCTCTGCCGCCAGGCCGATTTCCCCGGGTCCGGCGGCCTTCTCACTGACTTGCAGGGCGTCAAACGCAAGCTTGCCCTCGCCGCCCAGCAAGCCATCGACATCCCGCGCAAGCGCCAGATCCAGCGCCAGCCGTTCCAGCTGCAGCCCGGCGTCCTCTTCCGGGGTCCAGGCCAGGGCTTGGGCAGCAGCCTGGATGGTCGCGGAGCCAGCCGACCCGTTCCCGTCAAACTTCAGATCCAGCGCGCGCAGTTGCAGTGTACCCGCCGGCCCCGCTGCGACGACCTCCGGCCAAGACAAGCCCAGAGCTGCCTGTCCATCAGGCCGGGTTCGCAGTTCGGCAGTCCCGGCCGAGGGCTCCACGACCCATTTCGAGGCTCCAGGCCATGGAAGTCGTCCCGCGGAAAGCGCAACGCGCGTCCGGGTTGCGCCGGACCAGAGCATCTCGGTGCGGGCCGCCCCCATCGCTTCGGCTTCAGCTGGCGTCTGTGTGTCGAAATGCGCCAGGCTGTCGAACGATGAGGGCCAGTGGCGCACTTGGTGGGTCAAGTCCAGGGTCCGGCTGGATTGATCCGTCTCGATCACTAGTCGCGAAACGGCGGTGGAGGTGAACCAGCCCCGCCGGAATTCCACCAGTTGCCAGCGCAGGTCCCCCGCGCCCGTGGCGATCTCGGCCCGGGGCGGCAGCAAGCGCTCGGCGAGCCAGCCTATGCCGGCCGGCGCGCCCAGCAGCAACACGACCGCAAGCACCGCAGGCAGCAGCCAGACCGTCCGCAGTCCGGGCATTGCCTCAGTCATCCCGTTCTTCGATTAGTGCATCGACCACCGCACGGACTTCGTCCGTGTGCCATTCGATGGCCGTGTTCACCGAGTAGCGGATGCGCCCCTCGGCATCAAGAATGAACGAGCTGGGAAAGGCGAAGACATCCCAGCGGTCTGAGACTGCACCGTCGATATCCAGCAGAACCGGAAACTCCACCTCAATGCGCTCCATGAAATCGAGCACGTGGGCGCGGTCCTCCTTGTAATTGAAGGACACGATGGCGAAGTCTTCTGGTGCATAGCCGGCCTGCAGGCGGTTCATGGAGGGAATCTCGTGCACGCAGGACGGGCACCAGGTGGCCCAGAAGTTCACCAAGGTCACGCGCCCAATATTCTCGGACGCCTCGTGCATCGGCCCGCGGGCATCAGGCAGCTGGTAATCCGGCGCCGGTTCCGGCGGTCGCTCAACCAGGCCATAGGCAGGCGCGACGGGCTTTTCGGCGCTTTTGTCCAGCGGCGGCGGCTCATCCGGGCGGGGCACCTTCGCCAACAGTTGCGCGGCGGCCAGCAGTTGGTCCGGCGTGGTGTCCTTCGCCAGTCGCACGGCCTCCGGAACCGGCCCCATGGCCTCCAGCGATTCGCTCTGCGGGTCTTCCTCGTGCAGGAGGTAGTAGTCTCGTACCCCGTCGATCATCCAGCCAAAGGCCGGGCTGCCCCCCGACTGCAGGGTCGAAAGCAGGTTCTGCAGCCGGGTTCGATTGGTCCCCAGTTCCGGCTGCATGATGATTACCGGCATGCTGGTTGCCGAGACAATCCCCATGAATTCCGGGTCCTCGCCGGCCACGGGCGTTCCCCGGTACAGGTTGGGGAAAAACAGCACTGCACCGGCCACGGCGGAGGCATCCTCGGCACGCGCCTGCCAGGTCCGCATGCCGCGCAGGAGGGGCACCGACATCCGGTCGCAGGTGACCAGAACGATCGGTCCATGCCCCTGCGCCACTGCCTCATCCAGCAGGGCAGCCACCGGCGTGCCGTCAATGCTGCGCACCGCCTGGTTGGTCCGCTGCAGAAGCAGGGTTTCCAGGAGATCCACGCGCCAGAGGACCGCGTCGCGCTCGACCAGCACCTCGGCCAGCTCGTCCGGCCCCTGGGTTTCGGCATACTGGTTGATCAGCCAGACAAACAGCGGTCCAGAGCCCTCGGGATTGATCGTTTCCACATCCAGCTGATCGCCGGAATCCAGCTTGAGCGAAAAACCGGCCTGTACCGAGGTCGTTGCGAGCAGCAACAAAACCGCGAAAAGGCGAAGAATGACAAGACGCATGACCCCTCCATCGAGAAACAGGCGACCCGACCGGACCAGGCCAGCCGTCGGGGCATTTGATAAAATGGTGACGATCTGCAAAATGGCTGGCTTGCCGGAACGGTCAGCGGCAATCCCGCGACCACCCCCGCGCCCGAGCCCTATCTCGCGTACCGTCTGCCGATCATTTGCCAAGCTGGCTAACGATTGTACACGCCAAACGGTCCGGCCCCATTCGTTCTTCTGGAAGCCTCCGCCAAGATGAGTCGCCCTGCCCTGTTCGAGTCACACCTCAGCACCCTGTCGCTGGTCCACCGCGGCAAGGTACGTGACATTTACGATGTCGACGAACAACACCTGCTGATCGTCACCACGGACCGACTGTCGGCGTTCGACGTGATCCTGCCGACGCCGATTCCCGGCAAGGGCGAGGTGCTCACGGCAGTCTCCCGGTTCTGGTTCGACCGCAGCCGAGACATCGTGCCCAACCATCTGGCCGAGACGCCAACCCTGGAAGATATCATCCCGGACCCGGCGCAACGGGCACCACTGGAAGGACGAAGCATGGTGGTGCGCAAGCTGCGGGCGCTGCCGGTGGAGGCCATCGTCCGGGGCTACCTGATCGGGTCGGGCTACAAGGATTACCTGGCGCATGGCTCGGTTTGCGGCATCCCGCTTCCCACGGGGCTACAGATGGCAGACCGGCTACCCGAGCCAATTTACACGCCCTCCTCCAAGGCCGCGGTCGGCGATCACGACGAGAACATCACCTACGAGGACACGGTGGCCCTGCTGGGCGAGTCGCTTGCCGCCCAGGTGCGGGACACCGCCCTCGCCTTGTATCGCCATGCGGCCGAATATGCCCGCGGTCGCGACATCATTATCGCGGATACCAAGTTCGAGTTCGGGGTAGACGCGCAGGAACAGTTGTACCTGATCGACGAGGCCCTGACCCCGGACTCCTCCCGGTTCTGGCCTGCGGAAAGTTACCGCCCGGGAAGCAGCCCGCCCTCCTTCGACAAGCAGTACATTCGAGACTGGCTGGAGACCCTGGACTGGGACAAGCGCCCGCCGGGGCCGGAGGTGCCGCCCGAGGTGGTTGCCCAGACGACCGCCCGCTACCAGGAAGCCCTGGAACGCCTGACCGGGACGGCCGATCCGGCGCCCGCGACCTGACGAAGAGAGGGCATCATGCAGCGGGGACTGTTTGTCTCGGCAACCGACACCGGCATGGGCAAGACATTCATCGGCTGTGCCATTGCCCGGTCGCTTCTGCAGGCGGGGCAACCGGTCCGGGTGGTCAAGCCTGCCGAGTCCGGCTGCCTGACCGCGGCCAACGGCGAGCGGCTGCCCGCCGATGCACAGGCCCTGCGCGAGGCGGCCGGAAACCGCCAGCCGCTGGCGGAGGTCTGTCCGCATCGATTGGAGGCTGCGCTGGCGCCGCCCGAGGCGGCGCGCCGCGAGAACCGAAACCTGCCTGTCTCCGACCTGGTGGATGCCTGCCAGACGGTGCTGGCGGCCGGGGACTACACCCTGGTCGAGGGTGCCGGGGGCATCTACTCGCCCATTGCCGATGATGCGCTCAACCTTCACCTGGCGATCACGCTGGACCTGCCGATCCTGCTGGTGGCGGCTGACCGGCTGGGCACCCAGTCGGTGACTTTGACCGCGGCCGAGAGCATTCTGCGCCATGGCGCGCGGCTGGCCGGCATCGTGCTCAACCAGCGCCCCGAGGACCGGGGCGGTGAAGACCAGCCGAACAATGTCGAAGCCCTGCGCCATTGGCTGCCGCGACTGCTGGGGCGGGACACCCCGGTCATCCGCGCCGGCCATGACGGCTTCGAGGACAGTGATATCTGGGACGAGCAGGTGGAGGTACTTGCCAGCACCCGCTGACGGGCAGATCCGGCACGCAGCCAGGTTTGGACGAACCCGCGCCTCAACGACGAAAGAACAGGCTCAGAATCACGCTCAACAGGATGCTCACCACCAGCATGGAGGTAATGGGAATAAACACCCGCGTGTTCTCGTTCTCGATCCGGATATCGCCCGGCAGCTTTCCGAACCAGTTGAGCATCCAGGGCGCGTAATGCCAGATCAGACCGAGGACGATCAGCACGGCCCCCGCCACGATAAGCCAGCGAGACATATGGACTTGGTTCCTCTTACCTCCGAAGATTGACTGCGGCGAACATTGCCTGCTTGCACAGGCAGCTTATACAAAAACCCCGCCGACATGGCATCGGCCACCGGCGGGGGTATTTTTGCACGGCACCCGGCTTGGCCGTCACCACGGCGCACCGGGCAGGGGCATCACAATGCCTCAGAAGGCATTGGCCTCGGCCTCAAGGTAGGCCAGGCTGGTGTACCGGCCGATATTGTCATCGAAGCCCTCGGTAATGCCCGCGTACTTGCTCACGCGAGGGTCCTTGAGCACCAGCTCGGTGACCTGATCAGGCGGCACCATGTCCTGCACGGCCTGAAGCGCGGTCTCGTAGATACCCTCGAACAGCTCCCGGTTGTTGGCCAGAACCTCCTTGCCCGGGTTGCCGTGCGCCGGCAGCCACAGCGCGTCCGGAACCGCTTCCTTCAGCGCGTCGTAGGTGCGGAAGGTCCCGAGGTAGCTGCCGTCATCCATGAATGCGATCCGGTTGTCCATCGCCGCATCGCCCACGTGGACCACCTTGTCCTCGACAATCTCGAAGCAAACATCGGCCGGGGTATGGGCGGTGCCGTAATGGTGACAGCGGATGGTGATGTCGCCGAAGTTGAACTCGTCCCCGTGGGCGATGATTTCCGTCGGCGGCGTGGCGATGGTCCCGGCCGTTGCCCCATCGGTGGAGTTCTCCATCATGCGCATCCAGAAATCGCCCTGACCGGTGCGGATAAAGGTCATGGTGTTTTCATGCGCGTAGATCGGCACGTCCGGATAGGCATTCACAAAGGCATGGTTGCCCAGCCAGTGATCGCCATGATAGTGCGAATTGAAGATCGCAATCACCGGGGCATCGGTAATCTCGCGAAGCTGGCGCAACGCCATCTCGCCGATCTGCAGCGAGGCGCCGGAATCGATCACCACGATACCCTTCTCGGTCTCGACAAAAGTGATATTGCTCATCATCCCCTTGTTGATCGGGGACGGAAAGCCATCGGGCGAGATGATCACGTGCACGTGATCGGAAATCGGCATGGCCGGGATGTCATTGACCCGCGGGCCCTTGATCTGCTCGGCATGTTCGTCGGCCAGCAACGCGGGGGCAAACCCGGCCGGCATGGCCGCCATCACTGCGGCCATGCCGCCCATCCGCTTGAGAAACTGCCGGCGCGGCGCCCGGAATATCTGGTCCTGAGAAATTCTTTTCATGATATCTGGTCACTCCCCCTGACATCTGGACGTGGACGACGGCGGTCGCCCCGTATGCAAAAACGCTTCACGAACGGCGGCCAGGCGGGGATTCACCCCCATGCCAGCCGTGCTCGTCGGGCGATTGCCCGGCGCCTGCGGTCATGGCAAGTTTCGGACAGGTGAGCGATTAGTGCAAGCCTGATGAATCACGACCGCCCGCCGCGCAAAACCCGCATCAAGCCGGGGTTTATGCAATAAGGCAGGCACATGTCGCCTCAGTTTCATGAAGGGTTTTTATCCCGACCCGGCAGGTGGTTATCTCAGGGACCCTCTGCAGGAATGCAGCGTTTCCCGAGGAATCCGGATAAACGGCAGGCACTGCCTTGGGGCATAATGACAAAATGAGCAGCTGCAAACATCACCAACAATGCATCGACGAGGCCATGGCGCATGCCGAGGCCGTCTGCGCGCGCAGCGGCGCCCGTCTCACCCCGCTGCGCCGGCGAGTGCTGGCGGCCATCTGGCAAAGCCATGAAGCGGTCAAGGCCTACAGCCTGATTCATGAGCTCTCCAGCGAGGATCATACGCTCAAGCCGCCCACCATCTATCGCACACTGGACTTTTTGCGCGACCAGGGACTGATCCACCGCATCGAGTCGCTGAATGCCTATGTCGGCTGTGACCACCCCGCAGAACTGCACGACCCGCAGTTGCTGATCTGCGATGGCTGTGGGCATGTCGAGGAGCTTTCCAGTGCGGCGCTCGACACGGCCATGGCCGATGCCGCGGATCAAGCCGGCTTTGCCGTCACCCAGTCCACGATTGAGGTGCATGGTCTCTGCCGCCAGTGCGCCGAGAGGGCCGCGAATGAATCAGTCGACGCGGCGCGTCCAAACGCTTGACCAGGGAATCTCTGCAGGAGGGTTCCCGGTTTCCCTGCAGGGCTGGGATGGCCGGGCGCGGAGGCGGGCCGGCGCAGGTCAGGCACAAAGATAAACATCAAAACGCAAGCGGCTGGCTTCGATCGCGTGTGTTGGCTTGATGTCCCCCAGCGCGGGCGCATGACGGGGGCGCTTGACGACGACACGCCGGCAGCCGCTTTGCAGCGCCTGCATCAAGACCGCGGCGGCATCGGGATCTTCGCCCACCAGACGGCGAAACACGCGCATCGGCTTCTTCACCTGGGCTGATTTCTGCCGCTCGGGAAACATCGGATCAAAAAGCAGCACCGGCGGCGGATCAATCAGCAGGTCCGCACTCTCCCCGTGCACCAGCACAATTCGGTCGGCCGTGGCGCAGGTTGCGGCCACAGCACGGGCCCGGGCAAGACCGTCATCCAGCAGTGCGGCAATCACTGGATGACGCTCGAAGGCGTGCACCGGGCAGCCGGCCGAGGCGAGCGCCCAGGCATCCCGCCCAAGCCCCGCGCTCAGATCGCCGACCGGCGGCCGCTGCCCCTTGCCCAGCCCGACCGCCCGCGCCAGGGGATCGGCCACGCGGAGCGGCTGACGGAATCGCGGATCGGACACGAAGTCCACCCGCAGCGGCTGGCGACCATACTCCCCGGCGACGGAGGGGTCGATCACAAGGCTCAAGCCCCGTGCATCGAAGTACAGCTGAAAGTTCGAGTCCTGCAGGGCGTCCAGGGCAAACCGGCTGGTCAGTTGCGCGGCCTGTTCCTCGAAGCCGGGCGCCGCCACGATACCGGCGGCAGCCTCAGCCATGCTCAAGGCGCTTGCGGAAAATCTTGGAGTTGCGGCGAAAGTTGTACAGCGCCTGACGCGCGACGGGCAGCTGCTCCACGGCACCTTCCACGAAACCGCGCTCCTTGAACCAGTGGGTGGTCTGGGTACTCAGCACGAATACCGAATCCAGCCCCTGCCGCCTCGCGGCCGTTTCCATGTGCGCCAAGAGCCGGGCGGCTCGCCCCTCGCCGCGGTAATCGGGATGGACGACCAAGCAGGCCAGCTCGCCGGTGCGCGCCTCGGGATAGGGATACAATGCCGCGCAGCCGATCACGTCGCCGTCCCGCTCGATCACCGTGAACCGGCCGATCTCCAGCTCAAGCTGCTCTCTTGAGCGGCGCACCAGGACCTGCGCCTGCTCCAGCGGCTCGATCAGCGCCACGATGCCGCCAATGTCATCCAGGGTGGCCGTCCGGATGCGCTCATAGGCCTCGGCGGTAATCAGCGTGCCGCAACCATCCCGCGTGAACAGCTCGGCCAGCAGGGCACCGTCGATTTCCCGGTCGACCAGATGCACGCGGTCCACCCCGCGCCGGCAGGCCTCGACCGCGCTTTCCAGGTGCAGGCGAAATTCCTCGCTCACCGCGTCGCTCGTGCTCAGGTCCACCGCCTCGGCCAGGGAGAGCACCTCCGGCAAACCTTCAAGCGGATCGGTCAGGAAAACCAGCTTGTCCGCCCCCAGCGCCACCGCCATCGCCACGGCGATATCCTCGGCGCGCAGATTGAAAAGCTCGCCGGTCGGCGAATAACCGAGATTGCCCTGCACCACGACTGACCCGTCATGCAGAGCGGCCCGAACACCCGCCACGTCCACCCGGCGCACCTGCCCGGTATAGCCGAGATCCACCCCGTCGATAACGCCCATCGGCCGGGCGGTGACGAAGTTGCCGCTGACCACCCGCTGGGCCAGCCCGGAGGCGGAGCCCGGACCCAGCCGCGTCGACAGCCAGGAGATCAGCTCGAACTGCAGGGCGCCGACGGCTTCGCAGACCCCATCGAGCGTTTCGGCATCGGTCACACGGCGCCCCTGATGAAAGCGCGAGCGGATCCCGTCGCGGGCAAGGCGGTGGTCAATCTGGGGTCGGGCGCCGGGCACCAGCACCAGGCGAATGCCAAGATGGGTCAGCAGCAGCAAATCCTGCACGAGTACGGTGAAGGCCGACTCGTCCGCCAGTGCCTCACCGCCGACGGCCACCACGAAAACATGGCCCTGATGCGCACGAATGTAGGGAACGGCATCACGCAGACCACGCACCCGCTGCAGGGACTCGGGCATCATGCCATGCGACCGCTGCGCCTTCTCGTCCATGAGCCGGTCAGTCGGGGATACCGCCGAGAATCAGGAATTCGAGCAGTGCCTTCTGGGTATGCAGACGCGCCTCCGCCTCGTCCCAGACCACGCTGCGCGGCCCGTCGATCACCTCGGCGGTGACTTCCTCACCCCGGTGGGCGGGCAGGCAGTGCATGAACAGGGCATCGGCGGCCGCCCCCGCCATGATGGCTTCGTCGACCCGGTAGTCGGCAAAGTCACGCCGGCGACGCTGCTGCTCTTCCTCCTGCCCCATGCTGGCCCAGACGTCCGTAACCACGAGATCCGCGCCCCCGGCGGCCTCGGCGGCGCTGCCCACCAGCCGGACCCGCTCGCCCGCCGCCTCGACCAGGGCCGGGTCCGGGTCGTAGCCCGGCGGGCAGGCAATGCGCAGGTTGAAATCATAGACCCGCGTGGCGTTGATGTAGGTGTTGCACATGTTGAAGCCATCGCCGATCCAGGCGACGGTCCGCCCGCGGATGTCCCCGCGGTGCTGGCGATAGGTGAACACGTCGGCCAGCAGTTGGCAGGGGTGGTTGAAGTCGGTCAGGGCGTTGATGACCGGCACGCGGGAGTGGGCCGCGAAGGATTCGATCATGGCATGCGCCTTGGTGCGGATCATGACCGCGTCCACCATGCGGGACATTACGCGGGCCGAATCCTCCACGGGTTCTCCGCGCCCGAGCTGGGTGTCGCGGGGCGACAGAAAGATCGCGCTGCCACCGAGCTGGGCCATGCCGGCCTCGAAAGACAGGCGAGTCCGGGTGGAAGCCTTCTCGAAAATCATGGCCAGCACCCGGCCGCGCAGCGTGTCCACCTGCGCCCCCTCGGCGCGCAGGCGAGCCAGTTGCCCGGCCCGTTCGAGAATCCGCTCGTGCTCTGCCGGCGTCAGGTCCAGCAGGCTAAGAAAATGACGTGTCGACATAGAATCTCCAAAAACCCGGGGCCGCCTGACGGGCGGGCACGGGAATCAATCCGTTTCGGCAATGTGCCGTTTGACGAGCCGGGCGACGGCATCCACGATCCGGTCGGCCTGCTCGTCGGAAAGAATCAGCGGCGGCAGCAGCCGCACCACCGATCCGGCGGTGACATTGATCAGCAGGCGCTCTTCCTCCAGCGCCCGGCCAATCAGTTCCGGACAGGGCCGGTCCAGCGCGACGCCGATCATCAGCCCACGGCCACGCACCTCCTGCACGGCAGGGCAGTCGGCCAGCGCGGTGGCCAGCCCGTCGCGAATCCGCTCACCCAGCGCCGCGGCCCGTGCCAGCAGGCCATCGCGCTCGATCACCTCGATCACCGTATGCGCGACCCGGCAGGCCAGCGGGTTGCCCCCGAAGGTCGAACCGTGATGCCCCGGACCAAACAGATCGGCCGCACGACCAGCTGCCAGGGCGGCCCCGATCGGCAGACCATTGCCCAGACCCTTGGCCAGCGTAACCACATCGGGCAGCACGGACTCGTGCTGAAAACCGAACCAGTGGCCGGTACGCCCGACACCGGCCTGCACCTCGTCCACCATCAGCAGCCAGTCATGCCGGTCGCACAGCGCGCGCAGCCCGGCCAAGTAACCAGCCGGTGCCGGCCGGACACCGCCCTCGCCCTGCACGGGTTCAACCAGAACCGCGACAATGTCCTCACGCGTCGCGCCGGCCTGCTCGACCGCGTCCAAATCCCCGAAGGGCACCCGGACGAAGCCGTCAAGCAGCGGCTCGAATCCTTCCTGGATCTTGCGATTGCCGGTGGCAGACAGCGTGGCCATGGTCCGGCCATGAAAGCTGTTCTCCATCACCAGAATGACCGGCCGCGCCACCGCCTTGCGCCGGCCATGCAGCCGGGCCAGCTTGATGGCCGCCTCGTTGGCCTCCGCGCCGGAGTTGCAGAAAAACGCCTTCTCCATCCCGGACACTTGCGCAAGCCGGTCGGCCAGCCGCTCCTGCCAGGCAATCCCGTAGTAGTTCGATGTATGCACCAGGAGCCCGGCCTGCTCGCAGGTGGCTGCCACCACATCCGGCTGGGCATGGCCGAGATTGGTGACCGCAATGCCGCTGAGCGCATCCAGGTAGGCCGTGCCCGCCTCATCGTGCAGCACGGCACCTTCACCCCGGACAAACGTCACGGGCAGGCGCTTGTAGGTGGGCATCAGGTGACCCGGCATGGCAGTGTCCTCAGGCAATCGCGCAAACCGGCCGGCAACGGCCAACAACAAAAGGGGCGCGACACGCCCCTTTTTCCAAGCCGGTCATGATAGTGCTTTCCGGCGATTATGGGAACTGCCGGCCGTCAGTCATGACGGCGCCGGCGCAGTGCAAACGGCCACAGCAGCGCCAGCAAGCCCAGCGGGTGCCAAGCCCCGCCGAAGGTGTCCGGTTCCGGGTCAGGCTCGGGTTCGGGCTCCGGTTCCGGCTCAGGTTCCGGTTCCGGCTCCGGCTCGACCTCGACCACGGTGGTGAAGGTCGACTCGACCTGCCGGCCCCGCCACAGTGCCGGGTTGCGGGCACTGACCAGGCCGCCGGCCTCAAGCGTGCTGATCTGTTCGCCTTCGTAATCGGCGCTGCTTGTATGGCGCATGATCATCCGGTCGCCATTGCGCACCCAGGCCCAGTGCGAGAGGAAGGTTTCGCCACCGTCCACGGACAGCTGCCCGTCTTCCACCCGCGCCGGCACGTGCACGTTCACATCCAGCGCATCAACCACCAGCGGCTCGGAGGTCTGCTCGGTTTCGGGCTTGACATCCGTCAGCGTCTCCGACGGCAGGCGCGACGGCAGGGTCAGGAACGACTCGCCGACAAAGCGGGCACCGGCACCCACCGCCGAAGCCGGCGCGCCCATCTGCAGGCCTCCACCGTCAACCAGCGGCCAGCCCGCTCGATTGCCCGCGACCAGGATGGCGCCATTGATCTGCAAGTCGATATTGTCCACCACCGTCTGGCCGGCCCCCAGGTTCACCGGCACCAGGCCGTTGTCGCCAAAGCGCGTGTAGCGGGTGCCAATGTCGTTGAGCATGCCCAGGTGAGAAGTCCGCGAGGATACGACCCAGGTGGAGGGATCTTCCTCCTCCTCGCCCGGCACTTCCGTCAGCGCCTCGGAGACGATCGCCAGAACCAGTCGTCCATCCGGGCGCCGCCGCAGGTCGGTCACAAACTCGCGGTAGGCATCGGCACCAGCCAGGCCGGTATCCACCTCGACGATCCCGCCAACGCCGAACTGGACATCCAGCTCGCCATTGCTGCGCAGGCGCAGCACCACGGGGCGCAGGTTCTGGCCGGAGCCGATGCTGCCGGCCACCAGCGTCTTGCCGTCCGGCTGAAGATCAATCGCCGTGCCCGTCGCAGACTCGCCCTCGAGGCTGGTTTCCAGCGTGCCCCCATCAGCGAACTCGGCATCCAGTATTCCACCGGCCGTGAACCGCGCCAGACCCAGGCTGGGCGTCTCCGACTCGCCCAGCGTGCCCACGAGGGTGATCTTGCCGTCCGGCGCCACCACCATGCGGCTGGCCGTTCCCCCGGGATCGGCGAACCCGGCCACGGCGATGCCCTCGACGCCGAAAGTCATGTCCCGGCTTCCGTCGTCCTCAAGCCGGATCACGAAAAAGTCGCTTCCCTCCTGGGTGCGCACGCTGCCCCCGACGAGAATCCGCCCGTCGGGCTGGATAGCCACCGCCACCGGCACCTCGAGCCCCCCGGTGCCCAGCTCGATCACCGTCCGGCCACCGGCACCAAAGCCATTGTCCAGCTGACCGGCCGAATCCAGCCGCAGAACGGTCAGCCGGCCCAGGGTCTCATCCCCGCTGCTGCCGACCACGACCACCTTGCCATCAGGCTGCACCGCGACGGCATTGGCACGCTCAATCTCGGCGCCGAATTCAAAGGTGGCCACGCCCAGATTGCCGAACCCGGCATCCAGCGATCCATCCAGGTTGCGCCGCCAGACGGCAAGCTCGGTCAAGCCACCGTTGCGCAGCATCCCGACCCAGATCGACTGGTCCTGGGTGTTGAACCCCATGTCGGTGATGGCCGCCCCGGTTTCGTCAAAGGTGACCAGGCCCATTTCGCCGTAGGTCTCGTCGAGACTGCCGGGGGCGGCGTAGGTCGGGCCAGCAAGCTGGACAAACACAGCGGCTGCAACACAGAACTTCAACAAGAATTTCAATTCACACTCCTGTCTAAGGAAACTCTGCACGAAGCCATCCATGGCTTCGTGGGCTAACGCCAGCTGGCGGAGCCCGCGTTCAGACACGCCCGGGCCGATACATGCTCGGCCCGGGCTCCGCAATTCAATGGCTTGCGCCATTGTGCGGCAGGGCATCCGTGCCCTGCACGGGAATCTCTGCATTCATGCAGAGATTCCCTAAAAAAACCGTGGTGACCACCGATCTGGATGCGCATTCCAGCGCTGTCCGTCTCCTGATTCTTGAGCCAGCAGGCTTGAGTCAATAGGCATTTTCACCCTTGAAGCCACGCCACAAGGTCAGAAAAATGATTTTCAGATCAAACCACAGCGACCAGTTCTCGATATAGTACAAGTCAAACTCGACACGCCGCTGCATCTTCTCGAGACTGTCGACCTCCCCGCGCAGCCCGTTGATCTGAGCCCACCCGGTGATTCCGGGCTTGACTCGATGGCGGAGCATGTACTCGTCGATCTGTTCCTTGTAGTACTCGTTATGGTAGATCGAATGCGGCCTTGGCCCGACGATCGACATCCGCCCCTGGAGCACGTTGTAAAACTGCGGGAGCTCATCAAGACTATACCTTCTAAGGAAGCGCCCTACCTTGGTCACCCGTTCATCATCGCGCGAGCACGGCGTGCAAACGCCGTCCGGCTCCTGATGGACGACCATGCTCCGAAACTTGTACACCTTGATTTCACGCCCGTCCCAGCCATGACGCCGCTGCTTGAACAGGACCGGACCCGAGCTGGACACTTTGACCATGACCGCGATCGCGCCCATCAACGGGCTGATCAACACAAGGATCAGGAAGGCCAACACCCGATCCTCGACCGCCTTGACCACACGATTGACCCCGGTCATCGGCGTCACGGACAGGTCCATCATCGTGATACCCAGCACTTGGGAATAGGCGTGATTGAGCAGCCGCAGGGCAAAGATATCCGGGGCGTACCGGATGTTGACGGAAAAGTGCAGCAGCGCATCCATGACCCGCCGGACCATCACCTCGTCGCGCAGCGGCGCCGTAATCCAGACCTCCTGAACCGAATTGCTCGCAGCCAATTGCACGAGTCGGTCGATCGCTCGACTCATTGCCTGCTCGCTGGCGATGTCGTCGACGCTCAGGCTGATTCGATCGGCGAGATCAAAACCCGACCAACTGGAGCTTGCGATCCGAGATTCGAGATCGGCCACCCCGTTTTCGGTTCCGATCAGGACAACGCGCCGATGGTTGAGACCCTGGCGGCGCATCCAGCGCAGCAGGCTGTACAGAAGGACCCGGAAGGCAAGCAGTGCCATGACGGCCACCGCGGCCCATGAGACCAGCCAGAGCCGAGAAGGCATCGGGTCGGGACGCCACAGGTGCACGATCGCGAATACCAGTACCACGGTCAGGAACCAGGCAAGTGCCACCTTGCCCAGAAGATCGACCAATCCGCCGCCGCGCCAGGACCGGTACACGCCAACGACCGGAAATACGAAGTAGACCAAGACCGCCCCGATCAGGACAAGAGACAGATTGAGCGCGCCGACATCACGCCAGCCAGCCAGGAGCTGGTGCGTCAGGTAGGCCAGTGACGCCACCATCACGACGTCCATGACCCGAACAAGCCCCGCCATCACCGCCGAGGCATCTCGCAAGCTAACACCAGGGCTCAAAGAAATGGTCCACTCCCTCTTTCAGGTTGCCACCCAAGACCGCCTCATACCGAGCAAGCACCTTACCCCATCGAAAACATTTTTCGAACCGGTCGTAAATCGCGCCCCGCATCGCAGCGGCCTCGCTTGCCCCGTTGTCCTTTTCGAAAAGTCTGCCGCAGATGGTGTCCACTCCCACTTCATGACCGAAGTAGACCCCCGCCCCGCCCAGCACCCACCGATTGAAGGGATTGTCGTGGGCGGCAACGCAAGCCGATGCCGCCATCGACTCGACAAGGGACGGATTGGTACCACCGACGCGATGGCCATGGAAATACACCCTGCACCGGCGACGGAGGAAAGCAAGCACCCGCGAATCGTAGCAGGCACCGGGGAAGATCACTTCTCCAGACGCCTCACGCTTCACTTGACGGTGGTACGGATTGGCCTCGCTGAAATCCCCCAACACCACCAGGCGCGCGTTGCGCCGCTGCCTGCTGAATCCACGCACAATCTCGAGAATCGAATTTTCCGGCTCGGGGCGGGCAACGACCAGTCCGAAGGGCGTACCCGCAGGCACTTGGTGGTCCTCCAGCCACGCCCTGCCCTCGGCAGAGTCTTCGGCGTCAGGATCAGCCTCGGCACCATACGGGATCATGAATATCCCCGCGCCAGGATATTTTCGCCGCAGATAACGGGCAATCTCGGGATGATCCGCAATCAACACATCGGATACACGGCCCCCGATGTACTCATTCATCCACAGCCACAACTTCGCGAGCCGTCCCCACTTGTCTCGACGCCATTCGAGACCATCCATATTCATGACCAGGCGCTGGCCGGCAATCCGGTGCAGAACGCTGAACAAGGCCGTGTTGTAGCCCAGAGTCAAGACCACGCCTGGCTGTCTGATGGAATGCCGGACACAGCGCCAGTCAAAAAGCATGGTGCCCGCCGGCCCACTTGCCGTCACGGGAACATGCACGCGTCGAATGCCCCGCCAGGTTGATTCCCGAAGCCCCCCGCGACCCTCTTGCTGACAGTACACAGTGACGCGCCAACCCCGTGAAACCAGGTACAGCGCCAACTGCTCAGCGAATGTCTCGAATCCACCATGGCGGGCCGGTATGCCACGGCTGCCCAGGATCATCACGTCCATGGTGCCGGGCTCGGCGGCCTTGTCCGAAAAAAATCCCATTCAGTCAGCCCGCCCGAGCTTTCCCCTGACTCCATCCAGCACGCCGCGCCCGAACAGCGCCAACCTCCGGAAGCGATCGGGTGAGACGGTGAACAACACTAGAAATCGAAAAAAAACCCGTAGCCCGTCCCGGAATCCCCAGGCCCAGGAAACATAATTGCGTCGATAGAAAACCAGCGCATTCCGCACCGAATAATAGTCACGCACCGGCGCATGACGCGGGATGGAGAACCCGAAAAAGACCACGTCAGACTCGCCAAGCTGGTGCTTCATCCGCGCCGTACACACACCAAAGCTTCGATAACCGAGCGACGCGGCTCTAAGCCCCCAGTCGATATCGATATATTCGATAAAAAAATCCTCGTCCATGAGCCCCACCTTCTCGAAGACCTTGACCGGAATCAGGGACCCTGAAGCAAACAGACAGTCCACAAGAAAAGGCCCGTCGGATACAGACCGGCAATGAAGCCGCTTGCGCCGAAATCCGGTGACCCGGTTGAAGGGTGAAAGTGAAGAACCGCGGTCACACTCGAGATACGGACCGACAGCCGCGACCTGCTCGCCCGATTCGGACAGCAAATCAAGTGCCGCCTGGAGCTTCTGGACCATGTCCGGGTCAGGCATTCCATCCTGATCCATGAGCAAGACCTGCTCCGCACCGAGCTCAATGGCCTTGCGAATCCCCTGATTCTGCGCGAAACCAAGACCCTTGTTTTCCTTCAGCGCGATGAGATTGACTCCCGGATGATTGCCTGCAAAATCCGACAGGAACTTCTCGCACTGCTGACCCGAACCGTTATCAACGATAATCAGCCAGCCAACCTGACCGGGCAATCGACCGAGCATGCTCACCAGCCTGTCCCGCTCCGGGAAATGGGTCACAATCACCGCTGCCGAAATTTGGCGCGAGTCAGGCGCATTCATCGGCCAAACCCACGAACGCCTTGGAAAAAAAGTTTTGCCCCCTTTGCCCCAGAAAAACACCCCATTCTTTCAACTCATGAAACAGCGGAAAGCATGATTGTCCCGCGCCCCCGGGGCCAGAAGACCCCAGCAAAGAGCAACCGCTGGAGGCAGCCCGGACGGGCAGGTTCCCCCACTTGCCCGAAAAATGCACGAGCATCAGGGACGGCATTCAGGCAAGGCCCCCTCTTCAAGCGGATAGAACAGATCGATCCGATTTGCCGGCTCTTCCAACGAGAGCATTTTTCTTAACTGAGCAATAAACAGTCGTCTCCAGATGAATGATGCCGCACCGCGCTGCAACTGCGGCATCAATCCCAGAACCAGCGTGTTGTCCCCTTTCAGGAACACCCCCTCTCCCGAGGAACCGCCCAAATTCACCAGTAGCCGATAACCCGGGCGGGCGCCCAGTCCGGCAAATGCCAGGTGACCATCACTGGGTGGTGTCACGGTAATCAGCCGCCCGTCCACACAAGCACCGGTGGGCGAACGCTTCCACTCGATCGAATCAATACCGAACAGCGCGTTTTCCCAATGACCGGTGTTTCGACCGCTCGCTTCAAACTCGCCCATGCGCATGTCTTGTATCAGGACCCCGCCTTCGCGTGCGTACTCTCTCAACATTGTTCGCGTGCGATCGGACAAGGCGCTTTGATGCGGAACGACGATTGCATCCAATTCATCGATATTCTCTCCCAGCGCGGCTTCACCGACCACGCGTACCTCAAAACCCGGCTGCGCACGAAGCAACTCGAACATGCGCACAAGCGCATCATGATGAATATTTCGTCCATGGCTGCGCTCCCCGTGCCATAGAGTGAACGTGCTTCGGGCCGCAAGCACCCCAATTGTTCGGCCGTCTGGCGACTTGGCAGAGATTCGAGGTAACGCGCGACTGGCCTTGGAAACCAGCTCAACAACGGATGGATCGAGCGCGCCAAAGCCACCCAACTCGATCCCGTCAGCCTCATCAAGTCGGGCAACGGATTTCAGAAGCAAGTCGTCAGCCTCGGGAAGCATGGGACTTTTTGCACCGGGACCGACTCGCCAGCGCTCAAAATACAATCCTGCCTTCACCTCATGATAGCCCAGACCGCGCGCATAATTGACGAGCAGAGGCAGGACCTCTGGGTCCGGTACGCGCGCCCAACCATCGTAAAAATTGAAATCGACGATCGCGAGATCCAGACATCCCGGAAGAACGTCTACGACATCCAGGCCGTAGATACCGTCATGGCTATTGAAGAACTCACCAAAGTAGCCAGCAGGCTTTCCACCGGCTTCACGTATAACGTCCGAGAGGCTGCATACAGCATCGGCCAAAGCATTTCGTCGAAATTCGGCCAACGCCTCTCTGGAGGGGATAACGCGGGGGGCCGATGCAATTTCACTCGCGAAGTTTAGCTTCGGAAGCTCCTGCCCATACTTTTCCCTAAATGCCAACCGTGCCGCTTGCCCATAATCACGCCAACGGTAGCCCTCTTGACCGTACTTGATCTCGTGCTCGGTTTGTATGCCGATGGCGAAGGATGAGACCCCGTCTCCATAGCGCCGGACGTAGTACCGGGTTGCTTCTTCAAAGAATCTGGAGATGAGCGCCTGAATCTCCGCGTGAAACACACTGGGCTCGGAACTGACGATGCCTTCAAAGTCCGTGGAAAAACCGTCGGGATGCCTTGCTTTGACCCAGGGCGGAATGACCGTTTCACCAGGGATGACCTCTCCGCGCTCATCCAGAAAAGGGCGCCCCCCGGCATCCAGCAGGAGATTCAGCTCGAAACCCGCGGCAACCAATGCGTCAAGAAAGTCATCGTACGCTCCGAAGTCGAATTGCCCTGAAGATGGCTCAACAACCCGCCAGGGTATGGATACCGTCGCCACGCTTGCTCCTGCGTCCTGCAACTTCTGGATCAAGGCGGTATCCGTGAACTGGTAAGGGTATACCAGTATCGCGATGTCCTTTTGAGATTCGGCAACGTTTTTTGTCGCGGCCGTCGCAGATGAAGCGATGAGCGCAAGAAAAATCAGGAAAATGGCTTGGATGATATTCATGACCGATGACAGGCTGACCCGAACCCGTGATTCATACTATTCTTTGCGACATGGCGTCCATTTCGCGACCCGTTCTCTGGATTGCGCCGAGCATCGAAACAGAATCATACGGCCACCCCCCCTCGACCGGCGCGCTGGCGCGCCGTGACCCGCCCAGGGACAGCCGGGCTTGCTTCGGCAAATCGCCGGGACTTGCCCAACAGAGCCATGCGGGTCGAAGCGGGAACGGGCTATCCAGAAATAGCGCGGACGCAGCCATAAGGAATGACGAGAAGTCGTCTAATCGCTCAGGGAATTGATCTTGCCGGAGCAGCCCGGATCATCGTCCACGCCCTTGCGGGCGGTGCAACACGCCTCATAACCTGAGGCGAACCGCTGCCGGCCGACTTCATGCGCATGTCGGCACAGCAGAGACAGCCCGTCAGGGCCGGAGACGCGCCCACCATCGGCGAAAGAACGATCGCGGTTCGGGGTAATCGTCCATTGCGTGATGTCCATCCACCCCGGAGCGCGCATGCACCACGCGGGCGGGGTTGCCCACAACGACCACTGCCGGCGGGACATTGCGCGTGACAACGGACCCTGCACCGATCACGGCGCCCTCCCCAATCTCGACGCCCTGCAAAACGATCGCGCCCGCGCCGATCCATGCACCCGAGCCGACCTTGATTTGCCCGTAGGTCAGAGGGTTGGCATTGATGTTCAACGGTCCATTGTGCGCTTGGTGCCCTGCGGAAAGAAGGCAAGCATGAGGCCCAATCAGAACATCATCGCCTACTTCAAGACCACCCTCACCCGACAGGTACGCCCCGACATTGACCAGCACCCGGCTGCCCAGTGCGAGGCGGGCCCGGGGATTGACCAGGTCGCCCACCACCATCCTCGTGCCGGCATAGAGTCCGCAGTCGTCGCCGAGCAACACACGGGGCTCCACGGAATCTCCGAATCGCATGACCGAAACCGACGGGTCAATCCGGCAGCGTGCGCCGATCCGATCGAGGCCTTCAAACTCGGTCACGACAGGCGGGACGCCGATCAGCTCTGCCTGCATCAGCGCATGGGCCTCGAACCACGAGCGGGTCCAGGAGCCCAGGGCAGGCCGCGACTTCTTACGGGTACGACACCGTTCATCGGATCTGCGCGATGACTTCTTCGTTGTAGGTAACTGGAAAGTGCTCTTCGATTGACTGTCTCAGCTCTGCAAAGCGGGCCTGCCGGCATTGCTGCTGGTAGGCTTGAGCCACATCCGAACGTGCTTCTTCCCAGCTCATTTGGACCGGATCTCGGCGATCAAGCACCTTCATGAGATAAACGTATCCCTCGCGTTCGATCGGTCCGATCAAGGAACCCAGCGGGGCCTCTTCGAGGGCTTGGCCCAACTCATCAGAGCCATCCGCTTCCACAAAACTCATTTCGCCATGACGAACTTCGGGCGCCATCTCTTCGGCGGAACGGACAAGTTCATCAAAAGATATCTGATCTTCCATGACCGCCTCGGCCTGGGCAAGGAGGTATTCCCGCGCGGAGCTTTCCTCCGAGCCTTTCAGGTCCGCAGGCAGAGCGACGCGAGCGACCTTGACAAAGGTGGGCGTAGCGAAATCGGCGCGATGCGTTTCAAAAAATGCGCGCAGTTCTTCATCATCTGCTACGGGGCATTTTTCCAACAGGCGGCCCCGAACTGTGATTGCGTATTCAGCATTATCCAGCCGGTCTTCGTCTGAGTCGAACTGTATATCTTGACGAATGCCTTCCAGTGAGAACAGGCGGACATTGACCATGTCCTCAATCACGCGACGGATACCTTCCGCGGATCCGATATGTCCTCGGAGCATGGGGTTACGATCCACATAGGCGCGCACATCACTCAATCTCAACGGTTCGCCATCAACCGTCACCACCACGGGATTATCGGACTTCGGCTCTTCCGCCCACGCACTCGACGACATCGCTGATGCAAAAACCAGCATCAATACAACCAGCGGCAACCGCATCTGAAATCTGCCCTTTAACAGGAACTCCACACTCATTCTCCGTCTGTCTTGTCTGCAACCCATTCCGCTTCACTGGCGCGATCCCACAGGGGGCCGAAATGGATACGAATACCATCCCGTGCGGAATGGTAGATTACGAGATCTTCCGCACCATCCTGATCCACGTCCGCCACCTCAAGCGACGAAGGCATGCTTCCTGCGGGCAATTCGCGAACCGCCCAATCGCCCGGTCCAACACGTCTGGCCAACACCACGCGACCTTCCTCACCCAAGGCCACGGTCGGCACTCCATCGTCATCAAGCACCGCGGTTGACACGTAACCCAGCACAGGGGCCGGGATGGCTTCCTCTTTGAAAGTGCCATCAGCCTCCTGAATCAGGACCACCGCACTGCCTCCAATCTCCGTGGCCACGACCAGATCATACAGGCCATTGCCAGTCAGGTCGCTTGCGGCCAGACTGCGCGGTACCCGATTGGGCATCTCGGCAAGGACGCGCTCCTCGAATGCTCGGTCACCGCGGTTCAAATAGAGCCGAACAACACCCGAGTCCAGTTCCGACCACAGAAGGTCCAACCTGCCATCACCGTCAAAATCCACGATCCGCGGATGCCATGCCGATTGCGCCGCAGCCAGTCGCTGCGGTTCGCTGAACTCAAGACCACCCAAGCCCCAGTAAATGGTCACTTCGGAGCCATCATATGGACCGATGACAAAATCCTTGAAACCATCTCCGTCAAGGTCAGCAGCGGCCGCACCACGCGCCGGAAAGTCCGAGGGCATTTCACGAAGCAGTTTCAGGGCGATGCCGCCTTCTTGCCAAAACTGGATCTTGCGATCTCCTTCAACCACGACCAGGAAGGTATCCTCATTCCAGCGGACCACATCGTCCGGGTGATACCCCGTCTCCATTTTCGCGCCCACTGGACGAAGCGTTCGCTTCGAATCCACTGACCAAGCGCCAACTTGGTCAACATCGTGTAGGGCCCCCACAATGAGTGAACGTTCCTTCTCTTGGCCGACGGCCCCTCCCCATACCGACAGTCCTTCAGCGAAATGAAGGCTATCGATATTCGCTGAGATGGGTTTGGCGGTTTCATCCGGCATTTCAGGTTTGGGTGGCGTCGACTGACATCCAGTCAAACCAAACAATCCCCCAACCAGAGCAATAGGCGCCCAACGGGTTTTCATATGATTTTTTTTTCTAAGCATGGTGCTTCCAATCATCTAATCACTTGGGTTTGAATATTGGCGTATACGTTCTCATTCTGTTCATGGACTCTCCGGGCACCAAGGGTGGTGATTTCGCACCCTATGCTCAAGAGCAGAAGCCGTCGGCACCCCGCGAAGCCGCCTTCCTTGTTAGTCGGTTACGTCAAACGTCTTAGGCGCGTCTCCTTGCCGATACCGCGCCCACATAATCCCGTAGGCGCACTCGAGCTGATGCACGAGCGCCTCCACGTTATACACACCGCGCCGCTCCTCCCGAGCGCCCCGCAAGGCGTCACGCAAAGACCGCAACCGAGGCAAATCGGAAGCCAGCCCGACGGCAAGGGCAACATAATGATCTGCCGTCTCGGCCACCATAGAGTCCAGCTCAATGCTGGTCAGCAAACTTTCACCCACACGTCCTGGAGGAGTCTGTCCCCGAATAGTCAGAACCGGCACGGCCTGAGTCAATAAGTCGATGCTTGTGGTATGGCCGTTCACGGGCCAGGTATCAAGCGCCAGGTCAACGTGGCCCAGCCGCGCAAGATGCTCTGCATGGGGAGCCTCTGTAGCAAACACGATCCGGTCTCGACTAACGCCGAGCGACTCTGCCCGATCAAGCAGGTTCGCCTGTTGAATCGGGTGATCTGCCAATAGCCACAAAACCGAATTCGGAACCCGGGTGAGAATACAGCACCACGATTTGAATACTTCAGGGGTGATCTTGTACCCCTGATGAAAGCTGCCCAAAATTACCGACTCGGCCGGCAGCCCATAGTCCTCCCGATTTTTGAGATCCCGAGACTCAAGGGCAAGGTCAATCGGAAAATATGGCCTGGAAAGCACGGCACGTGCTTCATCGAACTCGCCGTCCAAGCCGGCAACAATGGTGTTGTCAGTGATGTTGTAATCAACCAGCCTGCGGGACACGGGGCCGGGATACCCAAGGTAGTTCACCTGCACCGGTGCCATCCGCATGGCCATTGCCCTTGGCCGACTGTTCCGCACCAGTCCCATCATATCGACAAGTATATCCACGCCCACGTCACGGACCTTTTGGGCGAGCGCCACATCGGACATCCCGGAAAGATCATGCCACTCCGAAAAGCCCTCGCGAAGACGCGTCTGCATGTGGCCTTCATCACGACCACTCAGAGACAAGCCGACAGAAAAGACCTTGTCCTGACGGTGAAGTTCTGGCACACGTGCGAAAAGCCAGGAGGTCGCATGGTCCCTGAAATCGTGGGAAAGATACCCCACGCGGAGTGGTCTGCCGGAGTCTCTCGGGGTGTCATCTTCCCTGAACTGAGGCAGCAGCTTCTCCACGCCGGGAAACTCCGTGGCCAAACGGGCGGCGAGCGCGAGATCATCAGTTGTCGCCCCCGGCAAACGCATGATCTCAAACGGTTGGCGGGCAGGCTTGCCTTCACGCAGCAAGGAGAGCGCGCGCTGCCGCTGGGTCTCCCAATCGGCTGGCCAAGCGGCTGTTCGTTCACCAAAGCAAAGCCACGCGGCCAGCTTTTCAGAAGAAACATCCTCCCATTGCTGGATAACCTGACGAGCGCCGTCGTAGTTCCGTAGCTCGATCAAAGCCGATGCCAGTAGAGATTCGGAGATGGCATCTCGCTGATTGTGCAAAATCTCATTCAGGAGCGAGACCGCCTGCTCAAGCCTGCCCGCGTTGAAAAGTCCAACTGCATAGTTATGAAGATATTCAGGATGTCCGGGTGCACAATCGCATGCCTTTGCATGAAAGCGCAACGCGGAATCAAGATCTCCAGCGGCCTGAAAAACTTGCCCAAGTGCATCCAGGGCCGGAGGATCATCGGGAGTCCTTTTGAGAATGGTTTCGAGAATTTCACGCGCCCCATCAAACTGACCCAAACCGCTCAGGGCACGTGCCAGCCCGATAGCAGCACTTTTCGAATTCGGATCAACCCGCTGCGCACGCCGGAAGTATTCTGCCGACTGGCGGTAATCTCGATCGCCTAGCAGCAGGTCTCCCATGTTAATTAATGCGGGCACGAGATTGGGATCCAGCTCCAAGGCCCGTGCGAACGCGGTGGCCGCGGAATCAGGTTGACGCTCGCGGAGAGCCAGAGTCCCCATTGTGTTATGCAGGTCAGCAGCACGGGGCCAACGATCAAGCGCCTCCTCAAGCAAGGCGCGCGCGGGCGCCAGTCG
>JBNGDJ010000001.1:17484-98645 GCA_049974825.1 Halothiobacillaceae bacterium | reverse complement strand
CGGCCCGGGCTCCGCAATTCAATGGCTTGCGCCATTGTGCGGCAGGGCATCCATGCCCTGCACGGGAAGGTCTGCATTCGTGCAGACCTTCCCTAAGGAAACTCTGCACAAATCCATCCATGGATTTGTGCAGACACGCATGGCCCGGTACACGCCCGGGCCATGCTCCGCAATTCAATGGCTTGCGCCATTGTGCGGCAGGGCATCCGTGCCCTGCACGGGAAGGTCTGCATTCGTGCAGACCTTCCCTAACAGGCTATCAGGTCGAGCGGACATCTATCTTGACAGAGGGAGTCCGGAGGCATGGAAGAATCGGAGGTCTCGATTAAACGTCATCGCAAGTATTGACAGGTCAATCCATATCAGCAGCCTGCCTGCCATTCACGGGGCGGTGATGGCGGCAAACTCGGTTGAGAAGTCCGCCGTCGCGGCTTCGATATGGAGGTCATTCCGGCAGGTGTCGATGAGGCGGCGGGCCGTCGCGTTCAGCATGGCCGTCAATTCGTGCAGCGTGTTGAAGTGCTCGGCGATGTCGTCGTAGTCGGTCTCGTAATCATGCGCGGCCAGATTGCGGGCGGCGCGTCCCAGCTGCCAGGCGTCCGTGGATTCGATGACTTCAAGCTTTTCGAACAGTGCGAGGATCTTGAGAAAACTGTCGGTCGGTTCGCCCATCAGCAACGCACTGTGCCGCATGGCGGCGGCCAGCGTATCTTGCAGCTTTGCAAAGCGTTCGTTGATTGCGGCGAGGGACTCGAAAAGACGAACATCCTTCTTGCGGGTTTGAAGCTCCTCACCGCTCAAGGGCCAGTCAATCCGCGATTCGGATTCGTGCAGGAAGAATACGCAGCGCTGAATGGCTTCCAGCAGCTTGGCCAAGTGGTTGCGCTCGGCTTCAAGAAGCGCCTGGCTCATTTAACTTGCTCCAGACGAATGCCCCTGAGCATCGCCAGAGTCTGGAAGGGGGTAGGCTGGGTACCGCGTGCGCGAGTGATGACATCCACCGGCATGCCCAGTGCCTGCTCCAGGCGCAGTTTCAGTTCGGCGCGCTGTAACAGGGTGGGCCGTTGCGTCGCCTCCACCAATAGATCCAGGTCCCCGCCACGCCGCGAATCATCCAGCCGCGAGCCGAAGACGGCCACGGTGGTGTCGTCGCCGAGGATTTCGCGGGCGTTGGCCAGAACGACGGCCGCCTGTTGATGGTTCAATCGCATGGGGGTGTCGTCGTGTTGAAGTCCACCTTCAGTTTAGCATCCCGGTACGACAGTGAGGCGGGTATGCTCAATTTCTGAATTTGGACCTGACCCCAGTTTCTTTATTCCACCAGCGCCACCGACTTGATCAGCGCAAAGACCGGTTTGCCCGGCGCCAGCCCCAGCTGCTCGACCGACCAGGGTGTGACCTCGGACAGCAGCAGCTGGCCGTCCGCCAGCCGGCAGGCGACCGTCACCCGCCCCTCCCCCGGTGGGTCGATCCGCTCCACGGTGACGGGCAAGTGGTTGCGGATGCTGATCCGCGACGGGTCATCCAGGGCAAGGGCGACATCGCGCGCCGGGATGCGCAGACGGCTGGCGGTCGGTTCCACCGGGCCGTGAATCCACAGTCGAATCCGGTCATTGCCGAACGTCGGCAGGCCGAGTGAAGGATCCTCCGCGATCCGGCCGGTCAGTACCGATACGGGCCCTTGGTCTTCAAACAGTGGCGAATCCGGTCGGGCCAGCGCTTCACGCAGGGTTTCGATCCGCTCGATCCGTCCATCGGCCATGAACACCACCCGATCGGCCAGCCGCTCGACTTCGATCGGCGCGTGGGTGATGTAGAGGATCGGCACGCCGGTTTCACGGGCCAGCTGCTCAATCAGCGGCATCAGATCCGCCTTGGCCCGCCAGTCCAGGGCCGAGAGCGGCTCGTCCATGAACAGCAGTCGCGGACGGGAGAGCAGCGCGCGGGCGATGGCTACCCGCTGTCTCTCACCCCCGGACAGGGACAAAACATCCTGGTCGAGCTTGTGCGCCATTCCCACCCGTTCGGCCAGAGCCTCCAAGCCGGGTCCGGGGCCTCTGGGTGCCCGCCTGCGCGCATAGTCCAGATTGCCGCGCACGGTCATGTGCGGGAAAAGCGCTGCGTCCTGGAACACGAAGCCGATGTCACGCCTGGGCGTCGGCAGGCGCCAGCGCCCGTCCTGCCAGCGCTGGCCATCGAAGTCGAGTTGGCCTCGTGTGCCCTTGTCCAGCCCGGTCATGGCGCGCAGCAAGGTGCTCTTGCCCGAGCCGGAACGACCGAACAGGACGGTGATGCCCCGGGTCTCGATCTCGAAGGGGCCGGAGTCGAGCCGGAAACTGCCCTGTTCAAGCGAGAGATTGCCCTTGAGCATGTCAGCCCACCTTGACCGCAAAGCGGCGGTTAAGCGCGTAGACCAGCATCAAGACGGCCATCGAGAAGATCAGCATGATCGCCGAGAGTACATGGGCGGCCCCATATTCAAGCGCCTCCACATGATCGAAAATGTCGATTGAAACCATCCGGGTCTCGCCCGGGATATTGCCGCCCACCATCAGCACTACGCCGAACTCGCCCACCGTGTGGGCAAAGGTCAGTGTCGCAGCCACCAGGAAGCCGCGCTGGCACATGGGCAGGATTACCGTGAAGAAGCGGTCCGCCACCCCGGCACGCAGCGTCGCCGCCGCATCAAGCATCCGACGCGGCAGGGCTTCAAAGGCATGCATCAGCGGCTGGACTGCAAAGGGCAGCGAGTAGAGCACGGAGGCAATCACCAGCCCGGTAAAGCTGAAGGTCAGCTGGCCATCGAAGCCGAACAGCCGGAGAAACTCGGTGAGCGGCCCCTGCGGGTTCATGGCGATCAGCAGGTAGAAGCCCAGCACGGTGGGCGGCAGCACCAATGGCAGGGCGACAAGGGCTTCCAGCACGATCTTGAAGGACGACTTCATCTGCGCCATCCACCAGGCCAGGGGCGTGCCAATCAGCAGCAGGATTGCCGTCGTGACCGTGGCGACCTGCAGGGTCAGCCAGATGGGCTCCAGGCTGACCTCGACACCGAAGATTTCCATCTGCATGGCGCGCTCACGGAACCCGGTAGCCGTAACGCGCGATTACCGCGCGTCCGCGATCTGAGCGTAGAAATTCCATGAAGGCCTTCATCGCGGGCTTGTCCGCGCCCTGTGGGAGCACGACCGCCGCCTGCTCGATCGGTGTGTACAACGCTTGCGGGACAACCCAGTACTCACCGCGGTCATAAACTGGCGAATCGGGATCGACCAGCTGCGAGAGGGCCACAAAGCCGATTGGGGCGTTGCCTGTCGCCACGTACTGGAAGGCATGGGCAATGCTTTCGCCATGGACGATCCGGTCGCGCAGGGCCTCCGCCAGGCCCATGTTTTCCAGCACCTGCTCGGCTGCGGCGCCGTAGGGTGCGGTACGTGGATTGGCCAGCGCGATATGTCGGAAGTCAGCTGCCTTCAGCACCCCCTCAGGGTCTTCTGCGACCGGCAGGGATTCGCTGAACAGGGCCAGCTGGCCTACCGCATAGACAAAGTCGCTGTCCGGGACGGCTCGCCCTTCTTCAAGCAGAAGCTCCGGGCGGCGCGTGTCGGCGGCAAAGAAGGCGTCGAAGGGCGCACCGTTGACAATCTGGGCGTAGAGCTTGCCCGTGGGGCCGAAGGAAAAGCGCACCTCGTGGCCGGTTTCCTCCGTGAATGCGTCGCCGATCTCCTCGATGGTCTTGGTGAAGTTGGCGGCCACGGCCACGGTCAGGGGGACGGCCGAAGCCATGCCGGAGCCCAGCAATCCGAGGAAAATCAGCAGGGTGAGGAAGAAGTTTTTCATCAGTATGTTCTCCAGTCAAAAGCAATCGGATCAAAAGCAATCGGAAATCAATCAGTCACGCCCAGGATTACGTGACTGGCCTTGACCAGCGCGCAGATGGGCATCGCGTCTTTCAGTGCCATTTCCTCATGGCTCTCCCGGGTGATGATCGCAGCCAGGGTGTTGCCCCCGGACAGTTCGATCACCACCTCGGCATTCACCGCACCCGGCTCGACGCGCCGGATCGTGCCACACAGCCGGTTCCGTGCCGAGGTGCGCAGCGCGTCGTCGGCCGGGGCAAGGATTACCCAGGAGGCCTTGATCAGCGCGTAGGCCGCCCGGCCTGGTTCCAGAGCCATGTCCGCCACGCTTTCCCGGGTCACGATGGCATGCAATGCTTCGCCACCGGGCAGGCGCAGGGTCACTTCGCTGTTGACCGCGCCGTCGGTCACCTGCTCCACCGTCCCGTGCAGGGCATTGCGGGCACTGGTTTTCATTTCGAGTCTCCTGAGGATGGCCAGGGAGTCGCCGATATCTTCCCTTCGTTCGGCCAGGGCCATGATTTCTGCCTGCAGGGTTTCCAGCCGGGCCATGTCCTCGACCAGTCGGCTCCCCGCGGGCGTGAGCCTCGCACCGCCCCCACCCCGGCCGCCGTGCTGCGAATGCACCAGCGGCGTGCCGGCCAGGTTGTTCATGGCCTCGACCGCGTCCCAGGCCGCCTTGTAGGTCATGCCAATGGACCGGGCCGCGGCGCTGATCGAGCCGGTCTGGCCGATGGCCGCCAGCAGCCTGAGCCGGCGCGGCGAGATTTCGCCCTCTCCGGTCACCAGCGTCAGCGGGGCAATGAACGAACCGATATGTTCTTCGGGTGATATCGACATGCGAAATATACCTGACTATACATCCAGCGCAAATGCTTTTGTCCCAAGGCCGTCCCTGGACCAATGCTACGGCTTGCCGCGGGGGCATGTCGCCGCGCCCTGCTTGGCCCGAGCCGGGTAATTGCGCATCCGGGACGGGCAGATGTTGTCCGCGCGCCCCGGGTCGGCAATTCAACGGCTTCCCATTGTGCGGCAGGGCATCATGCCCTGCGCGGGAATCTGAAGCATTTGTGGAGGGATTTTCTAAGGCTCGGTGCGCCAGTCGATCGGTGACTGGCCCTGGGCTTCGAGGAACTGGTTGATCTTCGAGAAGGGACGGCTGCCGAAGAATCCCCGGTGGGCCGAGAGGGGCGAAGGGTGCGGCGCGGCCAGCACCAGGTGCCGGCTGCGGTCGATGTGGGCGCCTTTCTTCTGGGCCTGTGCGCCCCAGAGGACGAAGGCCAGCGGGCGCGGCTGCTCGTCGAGCACCTGCACCGCCCGGTCGGTGAGCCGCTCCCAGCCCCAGCCCTGATGGCTGGCGGACTTGCCCGACTCGACGGTCAGCACCGCGTTGAGCAGGAGCACCCCCTGGTCGGCCCAGTGCATCAGGCTGCCACAGTGATTGACGATGCCGGTGTCGTCGGCAAGCTCCCGGAAGATGTTCTGCAGCGACTTGGGCAGGGGCTGCACTTCGGGCCGGACCGAGAAGCAGAGCCCGTGCGCATGGCCCGGGGTGGGATAGGGATCCTGCCCGAGGATGACCACCTTCACCTGGTCCAGCGGCGCGTGCTGGAAAGCATTGAACCACTCGTTCGGTTCCGGGTGGATCCGCTTGCCCGCCGCGCGTTCTGCCGCCAGGCGGGCGCGCAGAGCCTGAAGCGGCTCGGACAGCAGTGTCTCGCGCAGCACCGCCTTCCAGCCCGGCTCAAGTCGAATGCGGTCGTCGTTCATGATGTTTTCTGAAAACGGCCGTCATGCATTCGTGCAGGCATGCTCTCAGGGCATCAGGCGCTGAATGCGCCATTGCCCGGTTTCCATTTCCCGCAGGTACAGGAACCGGTCGTGCAGCCGACTTTCCCGGCCCTGCCAAAACTCCCAGGACTCCGGGGTCAGCCGGTAGCCCCGCCAGGCCGGATTGCGCGGCACGTCGCCATCGGGGTACCGGGCCTGCACGTCCTGGTAGCGCTGCTCCAGCGCGGCCCGGTCCGCAATCGGGTGCGACTGCTCAGATGCCGCGGCGGCGAGCCGCGAACCGAGGGGGCGCTGCTTGAAATACTGCTCGGCCATGGACTCGGGCAGCTCTTCCACCGACCCGTTGATCCGGACCTGCCGGTCGTTCTCCGGCCAGTAGAACGTGAGTGCCGCCCAGGGGTTTTCGGCCAGCTCCTGGCCCTTGCGGCTGCGGGCATCGCTGTACCAGCACAGGCCGGCATCGTCGTAATGCTTGAGCAGAACATACCGGGCCGAGGGCCGTCCGTCGGCCGTGGCCGTCGACAGACACATCGCGGTCGCGTCGAAATTGCCTGCCGACTCGGCATCCAGCAGCCAGCGGGTCAGCTGCTCGGTGGGGTTCTCGGACAGGTCTTCCCGCTGCAGTTTTCCGTAGACGTAGTCCCGGCGGGTTGCGCGATGGTCGATTTCGTTCATCTGGGCCGTTCTTTCGTTGGGTGGGGCCTCATCATAGCAGGCCGAGTCGGTGGCTCATGCGCGGGTCAGGTCGATATTGCGGGCCGCGGCAAAGGATTTCAGCGCCGCCTCGGCAGATTGCGGGATCGCCAGGACCAGGCAGACCCGTTCGCTGTACTCCACGTCCAGAATATGAACATCCCGGGAATCGGCCCATCGCCGGAGCGATTCTTCCAGCGCGAAATCCAGTGATGCCCGGTAGTGACACAGCGGTTGGCGCTCGACTAGCGGCAAGCGCTCCAGCACGTCCCTTGTGGCTGCCGAGTAAGCCCGGACCAGCCCGCCGGCCCCGAGCTTGACGCCACCGAAGTAGCGGCTGACCACGACCACGACGTCTCCGATCCCCCGGTGCTCGATGACATTCATGATCGGCTTGCCGGCCGTTCCCGATGGCTCGCCATCGTCGCTCATGCCGGCCGTCGCCGCCGAATGGGGCGGGCCGATCGAGAAGGCCCAGCAGTGATGCCGGGCATCCGGATAATCCCGGCGCGCCCCGTCGATCATGGCCATGGCCTCGGACCGGTTCGTGGCTGGCCCGGCCCGAGCGATGAAGCGACTTTTCTTCGCTTCGATCTCGTGTTCCAGGCAGCGGGCGGGAACGGGATAGTGCGACAAAGGTTGGTGCTCCAGCCAGTGATTCATCAGTTCGCGAGGCGTGCGAAAACCCGTCATGCGGCGGTTCTCGAATGCAGGGTGCCGGGGACAGCGGGCGGGGTCAATCGAAGGGCGGACGGGGCAGGAGCTCAAGTCATGGGTCGGCGACAGCCCCCCTGTGAGGGAAACTCTGCACAACTCCATCCATGGACTTGCGGGCTTGCGCCAGCTTAACGCGCCAGCTGGCGGAGCCCGCGTTCAGAGACGCCCGGGCCGATACATGCTCGGCCCGGGCTCCGCAATTCAATGGCTTGCGCCATTGAGCGTTGGGGCATCCATGCCCCAATCGGGAATCTGAAGCATTCGTGCAGAGATTCCCTGAGGAAACTCTGCACGAAGCCATCCATGGCTTCGTGGGCTAACGCCAGCTAAACGCGTCAGCTGGCGGAGCCCGCGTTCAGACACGCCCGGGCCGATACATGCTCGGCCCGGGCTCCGCAATTCAATGGCTTACGCCATTGTGCAGCAGGGCATCCATGCCCTGCGCGGGAATCTGAAGCATTCGTGCAGAGATCCCTGAGGCATCATGAACAATGCGACCCGGAGAAAGGGCGCCTCGAAAAACTCATGGACGGGGTTTTTCGAGGTTCCCCAAAAAAATGGAAACGTCATGGCAGGCTCGCTGGAGGTGCTTCGTGAACGCTCTTGAGACATCCCCGAAATGGGGAAATTTGTTACGCCATCTGCCGGATGAAGCCCCGGACGAGGTGTTCGAGACAATCCGCTCCGCGCCGGGGTTCAATATTGAGCGGATTGTCTCTCGCGGCCAGGCCACGCCCGAGGGGCAGTGGTACGACCAGCCGCAGCACGAGTGGGTTCTGCTGGTCCAAGGGTCGGCACGACTGCGCTTCGAGCGGCCGGCGCGCACCGTCGAGCTGGGTCCCGGTGACTGGGTGGACCTGCCCGCGCACTGTCGTCATCGGGTGGAATGGACCGCCCCCGACAGGCAAACCGTCTGGCTGGCGGTCCATTGGGAGGCTACGAATCCCCAGGTCAGCGGGGTGGACTCGTCCTGATTCGGTACGGTGCGTACTCCGCGACGGGATCTCGAAGCGGGATCGGCCGGATAATCCGGCTGCCGTCCTGACCATCAATGCCTGACCGGGGCGGCTGTTTCCTGGTTCATGTTTTCCGGTCCGCACAAAAGCCCTTCCCGCTCGGCGCGCCGGAATCGTCGGTAGCTCCACTGGTACTGTTCGGGCAGGGCCCGGACGCACTGCTCCACGCCCCGGTTCAGGGCCGTGGCGGCGGTGACCGGGTCCGGGTCATCCAGGGCTTCTGGGGCGGGCAGGTAGTGCAGCCGGTAGCCTGCCCCGGCCGGAAGCCTTTCGACATAGCCCATCACGGCCACCGCGCCCGTGCGGCGCAGCAGGCTGGCGACCAGTGAGAGCGTATAGGCCGGCTGCCCGAAGAAGGGCGCAAACACGCCCTGACCGAAGCGCGGTTCCTGATCGGGCAGAATGGCGACCAGTTCCCCGCGCTTGAGGGCGGCAAGCAAGGCGCGGACGCCGCGGTGCCCGGCCGGAACCAGATTGGCGCCAAAGCGGGCCCGGGCCTTGCGAACCGCTTCTTCCAGTTCCGGCTGCCTGGGTGGCCGATAAAGAATGGTGGTCGGGTAGAGCAGGGCGCTGTAAAGCCCGCCCAACTCCCAGGCGCCAATGTGAGGGCCGAGCAGGATGGCGCCGCGGCCCCTGGCCATCGCCTGGTCGAGATGTTCCCGTCCGACCACTTCCCGAATCAGCGGTTGTAGCCGGTCCATGGGCCAGCGCCACAGTGGGCCGGTCTCGGTCAGGGTCTTGCCGGTCTGGATCAGGCTCTCGCGGACCAGGGCTTCTCGCGCCTTCGGAGTCAGTTCCGGCAGACAGCGGGCGATGTTTTGCCGACTGGTTCGGGTGACGCGTCGCCCGGTACGCCAGGCCATCCACCCGATCAGGCCACCAAGGCGCTGACTGGCCGCCATGGGCAGCGCGGCGAACAGGCGGACCATGCCCAGCAGGGCAGCCCGGCGCCAGCGACCTTTCACGATACGCTCGTGCCGGAAGCCACGGCTCGGTCGAGCCCGTCTTCCATCAGGGGGGTAATGGCCGTCAGCAGGGACCGGAACAGCTGCGGGTTCTGCTTTTCCTGCTCGGCGAGCAGTTGCTTGTAGTGAAAGCGCTGCGTGGGCATGTCGAAGCAGGCCGGGCAGTTTTCTGGGATGACCGGCAGTTCGGCTTCCCGGGCAAAGTCACGCAGCTGCCGCTCGCGCACCCGAACCAGCGGGCGAATAATGCGAATGTCGCCGGCATCGTTGAGGTAGTGCGCTTTCATGGTGTTGAGCTTGCCACCGTGGAAGGCGCTCATCAGGAAGCTCTCGGCCAGGTCGTCCAGGTGCTGGGCCAGGGCCAGGACGTTGTAGCCCTCGCGGCGGGCGACCTTGTACAGCAACCCGCGCTTCATGCGGGCGCAAAAGGCGCAGTAGGAATCGCCCCGCATGTGTTCGCCGGCGAGGTCGACGATCGGCTCGGACTCGACGAAATAGGGAATGCCAAGCCCTTCGACATAATCACGAAGGGCGACGGGGTCATAGCCGTCACTCTGCGGGTCGATCGTGCAGGCGGCCAGTTCGAACTTGATGGGTGCGCGTCGCTGAAAATGCGCCAACACGTGCAGCAGGGAGAGCGAATCCTTGCCGCCGGACAGCCCGAGCAGCACCCGGTCGCCCGGCTGGGTCATCCGGTACTGCACCAGGGTGCGGCCCACGGTGCGCTGGATTGAGCGGGGCGGGGTGACGAATCGGGACATGGAGCGCGGGAATCCTCCTTCAGCGGGACGGGTTTCGGCAGGCGGGACGAGGCCTCGGCATGACCGATTGCCGCGTTTTGGCAATCAGGGCATTTTACGCGATGGCTGGCCGGGAGGGACAGGGCCGCTCGGCCTGTTCCCTGCTCCGAGCGATGATGGGAGGCTGCCCGGCCTTTCCCGCGCGCGTCGAGCCTGATAGTTTTCGGAAACTTGGGCCACCCACGCCAGACGGAGCGATTCATGAACGTCCTGTACCCGCCGATCCAGCCGAATGTCATGCACAGCTTTGCGGTCGAGGTGCCCCATGTGTTGCACGTGGAGGAGTGCGGCAACATGCACGGCCTGCCGGTGGTGTTTCTCCATGGCGGGCCGGGGGCGGGGACGACCCCGGCCCACCGGCGATTTTTCGATCCGGCGCGCTACCGGATCATTCTGCCTGACCAGCGGGGTGCGGGGCGGTCCACGCCCCATGCCAGTCTGGAGTCAAATCATACGCAGGCGCTGATTGCGGACCTGGAAACCATCCGGGAGCGGCTGGGTATCGAGCGCTGGCTGCTTTTCGGAGGCTCCTGGGGTTCAACGCTGGCGCTGGCCTATGCGCAGGCGCATCCGGATCGGGTCCTGGGCCTGGTGCTCAGGGGCATCTTTCTTTGCCGGCCGCGGGATATCCGCTGGTTCTACCAGGATGGCGCCTGTCGACTGTTTCCCGAGTACTGGCAGGATTTTCTCGCCCCGATTCCCGAATCCGAGCGCGATGACCTGCTGAAAGCCTACCATCGGCGTCTGACCGGAGCCGACGAGCTGGCCCGGATGGCGGCGGCCAAGGCCTGGTCGACCTGGGAGGGACGCACCGCCACGCTGCGGCCGGACCCGGATACCGTCAACTACTTCGCCGATCCGCATCACGCCCTTTCCATCGCGCGCATTGAATGTCACTACTTTGCCAACCGGGCGTTTCTGGAGCCGGACCAACTGCTGGCGCAGGTTGATCGGATTCGCCATCTGCCGGCCATCCTGGTTCACGGTCGCTACGACGTGGTCTGCCCGGTCGAGCAGGCGATCCTTCTTGCCGATCGCTGGCCGGAAGCGACCCTGCGGGTGATCGATGATGCCGGCCACTCGGCCTTCGAGCCGGGCATTGTCGATGCTCTGGTCGATGCCACTGACCAGATGGCGGATCGACTGGCGGAGCAGGCCCCGTGATCGGCCTGCTGCAGCGCGTTTCTTCGGCCGAGGTGAGGGTGGCGGGGGCCTGCGTGGGGCGGATCGGTCCCGGTTTGCTGGTGCTGGTGGGCGTCCAGCGCGGCGATGGCCCTGCACAGGCCGAGCGCCTGCTTGAGCGGCTGCTGGCCTACCGGGTATTCCCGGACGAGGAAGGCCGGATGAACCGAAATCTTGTTCAGGTGGCCGGCGGACTGCTGCTGGTCCCGCAGTTCACGCTGGCGGCGGATACACGGCGCGGAAACCGGCCGAGCTTTACGCCTGCGGCTGATCCGAAGGACGGTGAACGGTTGTTTGAGTGGCTGGTTGCGCGCGCCGGGGCGCAGCACGATCCCGTGGCGACTGGTCGTTTCGGGGCCGACATGCAGGTGTCCCTGACGAACGATGGGCCGGTGACCTTCTGGCTGCAGGTACCGCCCGCCGAGGGCTGACAGGGCACCGCGCAAAACCTTTCGAGGTGCAGACCTTCTCGTGCCGGTCTCGGATGTCTTGCCGCACAATGGCGCAAACCATTGAATTGCGGAGCCCGGGCCGAGCATGTATTGGCCCGGGCGTGTCTGCATAAATCCATGGATGGATTTGTGCAGCGCTTCCGTAACGAAAAAAAAACCGCAGCAAAGGCTGCGGGTTTTTCGTCTCGGGCGGGCAGTCTCGCTGCCCGCAGGACACGGCAGCGCCTGATCAGGCAGTCTGCTCGGCGGTGTCGGTCTCGCCGGTGTTGTCCTTCCAGGTGATGGCAACGGTGTCGCCCTTCTTGCCCGGAACCTTGACGTTCAGGTACGGGTTGCGGGAGATGGCGGCAGAGAAGTTGCCGACGGCAGCCGGGGTGCCGTTCACGGACACGCTGATGTCCTGAATGAACTTGGCCGGTACCTTTTCGCCGGTTGCCTTGTCAACGCGCTGACCGGTTTCCATTTCGTGACGGAGCAGAGCCTTCACGTCCAGTACATCGCCGGCGGCGCCAATACGCATTCTGATGGTAGACATTATTCAGTACCTCACTTAAGGAATTTCGTCTTCAAAGTCAGTTTTCGGTTGAGGAGCGGATCAGCCGCCGCAACCACCGATGGTGACCTTGACTTCTTTGTGGGCCTTGTACAGCTTGCCACCGGACTTCACAACGCCGAACACGTTGGAGGTCTCACCCATACGGATACGGGTGGACAGGAACGGAGAAGCGGAGGCCAGGTTGAAGGTAGTGACCAGCGGCTGCTCGTTCTTTTCGACCAGAATGGCGATTTCTTCGACGTCGCCCATGCCGGTTTCGACAGTGATCGGCACGACCGCGCCGTTCTCGGCGATGTCCGGCGCGCGCAGGGTCACGTCGGCAGAGTCGGCTGCATCGCTGGCGCCCAGCGCTTCAGACAGGGCTGCGTCCATGGACTTGGCCTTGAAAGCCGCTTCCGGCCACTCGGCCAGTACGGCGCGCGGGGTCAGAAGGCCTGCACCGACGGCAACGCCGACTGCGCTGGCAGCCAGGCTGCCTTTCAGAAATACACGACGGTTGGTTTGCATGGGTCTTACTCCTGTTATCAGTGGAACACCACGGCCATACATGGATGCATGGCCCGTGCCAAACTGCACTACTTATGAAAAACAAGGGGTTGCGCGAATCGCGGTGTCAATTGCAGGTTGCAGTTTGCAACTTGATGCGGAGGGGGTTGCGATTTGCTGGAGCGGATTGATCTACCGCTCCTGCTCCCAGCTTTGCAGCTTGCGCCAGAGCGTGGACTTGTTGATGCCCAGCGTGCGGGCGGTGCGCTCGCGGTTGCCTTCCTGAAGCGCCAGCACCTTCTCGATGTAGCGGCGTTCGAGTACCTCAAGGGTTGGCAGGTCATGGTCCAGCGGCAGGTCGCTGTCGGGGGCGGCGGTCATGGCCGCACCGGGCATGGCGTCCTGCATGCCGTCCGGCGAGGCTTCCAGGTTGAGCAGGGGGCCGTCTGCAAGGGCCACCAGGCGCTCGACCAGGTTCTTGAGCTCACGCACATTGCCCGGCCAGGCGTAGTGCACCAGCCGTCGCATGGCCTCTTCGTCGAAATCGTGGACATCCCGGTGATAGCGCCGGGCAAAGCTGTTCAGAAAATGCCGGGCCAGAGCGGGGATGTCCTCCCGGCGTTCGCGCAGCGGCGGCATCCGGATGCGGACCACATTCAGCCGGTGGTAAAGATCGTGGCGGAACTCGCCGGCCTCGACCATCTTGGCAAGCGCCCGGTTGCTGGCGACGATAAAGCGCACGTCGATGTCAATCGGCTTGACCCCGCCGACCCGCGTGACCTGCTGCTCCTGGATGACGCGCAGCAGCTTGACCTGCATGTTGTCCGAGATATTCCCGATCTCGTCGAGAAACACCGTGCCGCCACTGGCCACCTCAAGCAGGCCGGGCTTGGTGGTCGCCGCGCCGGTGAACGCGCCCTTTTCGTGTCCGAACAGTTCCGATTCGAGCAGGGTGTCGGTCAGGGCCCCGCAGTCGATCACAATGAATGGCGTATCCGCGAACTGCGAGCGCTCGTGCACGGCTTTTGCCGCCAGCTCCTTGCCGCTGCCGGACTCGCCCTCGATCATGACGTTGATCCGCACGTCCGCGATCTTGTCAATGATCCGGTAGACCATGCCGATCGCCGGTGACTCACCGAGAATGGCCTGGCCCGGCCCGTCTGGCGGTGGTGCATCGCTGGCCGTGGCGTCGTCGGCACGATCGAGAATCTCGCCGGCAAGCCGGATCAGGTCCTCCGGCTCGTAGGGCTTCTTGATGAAATCCGCAGCGCCCAGGCGCAGGGCCTCGATGGCATCGTCCAGCGTCGAATAGCCCGTAATCATCACGAAGGGCAGTTCGGGCTGCCGGGCCTTGACGTTGCGCAGTAGTTCCAGGCCAGTCATGTCGGGCATTTTCAGGTCCGAGATAACCAGGTCGGCACCCTGCGCATCGATGTGCTCCAAGGCCTGAAGCGGATTGCGAAAACTGTGGACGGTCAGGCCTTCGGACCGGGCGAATCGGGCGAACAGATCCCCGGCGCGGGGTTCGTCGTCCACAAAGACGATACTGGCTGAGTGTTGTTCGGTCATGCCTGCATCCTGAGGGGGAAGTAGAAGGAGGCTTGCGTCCCTGCATCATGTCACGGATGGTCTTGTGCAGGGTTTCCTTCAGTTGAACCGCGGCGGCGAACGGCGACGCGGCAGGGAAAGCCTCGCCACCGTGCCTTCGCCTTCCGACCGGTTCATTACCTCCAGCGTTCCGCCGTGATAGTGAACGATTCCCAGGCTGATCGAAAGGCCCAGCCCCGTCCCGCCATTGACATCCTTGGTGGTGAAGAATGGGTCGTAGATCCGTCTGAGGTTCTCCTCCGGGATTCCGTCACCCTCGTCGATGATCACGCAATCGAAGGTGGTTTCGCTGCAGTGCGCGCGGACGGTGACCCGCCCTTCAGGCGGCGTGGCCTGCAGCGCGTTTCGAATCAGGTTGGTCAGCACTTGCTCGATCTGGCCGGAGTCGGCTTCCAGGCTGCAGTTCGGGTCGAAGGGCTCGGCCTCAAGCCAGACATCTGCTTCCATGGCCTCGGGGTGCAGCCTTTCGAGCACTGCCGTCAGCCAGTCGCCAAGCCGAATGGATTCGTGGGCCGGTGGCAGTTGCCGGGCAAAGTTCATCACGCCCCGGACGATCTGGGAAACCCGGAGCGCTTCTTCACGCAGCGCCTGCACGTCCTGGCGCAGGGTTTCGGCGTCTTCCGGCAGCTGGCGGTCGATCAGGCGCGTGAGCGACAGCACGTTGTTCAGCGGATTGTTGATCTCGTGACCGATCCCGGCGGCCATTTCCCCCACGCTGGCCAGTTTCGCCTGCTGCAGGGCCCGGCGTTCCGCGCTCTGCCGGCGCCGCTCTTCCTCGTCGAGTCGCTGCGCCATGTAATCGAAAGCCTGTTCAAGCTCGCGCAGCTCATGGGTTTGCGACCGGGACTGCAGGCGAAAGGCGCGTCGCCCGTCCGCATAGGCTTTCAGCGCCTCGCCCAGGCGCACGATGGGACGCGAAAAATAGCGCGCGCCCAGCCCCGCCAGCATCAGGCTGATCAGCAGCGCCAGCAGTGCGTAGACGTACAGGCTGTTGCGGATGTCCGTGTAGGGGGCGCTGACGGTCTGTGCCGGCAGGCGCAAGGCGACCACCCAGCCCGTGAGGCTGTTTGGATAAGGGTGGTAAAGCTGGTAGTAAATGCGGTACTTGCCGTCCTCGGTCGGATAGATCCCGTTGCTGTTGCGCCGCACATCCGACCAGAAGCGGCCGTCGTCAATCTGCTGGGCGTACTGGCGGCTGCCCGGCGCCAGCGGCGCGGCAAACTGCTGCCCGCCGAGGTCGTCGTAGAGAACCAGTCCCTCGCGCTCGTCGATCAGGCTGCCATGCTCGGCAATCAGCATGGTGCCGCCGCGGGTTTTCGGGGTCATCATCAGGATGCGGTCCAAAAACTCCCCGAAGGTGTTCAGCACAACATAGCCGACACGCTTTTCGGCGCCATCCTCCAGGGGCAGCACCGCATAGTGCATGGTGGGCACCTGGCCGGTGCTGAGCTCCCAGCGCGAGGGCGGCAGCAGAAGGTAGCTGACCTCGCCGGAGGGCAGGGCATCCAGCAGGTCCACCAGCGCCTGGTCGTCCAGTTCCTCCTCGACATAGCTGATGGTCCCCAGGCTGTCGAATATCGGCGGCGAGACCCGGCCAAGGGTGGTCTTGGCAACGGTATTGCCGCCCGAGTCCATCACGCGCAGAGAACCCAGGCCAGGGATGCTTCGCTGCAGCTCGGCCAGAAAGGCATTGAGCCGGATGCGCAGCGAAGTCATTTCCGGATGGCGGAAGCCCTGGGCTGAGGCTTCAAGTGCCTGGAGCATCGACTGCGTGGCCGGTGCCCGTGCAATGCCGCCGAGCACTTCTTGTTCATACCGCAGCCGGTTTTCCAGCTCGACCACAATGGCCGAGACGTTGTCGTGGGCTTCGCGGTCGACTTCTTCCTGGAAGCGCTGCTGACTGTAGTCCGTGACCCCCCAGACCAGCGCCAGTACCGGCAGCAGGGTGGCCGTGAGCGTCCAGAGAAAGATATTGACCGGCAGGCGCATAATCGGCGTACTTAGTGGAGAGTTTTCAAAGGAAGGTCTGCACGAATGCAGACCTTCCCGTGCAGGGCATGGATGCCCTGCCGCACAATGGCGCAAGCCATTGAATTGCGGAGCATGGTCCGGGCGTGAACGCGGGTTCCGCCAGCTGACGCGTTAAGCTGGCGCCAGCCCACAAAGCCAAGGATGGCCTTGTACAGAGATTCCCAAAGCTACCACAGGACGCGACAGGGGAGGTGACATGTCATCGTTGGAACAGGTGCTCGGCGAGCGTCTGGCCAGGCGCCGGGCGCAGGGGCTCTGGCGTGAACCTCAGGTGGTGTCGGACGTGCAGGGCCCGCGGCAGACGGTTGACGGGCAGTCCCTGCGCGCCTTCTGCGCGAATGACTATCTGGGGCTGGCCAGTCACCCGCTCCTGCGCGAGGCACTGGTCGAGGGTGTGCATCGTCACGGGGTCGGGGCCGGTGCGGCCCACCTGGTCAATGGCCACTTCACTGCGCACGAGGTGCTTGAGCGGGCGCTGGCCGAATTCACCGGGCGCGAGCGCGCGCTGCTGTTTTCGACCGGATACATGGCCAACCTGGCGGTATTGGCGGTCCTCGCCGGCCGCCATGACCGGGTCTTTCAGGACCGCTGGAACCACGCCTCGCTGATCGATGCCGGTCAGGCGTGTGGTGCCCGGGTGTTCCGCTACCGTCATGCAGACACCGATCACCTGGCCGAGCGTCTCGCGCAGGCCGAGGGGCAATCCGGCGCACGATTGATCGTGACTGATGGCGTGTTCAGCATGGACGGCGACCTGGCCCCGCTGCGCGACCTGGCTGATCTTGCCGTGCGTCATGATGCCTGGCTTGTGGTGGATGACGCGCACGGCTTTGGCGTGCTGGGGCGGTCCGGGCGCGGCACGGTGGATCATTTTGGCCTCGCGCCGAATCGCGTGCCGGTCGTGATCGGCACACTCGGCAAGGCTTTCGGGACAGCCGGGGCCTTTGTAGCCGGCTCCTCGCGCCTGATCGAGGCCTTGATCCAGTTCGGCCGACCCTACGTTTACACCACCGCCCAGCCGCCGGCGCTGGCTCATGCCACGCTGGCGGCTCTGAATCTCCTGCGTGGAGAGGAGGGGGACAGGCGACGGGACCACCTGGCTACACTGGTAGCACGCTTTCGGGCTGGCGCTGCCGGGATCGGGCTCTCGCTGATGCCCAGTGAAACGCCCATCCAGCCAGTGTTGCTTGGCAGCCCGGAAAGGGCGCTGGCCTGGTCCGGGGCGCTTCGGGCGCGCGGGTTTCTGGTCCCGGCCATTCGTCCGCCGACTGTCCCGGAGGGTACGGCGCGGTTGCGGGTAACGCTCAGTGCGGGACAAGCCCCGCAGGACGTGGACGATCTGCTTGCGGCGCTGGCGCAGCTTCAGAATGGCGTGGACTGATCCTGCCGCACAATGGCGCAAGCCATTGAATTGCCGAGCATGTCCCGGGCGCGAACGCTGGCTCCGCCAGCTTACGCATTTAGCTGGCGCAAGCTCACAAAGCCAGGGATGGCTTTGTGCAGAGCTTCCTTGGCCTGCTCTCGCAGGCATCTGCACTGGCCGTAATCAGTCTGTGGCGTCGACGGGCTCCGGCAGCAGGCGCTTGAGATAGCGCCCCGTGTGGGACACGGGATTGTCGGCTACCTGCTCCGGCGTGCCGGTGGCAATGATCCGGCCGCCGCCGTTGCCACCCTCCGGGCCCAGGTCAATGATCCAGTCGGCCGTCTTGATGACGTCCAGGTTGTGCTCGATCACCACCACGGTGTTGCCATGGTCACGCAGGGCGTGCAACACGGCGAGCAGTTGCTTCACGTCCGCGAAGTGCAGGCCGGTGGTCGGCTCGTCCAGGATGTACAGGGTCTTGCCGGTGTCTCGCTTGGACAGCTCCCGGGCAAGCTTCACCCGCTGGGCCTCGCCGCCGGAAAGCGTGGTGGCGTTCTGGCCCAGCCGCAGATAGCTCAGCCCCACCTCCATCAGGGTTTCAAGCTTTCGATGGACGGTGGGAACGGCATCGAAAAAGGTTACGGCATCCTCGACGGTCATGTTCAGCACGTCGCTGATGGTCTTGCCCTTGTAGCGTATGTCCAGGGTTTCGCGGTTGTAGCGCGCTCCGTGACAGACATCGCAGGGCACGTAGACGTCGGGAAGGAAGTGCATCTCGACCTTGATCACCCCGTCCCCCTGGCAGGCTTCGCAGCGCCCGCCCTTGACGTTGAAGGAGAACCGCCCCGGCTGGTAGCCGCGCGAGCGGGCCTCCGGCGTGCCGGCAAACAGTTCCCGGATCGGCGTGAACAGGCCGGTATAGGTGGCCGGGTTGGAGCGTGGCGTCCGCCCGATCGGGGACTGGTCGATGTCGATGACCTTGTCGAACAGCTCCATGCCCGAGTAGCGGTCGCAGGGCGCCGGCGCCGTGGTCGCGCCGTTCAGTTCCCGGGCGGTCAGCCGGTAGAGGGTGTCGTTGATCAGGGTCGACTTGCCGGAGCCGGAAACGCCGGTCACGCAGACCAGCAGGCCGACCGGCAACTCCAGGGTGTCGCCCTGCAGGTTGTTTCCGCCAGCCCCGTACAGCCGGAACATCCGGTCCGGGTCCGGCGCCGTGCGGGTTTGAGGTACCTCGATTTTCTCGCGGCCGCAGAGGTAGGCGCCGGTCAGCGAGTCCGGGTGGGCGGCGATCTGGTCCGGCGTGCCCGTGGCCACAACCTGTCCGCCATGCACGCCGGCGCCGGGGCCAATGTCCACCACGTGATCGGCCGTTCGGATTGCATCCTCGTCGTGTTCGACCACGATCACCGTGTTCCCCAGGTCGCGCAGGTAGGTCAGGGTACCGAGCAGCCGGTCGTTGTCGCGCTGGTGCAGGCCAATGGAAGGCTCATCCAGGATGTAATTGACGCCCACCAGCCCGGAGCCGATCTGCGAGGCCAGCCGGATGCGCTGGGCCTCGCCGCCGGACAGGGTCTCCGCGGACCGGTCCAGCGAGAGGTAGTCGAGGCCGACGTTGACGAGAAAGCCCAGCCGGGCGGCGATTTCACGCACGATGCGCTCAGCGATCTCGCCCCGCGCCCCCGTCAGGGCAAGCTGGTCGAAGAATCCGGCAGCCTGGTCGATGGGCAGGCGCACCAGATCCGGCAGGGAACGGTCGTCGATAAACACGTTGCGCGCCCCCTCGTTCAGGCGGGTGCCGTCGCAACTCGGGCAGTGCTGTTCGGAGACATACTTGGACAGCTCCTCGCGCACTGCCAGCGATTCGGTTTCGCGGTAGCGACGCTCCATGTTGGGGATGACGCCCTCCCAGGCGTGTTCACGTAGCTGCTTGCGGCCGCGGTCGCCCACATAGGTGAAGTGGATGCGCTCCTTGCCGCTGCCGTAGAGCACGATCTGCCGGACCCGGCCGGGAAGCTCCTGCCAGGGTGTTTCCGGGTCGAAACCGTAATGGTTTGCCAGCGACGTGATCAGGTTGAAGTAGTACGCATTGCGGCGGTCCCAGCCGCGGATTGCCCCGCCGGCCAGTGACATCTGCGGGTGGAGGACCACCTTGTTCGGGTCAAAGAACTGCCGAACGCCCAGGCCGTCACAGGACGGACAGGCGCCGCTGGGGTTGTTGAAGGAAAACAGCCGCGGTTCCAGTTCGCCCAGCGAGTAGCCGCAGACAGGGCAGGCATGCCGGGCCGAGAATTCCAGCGCCTCGCCATCGTCCATGCGGACCACGCGGGCACGGCCGTCCGCCAGCTTCAGCGCGGTCTCGAAAGATTCGGCCAGCCTCAGGCGCAGATCGTCCCGGACCTTGAAGCGGTCCACCACCACCTCGACGGTATTTTTCTTCTTGGCATCCAGGGACGGTGCTTCGTCCAGCTCGTATACCGTGCCGTTGATCCGGACTCGCAGAAAACCCTGCGCCCGCCACTCGTCCAGACGCTTGAGATGTTCACCCTTGCGATTTTCGATCACCGGCGCCAGCAGCAGCCAGCGGCTGCCTTCCTCCAGCGACAGCACCTGGTCCACCATCTGCGAGACCGTCTGTGCAATCAGCGCCTCACCGTGTTCGGGGCAGCGCGGGATGCCGGCGCGGGCATAGAGCAGTCGCAGGTAGTCGTAGATCTCGGTCACCGTACCGACGGTCGAGCGGGGATTGTGCGAAGTGGTTTTCTGCTCGATGGAAATGGCCGGTGACAGGCCCTCGATGTGGTCCACGTCCGGCTTGTCCATCATGGACAGGAACTGTCGCGCGTAGGACGAGAGTGATTCCACGTAGCGCCGCTGCCCCTCGGCGAACAGGGTGTCGAAGGCCAGCGACGACTTGCCAGAACCGGACAGGCCGGTAATGACGATCAGCGCGTCACGCGGCAGGTCCAGGTCGATGTTCTTGAGATTGTGAGTCCGGGCACCCCGGATTCGGATGAAAGGATCAGCCATGCGAGCGCGGTGTCCTGCGTGATTGGTGTTGCATGTCTCAGGGGGCGGCAAGGTATCGGTGCTGCGGAACGCCACCCCGGGCTCGGCGTGGCAAGGCATGGCTCGGTGCATACCCTGCTCGTGCGATGAGAATCAATGAGTTGCGGTGTCTTGGGGCAACGCGTCCGAAGCCCTGTGCGGGAAGGGCCGCCTTTCCGCGAGCCTTCCTTATAGTACACTAGCGGTCACATTGACCGGCCCTGGCATGCTTTCCGGAATCCAGTGGCAATCCGTGGACGGCATTCGGCCGGGGTGGTTCCCTCTGGACACGCTGCACAAGGCCATCCAAGGCTTTGCGGGCTGGCGCCGGTTAAACGCGTCAGTTGGCGAAACCCGCGCTCAGTCACGCCCGGGGCGGAACAGGTGCGACCCGGGCTGCGAAATTCAATGGCTTTTGCCATTGTGCGTCGGGGCATCCCTGCCCCAATGGGGAATCTGAGGCAATCGTGCAGGGGTTCCCTTCCACGCTCAGGCAGCGACCGGGTTGGTCGGTCCGGCGGGTTATTTCAGGAGTGATAAAACATGGCACGAGGCATCAACAAGGTCATTCTGGTGGGCAACCTCGGGGTCGACCCGGAGGTGCGCTACATGCCCAGCGGTGGGCAAGTCACCAATATCCGGGTGGCCACCAGCGAGCAGTGGAAAGACAAGAACACCGGCGAGCAGCAGGAGCGGACCGAATGGCACCGCGTGGTGTTTTTCAATCGGCTGGCCGAAATCGCCGGCGAGTATCTGCGCAAGGGCAGTCAGGTCTATATCGAGGGCTCGCTGAGAACGCGCAAGTGGCAGGGGCAGGACGGCCAGGACCGCTACACCACCGAGATCGTGGCCAATGAAATGCAGATGCTCGGCGGCCGCGGCGGTGGTGGCGGTGGCGGCATGGGCAGCCAGGATGCGGTCTACGGCGGGGGTTACAACGAGTACGACCAGACGCCGCGCTCCTCAGGCGGCCCGGCTGGCGGTCAGTCCCGGCCGGCCCCTGCGCGCAACCCGCAGCCTCGGCAGGAGCCGGCAGGCGACGCGTTGGGCGACGACGACATTCCCTTCTGAGCCCTGCGCGCAGGCCCGGGTCCTGCCAGAACATTTTTTCGGCTTCGCCTCGCGGCTGCGCTCGGGCCAGCGCGGGCGGGGTGGCAGTGACTGGTCGAGCAGGCCGCTCCGATAACGGGAAACTGCCGACCGGCATGGGGGGCGCTCGCGGCAGGGCACCTTTCATGACCCTTTCCGGGGCTTTTGCCGATATCATTTATCCGGGTATCCGGATTTTCGGTAGCATGAGGCTGTCACGGACCCGGACTTGATGCCTGGTTCGATGCGCGAAGCGCGAAGGTGGATGTCCTGCCATTAGACGCGTGGCAGGAGCCATTGCATTGTGATTCGCCCGCGCCGGCCAGCCGCGCACTGGCGCGGAAAGCGTTCCACGCATATTTGACACGAGGTTTTCGAATGCGTTTTCTGATGCTGATCCTGTCGCTGTGTTCCATGCCGGTACTGGCCGGGCAAACCTACATCCCGCAGCCGGAGCAGGTCGTGGACAATGTCTACGCGATTATCGGGCCGACCGACGCACGGACCTTCGAAAACCACGGCATGAATGCCAACTACGGGTTTGTGGTCACCGAGTCCGGCGTCATCCTGGTCGACTCGGGGCCGAGCCGTTTCAGCGGGCCACTGATCCGTGACGCCGTGGCACAGGTGACCGACCAGCCGATCCGATGGGTGATCAACCTCGGGGTGCAGGATCACCGCTGGCTGGGCAATGACTACTTTCTTGAGCAGGGCGCCGAAGTGATCGCCTTTGAACAGACGGTGGCCGCCCAGAAGCGTTTTGCCGACCAGCTCATGGAAGGCCGCCTCGCCGAGGCCCTGGGCGAGCGGCTGGAGGGGACGGTGCCAGCCTACGCCGACCGGGCCCTTGCGGGCGCCGAGACCGAGATCACGCTGGGTGGCGAGGCCCTCGTGCTGAGCCTGACCGACGCCCACTTTCCCGGGGATGCCATGCTCTACCTGCCGCGTCAGGACGTCGTCTTTACCGGGGATCTTGTGTACGTCGACCGGATGCTCGGGGTTCATCCCTGGTCCAGCGTTGCCAATGCCCATGCTGCGGGCCAGCGATTGCGTGCGCTTGATCCCGAGTACGTGGTGCCCGGGCATGGGCAGGTCAGTGACATGGCGCGGGTCGAGCGCGACACCCTCGCCTATTATGACTTTTTGGTCGAGGTGGTGGGCGAGTCGGCCCGCAACTTCGAGGCTCTGTCGGATGTCATGGATGCCCACCGAGAGCGCCCGGAATTCATGCACCTGGAGCACTATGAGAGCTGGCACGGCCCCAACATGAACCGTGCCTTCCTCGAATACGAGAGCATGTGACCTGCGCGGAGCGGATCAGTCTCGGCAGCTGCGCGGACGTCGTTCCGGGGTGATATCCCCGGCCAGCGGATGTTGGCTTGCCGGGCGAAGTTTCACGTCGGTCGCCAGCGCCAGAAATACGGTCGGCAACCCGGCATCCGGGTAGACCACCCGGTAGAAAAGCACCTTCAGGGCCAGAAAGCTGCCCAGCATCATGCCGGCCAGGGCGGTCAGGCTGCCCAGGGCGAGTGTCGACACGCCGGTAATGCCCTGACCCACGCTGCAGCCCATGGCCACGACCCCACCGGCGCCCATCAGGACGGCCCCGACCCCTTGGCGAATCCATTCGCTCCGGTTTCCAAATCCTTGCCAACGCCATTGGCCCCGGTAGACAAACCAGAGCCCGGAGCCCAGGATGACGCCGAGCATGGCCGCCAGGCCGAACGTCAGCAGTGCCAGGCTCGGCGAGGTGCCAAAGCGCAGCAGCTCGGCTGCCGGGGCCACAAAGGTCAGTGACTGCGCCCCGGTACCGGCTGGTGGCGTGAAGGCGGCGGTGGCCTCGGTCATCAGTGCGGTGCCGGCGGGACTGGCGGTCAAGGCCCAGCCGGCGATCACGGCCAGCCCGATGGTGAGTCCACCGACCTGATCACGCGGACGCATGGCTTGACCTCGGCTCAGGCGCCAGATCAGCCAGGCCAGTAGCGCGACCATCAGGGCCGTGGCGCCCAGCCTCAGGGCGGCCAGCGGCAGCGTAGTCGGCAGGGCGCTGGCCAGTGTCCCCAGATCCTGGCCGGGCAGTCCAAGCCCCTGAAAGCTCCAGCCCGGCCAGTGCAGTGCCTGCTCGGTCCAGATCCGCACCCCGGGCAGGTAAAGCAGACCGGCCGCCGTCAGGCCGACCAGCAAGTACACCAAAACCGCCTGAAGGTTGCCGCTGCCAATGCGCACCAGGGTCCGGGTGGTGCAGCCGCCGGCAAGGACCATCCCGACCCCGAAGGTCAGCCCGCCCAGCAGGTAGCGCAGGATGGGAAACTCCGCCATCCGGTAGCCGGCGCGGGTTTCGTCCAGGCTCAGCCAGCCGGAAAACTCCAGGATGGCGACCCCGGCTGCCGCGACGGCGATGGAGAGCAGCCAGGCACGGAAGCGGCCGGTATCTCCCATGTTCACCCAGTCAGCGATCGCGCCCATGTTGCAATAGCGCGTAGCCGCGGCGAACAGGCCGAAAACCAGCCCGATCAGCCCCGCGCCGGAGAGCAGCGCCAGCCAGGCTGTAGTTGCCGGGTCCATCTTCTCGATTGCCTCTTGGGAAAACGCGCCGGGGGAAGGGCGGTCGATCAGCGCAGCACGAGCAGTGGCACCTGCGCCTTCATGATCATCTTGGTGGTAGTGCTCCCCAGGACCAGCTGGCGGATGCGGCTGTGTCCGTAGGCCCCCATCGCCAAAAGGTCGATGCCCTTTTCCTCGATATACAGCGAGATGGCCTCGTCGACCTTGCCCGGGCGGATGGCCACCGTCACCTCAAAGCCGTTCTTGGCCAGTTCTGTCCGGGCCGAGTGCAGCTTCTCCCAGTTGCGCTGCTCGTCGTCGCCGATCATCAGCACATGCACCGGGAGGCCCTTCACAAAGGGACTCTGGGCGACCCGTTCAACCAGCTTGTAGGCTGTCGGGCTGCCGTCATAGGCAATCAGGAACGACTCGGGCCGGGTAAACTCCAGCGGCGTAATCAGCACGGGCTTGTGGATCATCCTGAGGATGCTTTCCAGATGGCTGCCCACGTGCAGCGATACCATCTCGCCGTCCTTCCCCTGCTTGCCCAGAACCAGCAGCCGGGTGTTTTCCTCCAGTTCCAGGATCACCTCGGTGACGTTGCCATTGCGCAGCAGTTCACCAGGTTTTGCCACGCCGCGATCGCGCGCCAGCTGGCTGACCTCCGCCAGAAGGCCGCGTCCGCGCTCGCGTTCGAGCTTGCCGCGCTGCTCTTCAAGCTCGACCATCTGTTCCAGCAGTTTCTCGCGCGTGCCCAGGCCCATGTTGCCGGACAGGTCCGTCTCGGTCGGGGCGTGCGGATTGTTGATCACGTGCAGGAACGTGAGCGGCGCGCCCAGGGAGGTCGATGCCCAGATTGCGTATTCGCTCACGGCCGGTGTCGACCGGGAGCCGTCGATGCAGGCATAGACCTGCGGTGTCTGTTCTGTCATGGTCCGTACTCCTCCCTCAGTGGCCGCCCATGAGTTTTTCTGCGGCGTCGGGCTTGTCGTGCACCGCGTGCTTGTCGACGATGGTGGCCGTGGCTTCGTTCATGCCCTCGACAATCACCTCGATCCCCTCCCGCCGGAAGTTGATCACGACCTTGTCGAGCGCTGTCACCGCAGTGATGTCCCAGAAATGCGCCTTGGACAGGTCGATAATGACCTTATCCAAGTCTTCCTTGTAGTCAAAGGACGCCATGAATTTCTCGGTGGAGGCAAAGAATACCTGGCCGATGACTTCGTAGCGGCGCTGATGGCCTTCCTGGGCGGGATGCTCGTCACGATCGGAACGCACGACCATGTACTGCCCGATCTTGTTGGCGAAGAACATGGCTGCCAGGAGCACGCCGGTCAGCACGCCGTAGGCCAGGTTGTGGGTGGCAACCGTGACGATCACCGTCATGACCATCACCACATTGGTGCTGAGCGGGTGTTTCTTCAGGTCCCGGATCGAGCTCCAGCTGAAGGTCCCGATGGACACCATGATCATCACGGCGACCAAGGCGGCCATGGGCACGACGGCAATCAGCGGCTCAAGGAACACCACCAGGATCAGCAAAAAAACACCGGCGAGAAAGGCCGAGAGCCGGCCCCGCCCGCCGGACTTGATGTTGATTACCGACTGGCCGACCATCGCGCAGCCCGCCATCCCGCCAAAGCAGCCGGCAGTGATGTTGGAAATGCCCTGCCCCTTGCACTCCTGTGCCTTGCTGGTGCGCGTGTCGGTCATGTCGTCCAGCAGGTTCTGGGTCATCAGGGATTCGATCAGGCCCACGGCGGCAATGGCGGCCGAGTAGGGCAGGATGATCATCAGTGTTTCGAGATTCAGCGGAATGTCCGGCAGCAGGAAGACCGGCAGGGTATCCGGCAGCTCGCCCATGTCACTGACGGTGCGCACGTCCAGGTCGATCAGCCAGGCGATCAGCGTCAGCACCACGATGGTCACCAGAGGGGAGGGCACGGACTTGGTCAGGTAGGGGAACAGGTAGATGATCGCCAGCCCCAGCGCGACCAGCGCGTAGACATGCCAGGTGACGCCGGTCAGCTCGGGAAGCTGCGCCATGAAGATCAGGATAGCGAGCGCATTCACGAAGCCGGTCATGACCGAGTTGGAAATGAATCGCATCAGCCGGTCCAGCCGAATGTAGCCGGCCACGATCTGGAGCACCCCGGCCAAAATCGTGGCTGCCAGCAGGTATTCCAGTCCGTGATCGGCCACCAGGGTGACCATGAGCAGGGCCGTGGCCGCCGTGGCCGCGGAGATCATCCCGGGACGAGCCCCGGTGAAGGCAATCATGATGGCAATGGCGACCGAGGCGTAGAGGCCCACCTTGGGGTCCAACCCGGCGATGATCGAGAAAGCGATGGCCTCCGGGATCAGTGCCAGGGCCACCACCAGGCCGGACAGCGTGTCGCCCCGGATATTGGAAAACCACTCCTGTCGGTATCGATACCAGTTCATTTCTACTCTCTGTCGGAATGTTCGGTCGTTGATCGTGTTCTTTCCCCAAGGAAGGTCTGCACGAATGCAGACCTTCCCGTGCCGGTCTCGGACGCCCTGCCGCATAATGGCGCAAGCCATTGAATTGCGGAGCATGGCCTGGGTGTGAACGCCATCTGACGCGTTAGGGAATCTCTGCACGAATGCAGAGATTCCCGATTGGGGCATGGATGCCCCAACGCTCAATGGCGTAAGCCATTGAATTGCGGAGCCCGGGCCGAGCATGTATCGGCCCGGGTGTGTCTGCATGAAGCCATGGATGGCTTCGTGCAGAGTTTCCTTACAGCTGTCGTCAGCCGACAAATCCATGGATGGATTTGTGCAGCGTTTCCCCAACGGACGTGAGCCGGGCTCGGGGTCGGCGTTGATGCCGGCTGTGCGGTCCGGGGCCAATGGCGAGGGGCTTATGATGAAGCGGAAGATTTTCCGCCTGATGACTGCCGCGGATTGCGGCGCCGCTCGCCGGGCGCGCGCAGTGCTCCGGGCGACGGCCAAGATGGGTCGGGCGGTGCTGCCCGTGACCGGCAGGTAGGGGCGCTAAGGTGGACTGATCGCTGCGTGCATCGTGCCTGGGGTGGAATGGGGCGCCAATGGCTGCCCGTTGCATCAAGGTCGCGATTCTAGCACAGGTCCGGGGCGGCGCGGCAACGGGCGAGGCAGCCGTGGCTATCCTGCCCGCAACAACCGCTGGAACAGGGCGTCGCACAGTGCGCCAACCTGCTCGCTGATGGACTGTTGCAGAGCCAGAGTTCCCGCACCACCATCCTGTGGCTGGTCGAGCAACGCACCGATCCGACTGATGATTGCATCCAGGGGTGCACGATCTTCCAGAAACACCAGATGCGCCTGCAAGTCCGTCAGGGCGCGGGCCAGCCCGGCAACCGTGGGCCGCTTGCCTCCCTCGGCCAGGGCGTGCGCGGTTTGGCGTTGCCAGCGCCGCAGGGCGATCCAGCCGCGCAACAACGGGGCTCGATCCCGGCTCAGGCAGGGGACGTCACGCCAGACGGCAGGTACGGACCAGCTGCGCGCCCATTCGGGGAACCGGGCCGCATCCATCGGACGCGCAATGCCGTAACCCTGGGCGCACTCGCAGCCGAGCATCAGCAGGATTTGCCCGTGCAGCGCTTCTTCGACCCCTTCGGCGATCAGGGTGCGTGAAAATGCCTCGCTCAGATGCACGATGGTTTCGAGAATCGCCACGTCGGAGGGGTCGTCTTCCACGTGACGAACGAAGCTCTGGTCGATCTTGACGATCTTCGCCGGCAGTCGCTTGAGGTAGGTCAAAGACGAGTACCCGGTGCCGAAGTCGTCCAGGGCGAATCGCACACCCAGGGCATCGCAGCGCTTCATGACCTCGGCCGCGTTCTGAATGTCGAGCATGACCCCGGATTCGAGTACCTCGATTTCCAGCCGGCTTCGGCACCATTGCGGGTATTCCTCAAGAATCCTGCCCAGTCGTAGCGCAAAGTCCGGCGACTGGAGCTGCCGCGTGGAGACATTGACGCTGAGCGACAGGTCCAGCCCGGTTTCGTGCCAGATCAGCAACTGCTCCAGCCCGCGGCGGATCACCCAGTCCCCGATGGCCTCGTCCAGCGGGTGATTCTCGATCGAGGGAATGAAAGCGGCCGGCCCGAGCAGGCCTCGGTCCGGATGTTGCCAGCGGATCAGCGACTCGACACCGATGATCTCGCCGCTGCGCATGTTGACCTTGGGCTGGTAGTGCAGGCGCAGTTCATTGTTCTCCAGGGCCTGGCCCAGCCGTGCCAGCAGCTCCTGGTGGCTGCGGACTACCTGGTCGTGCGCCACATCGAACACGTGATACCGCTTGGTCGGGTCCAGCTTGGCCTCGTACATGGCCTGGTCCGCCTGTCGCAGCAGCTGGTCGGCGTCGCTGGCATCCTGGTCCTGCGGATAGGTGGCAATGCCGACGCTGGCCGTGACCTGCAGACTCAGTTCCCCGATCTCGACGGGCTTCTCGATTTCGTTCAGGGCACGGTCGACCACCTGCTGGCCATCCAGCAGGCTGCCCAGTCCGCCCAGTACCAGAATCAGGTCATCGCCGCCCAGGCGGGCCAGCGTGTCGGTCTCGCGCATCACCGATTGCACCCGCCGGGCGACTTCGAGCAGGATCGCGTCACCGGCGTCGTGGCCGTGGATTTCGTTCAGGCGGCTGAACTTGTCGATGTCCAGGTGGGCGACCATCAGTTCCTGCCCGTTGCGCCGGGCCTGAACGATCGCCTGGTGCAGCCGGTCATCCAGCAGGCTTCGGTTGGCCAGGCCCGTCAGCGGATCGTAGTGGGCCGCATTGTGAATCCGCTCTTCCTGCAGATGGCGCTGCAGCGTGATATCGGAGAACAGCGCGACATAGTGCTGCACCTCGCCCCGCTCATCGTTGACCGCGCTGATGGTCAGCGATTCGAGGTATACCTCGCCGTCTTTCTTGCGGTTGCGGATTTCGCCGTGCCAGTAGCCGTCCTCGACAAGCTGGCGCCACATGCCGGCATAGAATTCATCGCCCTGGTAGCCGGACTGCAGAAGGGCCGGCGTGCGGCCGATCACTTCGTCTCGGCTGTAGCCTGTGATCTGTTCGAAGGCCTGGTTTGCATCCACAATGGTGCTGTCCGGCAGGGTAATCAGGATTCCCTCCCGGGCGTGTGAGAACACGCTGGCCGCCATGCGCAGGCGCTGTTCGTCGCGGCGCCGACTCGTGATGTCCACGTAGGAAACCAAAACCCGGAAGTGCTGGTTTTCCACCGGAGTGGCATTGACCGACAGAAAAACCCGACCCCGCGGCGTGTCCAGCAGCATCTCGACATCCTGAACCGGCCGGCCCGTTTGCATCGCGCGAATGGCCGGGATTTCCTCGGCAGGCATCGGGCTGCCATCCGGGCGCATCAGCGTCCAGTCTGCCTCGATGATTCGTCGCTGGGTGTGTTCGGCCTTGCTCAGGCCCAGGATTTTCTCTGCCGCCGCGTTGCAGTCGATGATCTCGGATCGCTCGTTGACCAGGGTGATACCCACTGGGATCACGTCAAACAGCGTCTGAAGCTGTTCGGTCTGCGCTCTCAGCCGCTGTTCGGTTTGTTTCTCGCGGGTGATATCCGAGGCCGTGCCGGCGGTCAGCAGTTCACCCTGGGTTTCCCCCACTGGCTGGGCGCGAGCGTGAACCCAACGGATCTGGCCATCAGGACGCCGGATTCGGAAGGTCTCGTCGAAGTTTTCCCGGTTGCGTCGAAGGCGGGTTACGGCATCAGCTACCCGCTCCCGGTCGTCGGGCAGCACGGCGGCCAGAAACTGGTCGGGCTGGCGAATCAGGCTGCGGGTCGTCTCGCCCCAGATGGTCGCGTAAGCGGGGTTCACATACAGGATGCGATCAGGCGTTCGCAGCCAGAAGGCGACATCCACGGTCCGGGCAAGCTGGCTCAGTCTGCGTTCGCTCTCGCGCAGGCTGCGTGCGAGTTGAAGATGCTCTGTGACGTCATTGGCTACACCGAGCAGACTGCCGATTTCCCCGTTCGAGCCGACCAGCGGAACCCAGGTCATCTCGAGCATGCGGGCGGTTTCCTGCCCGGGCAGGGAGACGGACAGCGTTTCGTGCGTCGCCTCGCCCGTTTTCAGTGCCTCGCGTTCGCCGTGCCCCAGCACTCGGGCCAGTTCGATCGGGAAAAGCTCGCTGTCCCGGCGATTGAACAGCGCCGCCTCCGTGATACCCAGCAGGCTCTGAAAGACATTGTTGGCCAGGATGTAGCGCCCGTCCCGGTGCTTGACCCACAACATCGAAGGCAGGTTGTCCATGATCCGGCGCAGGCGCCTTTCGGTATGCGCCAGCTCGCCGGCATAGAGCTCCAGCGTGTCCCGGGCCTTCTGTAGCTGCTGGTTGGATTCTGTCATGGTCCGCTCGCTGGCGGCGAGCGCCTCGTGCGCCCGGGCCCCTTCCAGCGCCACTGCCAGCTTGTCGCGCAGGGCTTGCCAACGCCGGACCTGCGTCTCGGTCACCTGGTTTTCCTGGTTCATGGCAAGCGTCAGCAGGCCGTGTCGCCCAAGCGTCAGGATCGCCAGCCAGGGATATTCGCTGGTCGGGCGCCGATCCGGCCAGGCCTCGTCGGCAGGCAGGACAGCCAGACTGTCCCGCCCTGCCTGCGCCCGCGTCCAGAGCGCGTGTGGCAGATCCAGGTGTTCAGCCGGGGCCATGTTCCGGGGAAAGGCGTCCAGCAGGATCAGGCGTTCGGGTTGGCCGTCGGCGGTCTTCGGCTCCCGCCACCAGATGGCGCCGCCCGGCAGCTGCTGCCGTTTGACAAAGGATGTCAGGAAGTTGCGGGCGGTTTGCCGTGCATCCAGGCTGGATCCGATGGCAAGCGCATGCTCATAGAGCTCCAGCAGCTGGCGGGTGGTGTCGTGTTCACTGCTCATGGAGCACGGCACTGACGAAAGTTTTGTTGTAAAACTCCGGCGGATGGCGTCCGTCGGAGGAAATCTCGCCCAGGGCCAGCACGCCGGTGACCGGCACCCCGGCCTTGCGAGTCAGCACCGCGTGCACGGCGCCCAGCTCATGCTCGATGTCCGGGCCGAGGTTGATGGTCCGCGAATAGCATTCGATCACCCAGCCGAGCGCACCATTCCGGGTTGTTGCCACGGCCTCCGCCGATTCCAGAGAGGCGGCGATCAGACGGGCCCGGTCAGCCTGTGCCAGAAACATCAGGGAGTGCTGGGGCACGTCTGACAGGACTTGCAGTTCCCCGGCCCGGGTCTGGATGACCGGATCCCGCACGATGTCTTCCTCGCCCTCCTTAGCGATCACCAGCGGAAAGGCAGCGACCTGGTGGGGAAACAGGGGCTTGCCAGCCAGTTCCGGGGCGTGCCGCAGGACCGCCTCGCGGTAGACCTCGGCGGCGGGACGCCAGTCAAGCTCCCGAATCAGGTTGCCGCGGGTGTCGGAAGCCACGAAAGGGCCATCCAGGCGTTGCCAGCCGTGGCGCACGCCGGTGCTGAGCTGGCGGGGGATGTGAATCAGAAGGCCGGCGCCCTCAAGCAGGCCCTGATCGGTAAAGATTGACGGCCTGCGGGCCAGGTCGGTGTACCCGCTTCCGGCGCCGATATACCCGACCCGGTTGCCGAAGTGGTCAAAAGTCTGTTCAAGCAGCGCCGTAATGCCCGAGGCTTGGCAGTCCACCAAAATCATGGCTGTTGCGGGCCTATGGTCTGCCGGGGGCAGGGGCTTGCTCCAGAAGACTTGGCCGAAGCGGACATCGGCCACCGTTACGGTGCTGCCTGCCGGCAGGGGATGCGCCACGAGCCCTTCCCGGCGCACCCGGTGCTTGTCGATCACGCCCGGAAAGACCCCGCCGCACACTTTGAGCCCGGCGTTGCGACAGCCGTCGAGAAACTTCGGCAGGCACTCGACGCTGCCCTCGGCTACCCACAGCATCCAGCCATGCTGGGCGGGTTCAGAGGCATCCTTCAGGCGAGAAAGCAGTTCCTCGGTGGACAGGGGGGCAATATACATGGGGTTGTCATATTTTTGCTCAAGTCCTGTATAAAATTATATCATGAGGGGTTTGCTTCCTGCGACGAGTTCTTAAGAGAAGGTCTGCACGAATGCAGACCTTCCTGTGCAGGGCACGGATGCCCTGCCGCGCAATGGCGCAAGCCATTGAATTGCGGAGCCTGGGCCGAGCGTGTATCGGCCCGGGCGTGTCTGCGTGAAGCCATGGATGGCTTCGTGCAGAGATTCCTAAGGGAATCTCTGCACGAACGCTTTCGAGGTGCCCTGCTCTCGACCTGGGTGGGTGAAACGGGCATTCTGATGCCAACAAAGAAGACTTGGGTGCGCCTGGTTCATCCTTGCTGCCGGATATCCTGACATGCAACGACGACTCTGCCATGGTGGTACAAAAATGTCGGATCAGACCGTGAACCGCATTGATCGACTGCGGGCATTGATGGCAGCCCTGCGCGACCCCGAGAGCGGATGCCCCTGGGATATCCGCCAGACTTTCGCGAGCATCGCGCCCTACACGGTGGAAGAGGCCTACGAGGTTCTGGAGGCCATCGAGGACGGCGACCTGCCCGGTTTGCGGGACGAGTTGGGGGATCTGCTGCTGCAGGTGCTCTTCCACGCCCGAATGGCTGAGGAGCAAGGTGCCTTCGACCTGGATGACGTGATGGATGCGCTGGCGGACAAGTTGATTCGACGCCATCCGCACGTGTTCGGAGATGAGGCGGAGCGGCTGTCCGGTGAGGCGGCGGTCAAACAGGCCTGGGAGGCCCGCAAGGCGCGCGAGCGGGCCGAGCAGGGTGCGGGCGGGGCGCTGGACGGGGTGGCGCGCAGCCTGCCCGGTCTGACCCGCTCTCTGAAGCTGCAGAAGCGTGCCGCCCGGGTCGGCTTTGAATGGGATGGAATCGATCCGGTCTGGGCCAAGCTGGCCGAAGAAATCGAAGAATTGCGCGAGGCGGTCAACGGTCCGGCGCCGGACCGGCAGGCCATCCTTCATGAGCTGGGCGATGTGCTGACGGCTACGGTGAACCTGGCCCGCAAGCTTGAGATTGACCCGGAACATGCCATGCGCGAGGCGAACCGCCGCTTCGAGCGCCGTTTCGCCGGTATGGAGGCGCTCATCCGCGCCCGCAAGCTGGACATGGCCGGGCTTTCGCTGGCGCAGTGGCTCGAGCTGTGGGCCGAGTCCAAGCGGCGTCTTGAGGAGACTGAAGGACTCCCTGCAAAAAGCCGGGCATGACCTCGCGCAAGGGTTATGCGGGAGTCAGCCGGCGGACTCTCCGGTAACCTCTTCGAAACGGGCCTTCTGCTCGGCACTCGCTTCCTTTTGATACCGGGCCTTCCACTCGTCGTAGGGCATGCCGTAGACGACTTCGCGTGCCTGGTCGTAGCTCATCTCGATACCGCGCTCTTCGGCGGCGGCCCGATACCACTTGGACAGGCAGTTGCGACAGAAGCCAGCCAGGTTCATCAGGTCGATGTTCTGGACGTCCTTGCGCTCGTCCAGGTGCTGGAGAAGACGGCGAAAGGCGGCGGCTTCCAGTTCGAGTTTCTGCTGATCGTTCATTGGTCTCTCGCTCAAAAATGCAGTCGGTGGATGGGCGCCGACAGGCGATTGTCGGGAAATCCTGCCTGCTTGCCGGGATGCCCCGAGCAGCCTCTCAGGGCGTTCGGGTATCCAGGGTTACGGCATGCAGGGCGCCGCTGCGCAGGGGCTCGGCGAGCAGGGCGTTGACCATGCGGTGCTGCTCGATCAGGCTCTTGCCGGCAAATGCCTCGCTGATCACGGTGATCTTGAAGCTGCAGCCCTCGCCCTCCGGGTGTACCTCGGCGCCGGGCAGGCCGTCGCGAATCAGGTCGATGATTTCCTGGTCATTCATGTTCGGTTTCCTCCGGTCTCGTTCACGTCGGGGCCTGCCGGGTCGCGCTGGATAAGTTCGACACGCCCATCCTGCACGGTGAGGGCGCAGCGGCCCGCCAGCATGTCCTGCAGTATGTGGCCGACCACGTGGGCCCGCCAACCCTTCAACAGGGGGAGGTTTCGCTCGCCGCGCAGCAGCGCCAGCAGGTCGGCGCTGCTCGACAGGCTGTTGACGGAGATGTTCCGGGCCGCGGCGCACTGGCGAACCGTCGCCTGCAGCAGGGCCAGCAGGGCCTCTTCTTCGGCGGTGGGCCGGTCGCTGCGCTCAAGCCGGGGCCACTGGTCAGGAGGTCGCCCGACCGCGTTGCGGATTGCTTCAAGCAGGGATTCGCCGTAGCGGTTCAGGCTGTCGCGGGGCCAGCCGCGAAAGCGGGCCATCTGGCCGATGTTGTGGGGCATGCTCCGCGACAGGTCTACCAGGAGCTCGTCGGGCAGGACCCAGCGACGCGGGCAGTCGGCATCGCGGGCATTGCGTTCGCGCCAGGCAGCCAAGGCTTGCAGCACGGCCAGCTGCCGTCCCTTGAGTCTCTGGTGTCCCTTGACGCGTCGCCACTGGGCATCGTCGTCCATGCAAAAACGGGTCGGATCGGAAAGCGCCGCGAAGTCCTCGTCCAGCCAGTCCGCCCTGCCCAGTGTCTCCAGCCGCGCGCGCAGGCGCGGGTAAATGTCGACCAGGTAGCGGACATCATCGGCGGCGTAGACGAGCTGTTCGGGGTCCAGCGGTCGTCGGGACCAGTCGGTGCGGCTGTGGGACTTGTCGAGCTGGACATCGCAGAGTTCTGAGACCAGCGTGGCGTAGCCGATCTGCTCGCCCATGCCAAGCAGCGCCGCGGCCATCTGGGTGTCGAAAATCTGCGGAGGCAGGCGCCGGCAGGCCAGGTGCATCAGCTCCAGGTCCTGCTCGCCGCTGTGCAGCACCAGCGGACGGGACCAGTCGGCCAGAAGGTCCCAGAGCGGGGCAAGATCACCCATGACCAGAGGGTCGATCAGCCAGATTGACTCCGGGCTGGCGAGTTGGATCAGGCAAAGCTGGGGGTAGTAGGTCGACTCGCGAAGAAACTCCGTGTCCATCGCGAGAAAGGGCGCATCGGCCATCGCGGCGATGGCCGAGTCCAGCGCTCGGCCATCGGCGATCAGCGTCGGCGTCTCATTCATCGGCGGGCACGGCCAGGCGTTCTGCGTGTTCGATTAGAACCGTTTCTCGCGGAACGTCGGAAGGGAAGGGGCCGCCTGCGCCGGTGGCAGTGGCGGCAATCCGGTCGACGACGTCCATGCCCTCGACGACCCGGCCAAACACGGCGTAGCCGTAGCCACGCGGGGTGGGGGCAGTGAAGTTCAGAAAGTCGTTGTCCACTACGTTGATGAAGAACTGGGCCGTGGCAGACTGCGGGTCCATGGTGCGCGCCATGGCGATGGTGCCGCGGTCGTTGCCCAAGCCGTTGTCGGCCTCGTTGCGAACCGGCTCCCGGGTGGGTTTTTGCTCGAAGGACTCGTCAAATCCGCCGCCCTGGATCATGAATCCGGCAATTACCCGGTGGAAGATGGTGCCGTCATAGTGGCCGTCGTCCACGTAGCGCAGGAAGTTTTCCACCGTCGCCGGCGCACGCTCGGGGTCGAGCGCCAGCACGATCCGCCCTTCGGAAGTCTCCAAGGCAACACGCGGTGCCTCGTCGCCAAGGACCGGCCCACCCAGCACGAGCAGCATCAGGCCGAAAAGCCAGCCAAGGCCGGCGCCACTTTGGACAGGACCGCGAGCGCGTGTCGCTGCGTCAGTCATCCCGCTGGACCCGTTCAAGCCGCTCGTGGCGTTCCTGCGCTTCAATGCTGAGCGTGGCGATCGGACGAGCCTCAAGCCGGCGGATGCCGATCTCGTCGCCGGTTTCCTCGCAGTAGCCGTAGCTGCCGTCGTCGATCCGGCGAAGGGCCTTGTCGATCTTGTTGATGAGCTTGCGGTAGCGGTCCCGCGTGCGCAGTTCCAGCGAAGCGTCGGACTCCAGGGTGGCCCGGTCGTTGATGTCCGGCTCCTGCCAGTTTTCCTCGCGCAGATGCGTGATGGTGGCGTCGGCTTCTTCCGCCAGCTCCTTCTTCCAGGCCAGCAGCTTTTGCCGGAAGTACTCCAGCTGCGTGGGATTCATGTATTCCTCGTCTTCAGAGGGCTTGTATCCTTCGGGAAGTGTCACGGCCATAGTTTTCGGTAACCTTCGAGATGCTCGGGAAGAAGGGGGGACGGGGTCCGTCACCGCACCCGTCGGGCCGGCGCGCGGATTGAGGCCCGGCTGCCGACCGTGGCCCGGCAGTATATGAGCGCGCCCGCCGGGCCGCAAGGGACGGAGTGCGCGCATGGATCTGACCGGGCGTTCCTGCATAAAGCCAGGGATGGATTTATGACGGGTTTCGGTGAAGTCCTCCAGCGGCCAGCTGGCGGTCATTGATCCTGGCTCGCCCTGTCAGTCCGTCAGTCGGGTGCTCCCGCTCTCGAAGGCAATCCGGCGGACAATGACCATGCGGTCGTAGCGATCCCGTATCGCGTCCGGAAACGGCGGGAAGGGTGCGGCCCGGCGGACGGTTTCGCGTGCCGCCTCGTCGAGCGCGGCTTGACCCGTGGACTGCAGAATCACAATGCCGCCCGGGGCGATTTGGCCGTCCGGGAGCAGGGTGATTTCGAGCAAAGGCCCGCCTGAAAGGCCCTGCTCGGCCACTGCCGGGGGGAAGTTCCGCGTCCCTTCCGTCTCGACCTGGCGTCGCCAGGCCTCCAGGTAGAAGGCGCGCTGCACGTCAATGACTCCGTCCTTGGGGCGCCTCTGCATGTACAGCGTGCGTTCGGCTGCTTCGATCTGGGCCTTGCCGGCTTCGATTTCCTGTCGCAGACGCGCTTCCCGGGATATTTCCGCCCCCTGGCCGCGCAGGGCCAGGGGGCGATCTGGCTCGGGTTCCGGCGCGGGTTCCGGTTCCGGCTGGGGTTCCGGCTCGGGTTCCGGTACGGGTTCCGGTGCGGGTTCCGGTGCGGGTTCCGGCGTCGGCAGTTCGGTTGGGTCGGCGTCGGGGCCGGCCATCAGCAGATCGCCCTGGCTTTCGGGGCCGGAAAACACCATCTGGATGGTCGGGCCCTGCTCGGGCCGAGGGGGGGGGTCCGGCTTCAGCGCCAGAAAGGCGAGGTGCAGGCCCAGGGCAATGCCGAGGGCCGGCAGCAGGCGGCGATGGGCGCCGAGCCATCGGCGCACCCCGGTGCCCGGATTCATGAGGTCAGCACGGTGACCGGCAGATTTTTGTCAACGAGCTTCAGCCGGTCGGCCCAGCTCGCGCTCAGATACAGGTGCCGGTCCACATCCACCATGGCGAAGCCGCTCAGCCCGAGCCGCTGGGCCGTGGGTACGGCTTGCTGTGGCCCGATAATGGTCAGGGCGGTCGCCGCAGCGTCTGCCACTACCGGGTCGGCATGCAGCACCGTGCTGCCGACGATCTCCCTGGCCGGCCAGCCAGTGGTCGGATTCAGCAGGTGGCTGTAGTCCTTGCCATCAATGCGAAAGCGCTTTTCGTAGGTGCCGGAACTGAACAGCCCCCAGCGTCCCTCAAGCATGATTCCCGCCAGGGTCTGGCCGTGGCTGCCAAAAGGATCGCGGATGCCCAGCGACCAGGGACGATCGCCGGCGCGGCCAAGTACGCCGAGGTCTCCGCCTGGATCGAAGATCATGTTGTTCACGCCCACGGCCGTGGCACGGGCGAGTACGTGACGTGCGGCCATGCCTTCGGCCATGGCGTTGAGATCAAGCTGCAGGCGCGGGTTGGTGCTGCGCACGCGGTCGCCCTCGATGACCAGGTCATCCATCCGCGGCACGTCGGCGCGCCAGGCTGCCAGCCAACTTTCCGGTGGCGGCTTGCGATCGCGTTCCGGGTGATTGGAGTGAAAGCCCCACTTCGCGAAAAGCTCCCCGGCAGCCGGGTCGAACACGCCGTCCGTCATCTGGCTCAGGCGCTTGCCTTCGCGCAGCAGCCCGAGCATCTCCTCGTCGACCTGGACCGTCTCGCCCGCCTTCAGCCGGGCGTTGAGCCGGGTCAGGTCGCTGTCTTTCCAGGGATGGATGCGTTGGTAGAACGGCTGCATGTAGGCCTCGGCCTCGCTCAGCACGGCTTGCGCCGCGCCGGGTTCGACATTGGCGAATTTCAGCAGGACCGGTGCGTGGAAGACCGTGAACCCTTCCTCGATGAATGTAGTGGGTTCCCGGGCGCATCCGGCCAGGGTCAGCAGCGGCGCCGCGGCCAGCAGGCGCAGGCAGCGGCGGCGGTTCGGGTCGATGGCTGATGGCTTCATGATTCGGTCAGTCTCCCTTTTTCCAAATCAGGCAGGTGGACGTTTCGAGCAAGATTCGCTTTCGGGCAGGGCGTCGATGCCCTGCCCCAATCGGAAATCTCAGCATTCGTGCAGAGATTCCCTTAGCTTGCGCGACCGGCCTGAAGGGCGTCCAGAAACAGTCCGCCAATGTCGATGCCGGTGGCCGCGCTGATTTCCCTTGCGCAGGTCGGGCTGGTGATATTGATCTCGGTCAGGCTGTCGCCGATGATGTCCAGCCCCACGAACCGCAGTCCGTCGGCTGCCAGGTCGGGGCCGACGGCCGCGGCGATCTCACGGTCCCGGGGGCGCAGGGGCACGACCTCGCCCCGGCCGCCAACCGCGAGATTGGCGCGGAAGCTGCCCTCCGGCGGGACTCGCAGCAGGGCGTGGGATACCGGTTCGCCATCAATCAGCAGAACTCGTCGATCCCCCACGCGCACGGCCGGTTCGAAACGCTGCGCCAGGGTCGTTCGGCGGCCGTGGGCGGTCATGGTTTCGAAGATGACCTGGGCGTTCGGATCATCCGTATCGAGCCGGAACACCGAGGCCCCGCCCATGGCATCCAGCGGCTTGACCACGATTTCTCCCTGTGCCTCAAGGAAGGACTGCAAAAGCGCCGGGTCCCGACTGACCAGCGTCGGCGGGCAAAACTGCGGGTAATGCTGTGCCAGCAGCTTTTCGTTGGCGGCCCGGATGGCCGCCGGCCGGTTGGCAACCTGTACGCCCTCGCGTTCGGCCAGCTCCAGAATCTGGGTGACATAGAGAAATTCCATGTCGACCGGCGGGTCCTGACGCATCAGGATCAGATCCAGCTCACCCAGCGGGAGAACCCGGGGGGCTTCCAGACGGTACCAGTCCTTTCGGTCGTCGGCCACGGCCAGGGACTGCATGCGCGAGAAGGCTCGCCCGTCGCGGGCATGCAGCCAGGCCGGTTCCATGTACTCGATTGTCCAGCCGCGTGCCTGGGCGGCCAGCAGCATGGCCAGGGTGGTATCCTTCCAGGGCTTGATGGCCGCGATGGGGTCCATCACCACGCCGAGGCGCCGGGTCGTCATGTCGGCATTTCCTGCATCTGGGCCTGCTCCCGGGCCGCTGCCAGAAGGGCCAGGCGGGCCACCACGCCGTAGGTATAGAGGCGGTTGGGGTCGGCATCCGGGGAGATGTTCACGTCCGGCGTAATGCAGGACTCCGTGAAAGGCAGGGGCACGAACTGCGCGCCGGGGGCGTTGAGGTTTTCGTTGATCCCCTTTTCCGTGTGCACTCGGTAGAAGCCGCCGATCACGTAATGGTCGACCATGTACAGCACAGGCTCGGCCACCTTGGCATCCTGGCCCACGGTTTCGAAGCTGTGCACGCCTTCCTGGATCAGGACGCGACGAATGCCGAGGCCTTCCTTGCTGGCGGACATCCGGGTGCGCTGCTTGCGGTTGAGCCCGACCACCTCGTCGGCGGAACGGGCGACCATTACGCCCATCCCGTAGGTGCCCGCATCGGCCTTGATCACCACGAACGGTTCCCGGTCGATTCCGTGCTCCCGGTATTTCTCGGAAATGGATTCCAGCAGCACACCGACGCGCTCGGCCAGACAGTCCTCGCCTTCGCGCTTGAGAAAGTCAATTTCGCCGCAGTCGGCCATCATCGGGGTGATCCGCCAGGGGTCGATGTCGATCACGTCACAGAAATCGCGGGCCAGTTCGCTGTAGTGGCTGAAGTGCCGGTGCTTGGAGCGATTCCACCAGCCCAGCGCCGGAGGCGGGATAACCGCCTGTTCCAGTCCTTCAAGCACCTCCTGACGACCACCGGAGAGGTCGTTGTTCAGAAGCACGGTGCAGGGGGAGAAATCGCCGGCCATCAGCCGCGCTCCCTCCCGGCGTACCGGGTGCTGCACCAGGGTCCGGCCCGAGGGCAGCTCGAAGGTGGCCGGACTGTCGATTGCCTCCAGCGTGCCGACGCGGACCTCGAAGCCGGCCAGTTCGACCAGGTGCACCAGCGAGGCCAGGCTCTCCAGGTAGTAGAGGTTTCGGGTGTGCCGTTCGGGGATGATGAGCATCGCCTCTGCGTCCGGACAGGCGTGCTCCACCGCCGCCTGAATGGCCTGGATGGCAAGCGGATCGAAATCGTGATTCAGATTGTTGAAGCCGGCCGGGAACAGGTTGGTGTCCACCGGAGCCAGCTTGAATCCGGCATTGCGCAGGTCCACCGAGGCATAAAAGGGCGCTGGTGTCCGGCGCCATGCCTGCCGGAACCAGGTTTCAATTTCCTTCTGGTGTTCGACGATGTGTGATTCGATTTCCAGCAGCGGACCGCAGTAGCTGTCCTCAAGACGGGGAAGTTCTGGCCTGTTTTCTGGCATTCGCTTACTCGAATTGTGTGTAATGGGCAAGTGGTGCTCGGGCCCGTCGCCCGGCCGCTGCCGGCGACGCCCCCGGTTGAACCTTGGGCCATCATTGGCAGGGGCTTCATTCTAGCAGCCTGTGCGCTCAGGCTGTGATCACTGCTGTCGCAAGGGTGCGCAACTTGCGCGGGAGCGCCATCTGTCCGAGTATTGCAGCAGGATGCGCGTCCGGCGCAAAGGCAATGAGCAATCGCAATGGGCAATCCGGCGGACGATTCGTTCCGACCGCCCAGGATCAGGGTGACGACATGGCAGAACAGGGCAGCAGCGACGCAAAAGGACTCGAGGGCCTCAAGGTCATGGTGGTCGATGACAGCAAGACCATCCGCCGGACGGCCGAAAGCCTCCTGGGTCGGGCCGGCTGCGAGGTGCGTACCGCGGTGGACGGTTTCGATTCCCTGCACCGCATCGACGAATTCCAGCCGGATGTGGTGATCATCGACATCCTCATGCCCCGCCTCGACGGCTACCAGACCACGGCGCTGATCAAGCACAACCCCCGGTTCGCCGATGTGCCGGTGGTGTTGCTCTCCAGCAAGGACAGCATCTTTGACAAGGCGCGCGGCCGGATCGTGGGTTCGGAGTACTACCTGACCAAGCCGTTTACCAGTGACGAGCTGCTCGGGGCGCTTGGCCGAATCTTCCCCGAGGGTCGGCCTGTGGCCGAGGCGCAACTGGCCTGACCGCCGCGCAACCATTTCGAGACTTCTTCGAGACTTCAAGGGAGCAAGGCATGGCGAAAGTGGTGATCGTCGACGATTCGCCCACCGAGATCTACGTGCTGCAGAAGATGCTCACGGGGAAGGGGTTCCAGGTCGAGTCCGCCTCCAGCGCGGAGGAGGGGCTGGCCCTGATCAGGTCCGGCAAGCCTGATCTGGTGTTGATGGACGTGGTCATGCCGGGCATGAACGGTTTCCAGGCCACGCGCCAGCTGAGCCGGGACCCGGAAACCGCGAAGATTCCCGTCATCATGGTGACCACCAAGGACCAGGAAACAGACCGGATCTGGGGAATGCGTCAGGGAGCCAAGGCCTACCTGACCAAGCCGGTCGAGGAAGCAGAGCTGATGGCCGCGCTCAGGCAGGTGCTCGGTGGCTGAGGCAGCGACCGCCTTCGATTGCCTGCGCAGCCTGGCCGGGCGCGCCGTCGCCTCCTCGGCCGGCCTGCCGCGCGAGCAGGGGGTGGTGGAAACTTGGCAAGGGGTCGTGTACCGGGTGGGAGAGCAGTTGCTGGTCTCCCCGCTGGACGAGGTTTCCGCCATCGTGCCGGTACCCCGGATCGTCCCGCTGCCCGGGGTCGTTCCCTCTCTGCTTGGACTGTGCAATCTGCGTGGCGAGCTTGTCGGGGTGCATGACCTGGGGCTTGTGTTGTTCGGTCGGCCGACGTCCGTGGATCGGCGCAGTGTCATGCTGGTCGTTCGGCGGGCCGAGGATGCCGCCGCCCTGCTGGTCGACCGCTCGATCGGCATCCGCCGCTTCCCGGCGGATGACCGTGCGCAGTCGCCGGCGGACCTGCCGCACGTCGATCATGCCGTTACCTTCGAGGCCGAGCCGGTGCAGGTGATTTCCCTGACCGCCCTCGTGGACAGCCCGGCCTTCAATGCCGTGGTGGCCGCGCGCGGCGCCTGAATTTTTGCCGCGTCGGCACCCGATGACTTTTCCAGCGGTCCGGCAGCCGGCCGGGCCATGAACCGGAAGTTGTAAGCGTATGCGTTTGATGAAGAAGTTTGGCGGGGTCAGCAACCAGGTCATCGCTCTTGTGGCAGCCATCGCGCTGGCGTTCCTCGCTACGGCCGGAATCTTCCTGGTCTCTGCCCAGCAGGATCGCCATTACCTTGAACGACGCCTGATCGCGGCTCAGATAGAGCGCGCTGCGCAGGACCTGGTCGTCGAGCTGCCCCGTGCGGCGGAGGGTGACGCGGGCGCATTCGGGCGCGTGGCCGACTTCCGCCGCCTGGTGGCGCGCGACCTGGAGCGGCTGCGTGACGGGGACCCGGAAACCGGCGTGGCGCCGCTGCCGGGCAGCCGTTCGGCGGATCTCGACGCGCTGGCTACCCACTGGGCGGCCTATGCGGAAAACCTGGACGCGCTGCTGGCCGGGCGGGATGCCGTCATCACGGTGACCGAGAAGGCCGCCGAGGTGTCTGCGGCGCTGCCCGATCTGGTCGCCGGGGCTGACGCGGTGGCCATGCAGCTGGTCCGCGCGGATGCCGCCCCGGCGCGGGTCTACGACGCGACCCGGCAGCTGATGCTGGCCCAGCGGCTCGAATCCGGACTGGCTGCGCTGCTTGATGCCGATCGCAGCCGATCCGAGACGCTGGCGCGCCTGGGCGTGGACCTCGGGATCTTCTCGCGCATCCTGGACGATCTGCCGGCAGCCGGGCTTGCCGACCGGGGGCAGGTGGCCGCCCTGCGCGAGCAGTTCGCCTTCGTCCTGGCCGAGGTGGAGGCCGTGGCTTCCCGGGCCGAGGATCTGGCGGCGGTCGACCAGGCGGTTGATCGCGCCCTGGACGAGGGTGAAGCCTTTACCGAGCAGGCCCTTGCATTCTCCGACCTCATGTCCGACGACCAGGCGGCCGCAGCCCGCCTGCTTTACGTCGGTTTCGGCATCGGGGGTCTGGCGGCCATCCTGCTGGTTCTGCTTGGCTGGGTGCTCACCCGTGCCGCGCGCGCGCAGCTTGCCGCAACCGAGGCCCAGAACCAGCGCAACCAGCAGGCCATTCTGCGTCTGCTCGACGAGATGATGACCCTGGCCGACGGTGACCTCAGTGCCCACACCACGGTGACCGAGGACATTACCGGCGCCATCGCCGACTCGGTCAACTACACGATCGACGCGTTGCGTGACCTGGTCGGAACGATCAACGACACCTCGGTTCGCGTGGCTGGGGCGGTGTCGGATTCGCAGTCGAGTTCGCGACAGCTGGCCGAGAAGTCTCGCGCCCAGGCCCAGCGGATCGACGAGGTCAGCGAGGCGATTGCCCGGATGGCAGACGAAATCGAGAACGTGTCGCGCAACGCCCAGGAATCGGCCGACGTGGCCAAGTCCTCGGTCGATGTGGCGCACCGGGGCGGGGACGCGGTGCGGGAAACCATCCGCGGCATGAGCTCGATCCGGGAGCAGATTCAGGAGACCTCCAAGCGAATCAAGCGTCTGGGTGAGAGCTCCCAGGAGATCGGCGACATTGTTGGCCTGATCACCGACATTGCGGACCAGACGAACATCCTGGCGCTGAATGCCGCAATCCAGGCGGCCATGGCCGGCGAGGCCGGGCGGGGCTTCGCGGTGGTCGCGGACGAAGTACAGCGTCTGGCAGAACGCGTGGGCAGCGCGACCCGCCAGATCGAACTGCTGGTCAATACCATTCAGACCGACACATCCGAGGCCATGCTCGCCATGGAGCGCACGACTTCCAACGTGGTCAGCGGCGCCGGGCTGGCGGAGAACGCCGGCAAGGCACTGGAGGAGATCGAGACCGTCTCCCTCAGCCTTTCGGAGCGAATCAACGAGATTTCCCAGGTTGCCCAGTCGGAGGCCGGCGTGGCCAACCAGCTTCGCGAGCGGGTGGTCACAATCCGTGAGCAGACCCGCGAGACGGCGGACGAGGCCAACCGAGCCGCTGAGGAAATTGGCCAGCTCGGTGCCCTGTCCAGCGAGCTGAATACTTCCGTGGCCGGCTTCCGCATGCCGGAGCGTGCGGATTGATCGTCACGCCAAGCCGGGGTGAGTCGACCGGTGGCGAGAGGTCACGGGGCGACACCCTGCCAGAACGACTGCAAGGGGGAAGCGTCAATGACGCCGCGTGAAGAGCTCATGGATGCCATCGCACTCGACTGGATTCGCGAGGGCGTGGACGAGCAGATCGAACGGCTCCGGCTGGCGCTCGAGCCGTTGACCGGCGAGTCGGCGGCGCCGGAGCATGCCGAGGACGCGGCCCGCGTCCTCGAGCAGCTTGGCGGCGTGTTTGCCATGACCGACCTGCACGTCGCCCGCGTATTGACCCGGGAGATGATGCTCGGTTGCCAGCACATGGTCGACCGGGACGTTTTCTCGGCCGAGGTCGTCTCGGCCCTGGTTCGCGGTGCCTGGCAACTCGGCCCGCTGATGGATCATCTTCAGGCCGGTGACGCGGTGCAGGCGATCGATCTGGCCTCCGTGGTCAATGCCATTCGCGCGGCTCGTGGCGTTGAGGCCATGGACGCGGAGGCACTTCGGGCGCAGCATGCCCTGCTGCGTCTGGCCGGCATGGTGCCGCTTGCTTCGCCCCGGGGCGATCAGCAGCCCGACCTGTCGGCACTGCGCGGTCGCTACGAGCAGGCCCTGCTTGGCCTGCTGCGCGGCCAGCCGGACGGCACCGAGGTGTTGGCCGGGATCTTCTCCGAACTGGTCGGCAGCGCGCAGACGCGGATGGAATCCCTGAGCTGGCGGCTGCTTTTTGAGCTGATCCGGGCCTTTCCCGAGCCGACTGCCCGGGAAAAGATGCTGCTCGGACGAGTCAACCGGGTACTGCGCGCTGCCGTTGATCAGGGGCGAGGCGCGGGTTATGTTGACCAGCTTGATGCCCTGGCCCGCGGGGTGCTCTTTCACCTGGTCGAACAACTGCCCGAATCAGAGCATTTGTTCGGGTTGCCGGTCGCCGAGTTGCGCGCTGCCCAGGCTGGCGGCCGCGACCAGGCACAGTTTGTCGGGCTTGAGCGCGCCGCGGTGGAGCAGGCGGCAAGCGAGCTTGAGTCCGAATATGCCGCCATCGAGGATGCGCTGGACATGTTTGTGCGGGGCAACCGTTCCGACCTGGACCCGCTGACCACCCTGATGCCGCGGCTGCTTGTAGCCCATCGCACGCTGAACTTTCTCGGCGCCGGTGAACAGTCGGACGACTTGCCCGCCCTGGCCAGCCGCCTGGAGTCGGCCATCGCCGGCGAAGCGACTCTGGACGATGCCTACCTGATGCAGCTGGCCGGCGCCGTCATGCAGGGGCAGGTTGCCTTGAACCGTCTGACAGCCAGCGCACTGCATGGCACCCGCTCGGCACCGCTGATGGTCGATCTGGCACTGTTCGGCGCCATCGAGGCGTTGATGGAAGCGGCCACCGATGCCTTTCTTTCGGCCAAGTCCGAGGTCGACAACCTGCTGGTGGGCAGCCGCGCTGCGCTGGACAAGGCGGAGGCGGCTCTGGAATCCGTGGAGGGGGCACTGTCTGTCTCGGGCATGAACGCGGTTCAACCCCTGCTCGCCGGTCTGCGTCGCTGGATTCAGGCCGAACTGGCCGAGCGGCCTGAAAGCCGGGACCCCGAAACGCTGACGGCGCTGGCCACGCTTTTTGCAGCCGTCGAATACTATTTTCGCAACCTGCGCACCTACCGCCGCGAGTTGACGCGCTTTTTGCAGGTAGGTCTTGATGCCCAGCAGGCCCTGGATGCCGCGCTCGGTGAAGCGCAGCCGGCAGAACGCAAATCCGTCGCAGAACCTGCGGAACAAGCAATTGAGCCCTCGGCTGCATTGCCGGCAGCCAGCGTCGAGCCAGGCCCGCAGGAGGAAGCCCCAGAGTCCGCCGAGCCTGAAGAGGCGCAGACAGCGGTTGCGCCTTCCGAGCGGCCTGTCGAACCGCCGTCGCCTGTCACTGTGCCGATGGATGAGGCGCCTGCCGCCGCGTCGGAGCCCCCGCGAGCAGCCGAGCCCGAACCTGCGCCCGAACCCGAACAGGAACCCGAACCAGGGGGCGAGTCAGTCGAGTCAATCCCGGCCCCGGAGATGCCCGATCTCTCGGATCTGGCCATTGAAGCACCCGAGCCCGCACCGCAGCCGTCACGGGAACCGAATGTGCAAGCCGAGCCGGAGGAGCCGCCCCCGACCTTCGCGCCGGTGGCCACCGGTGCCGGACGTGTGGAACTGCCCCCGCTTTTGAGCGCGCCGGCCCTGGCCGAGCCCGACCGGCCGCTGACCGACTTCATGGGTTTCGAGACGGAATTCGATGTCGATACCCATCACCCGCCGGATGAGTCCGAGCGCGAGATGCGCCTGGTCTTTGCCGAAGAGATTGGCGAGCTCATCGACGCACTGGAGTCCAATGCCCGCGGCTGGCATGCCGATCGCACTGACCGGCACAAGCTCTCGGAGCTGCGGCGCGGATTTCATACGGTCAAGGGCAGTGGCCGGATTGTCGGACTCGAAGCGATCGGGGCCTGGGCCTGGGCGCAGGAAAACCTGCTCAACGGGGTGCTCGACGGCGTGGTGGAGCCCTGCGTCACCCTGCGCGAGCATGTCGTCGATGCCGTTGACCGCCTGCGACGGGCACTCCGGGTGCTTGAGCAGGGCTTCGAGCCGGGTCCCGGCTACTGGCGCAGCAGTCGGCACCGGGCCGACCGTCTGGCAGGCGGCGAAGAGGTACTGCCCGACGACAAGCCCGCGCCGGATCCGGCCGCGCAGGTCGAGGCACTGGTTATCCCGCGGCTGGAGCTGCCGGAAGAGACCGAGACGGCCGAGCCTGCCGAGGGGGCGGCTGACGTGTTGCCCGAAGCCGAGGAAACTGCCGAGGCGGCGCCCCCCGTGATTGCAGACCCCGTGCTGCGCGAGATTTTCGACAAGGAAATCGGCGGGTACATCCAGGCACTGCGCGAGCGCATCAATCATGCCCGCTCGGTGGGGGTCAGCCTGGTGCCGGACGAGGCGCTGGCGCGACTGACGCACACCCTGCTCGGCTCGGCCCGCACCGCCGGCGTTTCCGAAATCTCGCAGCTGGCGCGCGCGGTCGAAGACGTCATGCTCGCCTGCCGGGAAGCCGGATCGCGCCTTCACCAGGAACCCCTCACGGTGTTCTCCGAGGCGGTGGACCGCATTGAGCAGCTTCGACGCTGGGCGATCGGCGAGCTGCCCGAGCCGGTCCCCACGCATGATCTGATCGAGCGTCTTCTGGCGCTGCGCGCTTCCTTTGCCGGGGCCGGCGTGCCCGGGATGCAGGCTCCGAAGGCAGCGCAGACCGAAGCCCCCGGCGTTGAACCGCTGAAAGTTGAACCGGCGGAACCGGCGGTGGTGCCCTCCGCGTCCAGCGAGACGGTGAAGCCCGAACTGTCTCCCGGCGCCCAGCCCGCTGCTGAACCTGCCGACGAGTCCGAGCGCCCGGACGACCTGCCGGCCGAGCAGGACCCCGAAATCCTGGAGATTTTTCTCGAGGAGGCCGACGAGCTGGTGGAGGCCGCTGACGAGCAGCTGCAGGCCTGGCATGCCCAGCCGGATGCCGCGGACCCGATCCGGCTGCTACACCGCAACCTGCACACGCTCAAGGGCGGGGCCCGCATGGCCGGGCTGATGAATATCGCTGAAATCACGCACCTGCTGGAAGATCGACTGGACCGGGCGCGAGACCGCGGGGTCGACAACCCGCGTGCCCTGGTGGCCCTGGTTCAGCGGACCTATGACACGCTCGGCACGCTGATCGACCGGGTGCGCAACATGCAGCCGGTACCGGCCCAGCACGAGCTTCTTGCCCTGCTGTCGCGCGACGAGCTGCCGGACTCCGAGGCGCTGACGGGCGCAGCAGCCACGCCAGAAGTGACCGATGCAGCGCCAGCAGCCGCGCCGACTCCGCAAGAGACCGCGCAGCCTGCCGGCCTGGAGGGTGCGGCACCGGCGGAGACAGCGCCCGAGGAGGCCATGTCCTTCGGGACAGCTGAAACGGACGAGAAAGCGGCGGAGCCCGCTCCGGCCCAACTGGTCGATCAGCCCGAGGCGACGCCTGCCGTCGAGCGGGCGGCACCGCGGGAACAGCTCCGGGTGCCTTCCGAACGCATCGACGAACTGGTGGCCGAGGCCGGCGAGTCCCTGCTGCTCCAGGCGCGCATCGACCGCCAGATGCACGGCTTCGAGCGACAGCTTGGCGAACTGAACCAGACAGTCTCTCGACTGCGAGGTCAGTTGCGTCGCCTGGAAATCGAGACCGAGTCCAGCATGCGCCACCAGCTGCATCGTGAGGGGGTCGAAGCGGGGGCGCATTTCGATCCGCTGGAATTCGACCGCTTCACACGCGTGCAGGAGTTGAGCCGAAGCCTCATGGAGGCGCTGGGCGACATCGACGAGATCGAGGACGTACTGCGGGAGCAGGCCGATCAGGCGCGTACTCTGCTGGTTCAGCAGGGGCGGTTGGGGCGAACCCAGCAGGATCAGTTGATTGCATTGCGCCTGGTTCGCTTCGGTGATCTGGCCGGCCGTCTGCAACGCCTGGTCCGGCAGGTGGCCGCGGAACTTGGCCGCCGGGCGATGCTGAGTGTCGAGGGTGGAGATGTCCGGCTCGACCGGGTCACGTTGATGGCCCTGCAGGCACCGCTGGAACACATGATCCGCAATGCCATTGCGCACGGCATCGAACCGCCCGCGGCTCGCCAGCAGGCCGGCAAGCCGGCTGAGGGTCAGCTGCGCATCCACCTGGAAAGCCAGGGGGGCAATATCCTGATGACGGTCTCCGACGACGGTCGCGGACTGGACCTGGAGGCCATCCGCCGCAAGGCGCGGGCGCGTGGGCTGATCGAGGGCGATCGGGAAATCTCCGACGAAGAGGCGCGCACCCTGATCTTTGACCCGGGCTTCTCCACCGCGGAGACCGTCTCGCAGGTGGCGGGCCGGGGCGTGGGGATGGATGTGGTTGCCACGGCAGTCCGCCAGCTCGGCGGGTATATTGAGGTCGACAGCTCGCCGGGAGCGGGGACGCGGATTGAGGTTACCCTGCCATTGACACAGGCCCTGACCCGCGGCGTGCTGCTCGGAGTGGGTGAGCAACGCTACGCGATTCCGGACAAGGGGATTCTCTCGGTGGTTCGGGTCTCCGGTCGGGCGCTTGCGGACGCCTACGCCAGCGAGCAGCCGGCCCTGTCTCAGGATGGCCAGTCCTACCCGCTTTATTACCTGGGTGACCTGCTCTGGGGTGACGGCCCGCCCCGTGCGCTGGGCGTGGACATGCGCCCGGTTCTGTTGATGCGCCTGGGCGAGCGGCGCCTGGCGGTGCAAGTCGATCGCCAGTATGGGGTGATCCAGTTGTTCGTCAAGGCGCTCGGGCCGAGACTGGACCAGGTGCCGGGGCTGATGGGGGCCACCATCGACGAAGATGGCGAGGTCACCCCCGTGCTGGACCTGGTGGGCCTGTACAGGCACCGCCGGGCCGGTGGACAGGCAGAGGCCGGACCGCGCGGGCGCGAGGATCGGCCCCTGGTACTTGTCGTTGACGACTCGGTCACCATCCGCAAGGTCACGGCGCGCATCCTGGAGCGCCGCAATATCGAAACCGCCGTGGCGCGGGACGGCGTGGAGGCGCTGGGCATGCTGCGCGCCCGACGGCCGGATCTGGTGCTCAGCGATATCGAGATGCCCCGCATGGACGGCTTCGAGCTGCTCGGGGCCATCCGCAACGATGCGCAGATCCGGGACTTGCCGGTCATCTTCATCACGTCCCGGACTGCCGCGAAGCACCGCGAGCGGGCCGAGTCTCTCGGCGTCAGCGGCTATCTCGGCAAGCCCTACACCGAAACGGAGCTGCTGGCGGCCATGGCGCAGTGGTTGCCGGGGCTTTGTGCGGAGGATGAAAGCCCATGACAAGCACCGATCCGCTGCCAAACGATGCTCACGGGGACGACACTCCACTGCGGGCCTTGCAACTGCGCGTCGGTCTGACGCGCGGCGACCTGCTGCTGCCCTACGAGACCATTGCGGAAGTGGCCGAGGCGCAGCTTGCCACGCTGGTCAGCGGTGACCAGCCGATCCTGGGGCATTTTACCTGGCGTGGCGTGCTCCTGCCGGTGATTGGTCTGGATCGTCTGATGGCAGATCCGCCGGTCGAATGGCGCCGGCGCCTGCCGGTGGCGGTGGTCTACGCACTCAATCCCGATGAGCGGCTGGCCTACTATGCCCTGGCCCTGAAGGGCGTTCCCCGCTCCATGCGCCTGCCGCACCGGATGCTGGAAGATGAGCAGAAGGTCGAGGAGCCCCTGCTTGCCTTTTCCGGAAAGCTGGCCACCGATCCGGTCGTGGTGCCCGATCTCGATGCGCTTGAGGCCCGGGTGCGCCAGATGCTGCCTGTCGGTTCGGAGGATCGGCCCCGTTGAGTTTGTCGACCGTTTCGGGCGGCGATCGCTCACCGACCGCTTCCTTTCCCCGCCGTTTCCTGCTCGTCGCGTTCGTCATGGCCTTGGGCTGGATCCTCTCGCTGGGCGGCTTTTTGCTGATCGAGCGGGCGACGATCCGTGACCAGCTGGCCAACGAGTCTGCCGCGCTGACGGCAGGCGTCGATGCCTCGCTGGCAATCATGGAGCGCGAGATGCTCCATTTCGCGACCTTTATTGCCTCCGATCCCGAAGTGCGCTCTCTCATGCAGGCCGGGCGTGCGGCGGTTCAGGCCGAGGGGGGTGGGGCCGGCGGTCCTCGTGCCGCCCGGCTGCGCGAGGCGCTCTACGACTACGTGGCGCCGCGCTGGCTGGCGCTTCAGGACAGCTACGACGCGCGCCAGCTGCATTTTCACCTTCCGGATGACTATCGCAGCTTTCTGCGCGTTCACGAACCCGACCGTTTCGGCGATCCGCTGGGGGATATCCGAGCGATGGTGGTCGAGGCCAACCGCGGTCGCCGGGCGGTGACCGGCTTCGAGATCGGGCGGGTTTACTCCGGGATTCGCGGCCTGGTGCCAGTTCAGGCGCAGGGCCCCGACGGGCCGGTTCATGTCGGCACGCTGGAGACCGGCCTGAGCTTTTCCGAACTGCTGCTTCAGCTGTCGCGCCGCTTCGATGCGCGCATGGCCGTCCTGCTGCGCGCCGAACATGTCGAGGGCGTGACCTGGGAAAGCCATATCCGGCGTCATGGCCTGGAGTCCATGGAAAACTGTCGCTGCTACATTGAGGCCGTGACAGACGAAACCACGCGCGACTGGCTGCGTACGCTGGACAACCCGGGCGAGATCGCGCCGGGTGACTTCCGCCTGCTGGACATCGACGGGCGCTGGCTGTCAGTGGTGCGCGTCCCGCTTGCGACCTTCGCGCCCGAGGGGGCCGAAGTGGGGCCGGTGGGCAGCATCCTGCTGTTCTCGGATCGCACGAACATGATGCGCACTCACCTCGATCGCATGGCCGGCGGGGCGGCGCTGGCGGCGGTCAGCTTCCTGCTGGCCCTGTTCGTGATGGGCCTGCTGCTGCGCCGGGCGGTGCGCGGCCTCGAAAGCGAGGTGGCGGCCAGTCGGGAGGCGCTGGACAGTTCCGAGCGTTTCAGCAGTTCGCTGTTTGATTCGGCCCCGGATTCCGTGATGGTGCTCGACGGAAATCTGCAGATTATCGCGGTCAACCCTCAGTTTCAGCGCCAGACCGGTTACAGCGAAGCCGATGTGCTGGGGCGGCACCCGGACGAGCTGTTTGTCGGGCCGCACAGTGACCAGGCGGCAATTCCCGAGCTCAAGCACCACCTGGCCGAGGGGCGAATCTGGCGGGGTGAACTGCTCTCACGACGTGAGGACGGCAGTCTCTACTGGTCGCTGGAATCGGTCGCGCCGGTGCTCGACGAGGACGGAAATCTCGAGCGGGTGGTGGTCTTCCAGCACGATGTCAGCAAGCAGGTGGCTGCCCAGGAGGCCCTGGCCGAGCGTGAACGGCTGTTCCGCCTGATGGCGGAAAACATGACTGACCTGATCTGCCTGCACGATCTGAGCGGACGTTACACCTATGTGTCCCCCTCGGTGACTGCGCTTCTGGGCTACGCGCCTGGGGATTTGATCGGGCAGGACCCCTACACGCTGTTCCACCCGGATGACGCTGACCGGATTCGCGACGAGAGCCAGGCACAGGTACTGGCCGGGCAGGCCAGCGAAATCACCTATCGGATCCGCCGGCGGGATGGCAGCTGGTGCTGGCTGGAAACCCGTGCCGCGCCGGTGCTGGGCTCAGGCGGCGAGCCGGAGGGGATCCAGACCGCTTCCCGGGATGTCAGCGACCGGGTGCGCATCGAACAGGAGCTGGAACGCAACGAGCGGCTGTACCGAAGCATTTTCGAACACGTCCAGGAGGCGATCTTCCTGGTCGGACGGGATGAGCAGGGCGCCTTTCGCTATCGCGGCAGCAACCCCGAACATGCCCGCGCAACCGGCATGCCCTCCGAGCGTTTGCGGGACAGTCGCCCGCAGGAGCTGCTTGACCCGGAGACGGCGGCCTACGTCTGCGGGCAGTACAGCCAGTGCTGGGAGAGCGGCGAGGTACTGCGCTATGTCGAGGAGCTGGTGCTGCCCGGTGGCCGGCGCGTCTGGAGCACGCTGCTGACGCCGGTGCGCAATGAAGTCGGAGCGGTCGATTTGCTGGTGGGGCTGTCGATCGACATGACCGACGAGCGCCGCCTGCTGGATCAGCTTCGCGAGAATGGCCGCAGGCTGGAGCATGCCCAGCGCCTGGCCCATGTTGGCAGCTGGGAATGGGACGTGCCATCCGGCGCAGTGCGTTGGACTGACGAGACCTTCCGGATCTTCGATTTGCCGCCGCGATCCGTTGTGCCCAGCGGCGAACTGTTCCTTGAACATGTCCATCCCGAGGATCGTCCGCGCGTCGAGCGAATCATCCAGGAGGCTCTGGCGGGCACCCGGGAATACCGGTTCGAGTTCCGGCTGCTGTCGCCACTTGGCCGGGTCAAGGAGGTGATTGTCGAGGCCGAGGTGCGCCGCGATGCAGAGGGTGCGCCCACGGGTGTCGTGGGTACTGTGCAGGACATTACCGAGCGCAAGCGCGCCGAGCGCGCCGTGCTTGAAGTCAGCCGGGAGAACGCCCTGATCCTGGAAACGGCCGGCGAGGGTATTGTCGGGATGGACGATGAAGGCCGGGTGCGTTTCGCGAACCCGGCGGCACTGACCATGCTGCGGCTGGGCGCGGATGCGGTGGTCGGTCGGCATGTGCTAGGGCTGTTCCGTGGGGAAGCGCCGGCCATGCCGGACGAGGGCTGGCCCCGGGTGCTGGTTGACGGGCGGCCGCGTCAGGCTGTCCAGGACGAATTCCTGAGGGCCGACGGTACACGCTTTCCGGTGCGCCTGTCCGTGACGCCCATCGGGGTGGAGCGAATCGAGGGCGCGGTCTGCGTCTTTTCGGATATTACCGAGCTCAAGCAGGCCGAGGCGCGGCTTCGCGATCTGGCCAGTACCGACGAGCTGACCGGGTTGGCCAACCGGCGCGAATTCATGGCCCGGGCCGAAACGGAAATCCACCGGATGCGCCGGCAGTCGAGCCCGCTTGCGGTGCTCATGCTGGACCTGGATCACTTCAAGGAAGTCAACGACCGTTTCGGTCATGCCACAGGGGACGAGGTGCTGCGCCGCTTTGCCGCCTTGTGCCGGAGCACCTTCCGCCGCAGTGACCTGCCCGGGCGGCTGGGCGGCGAGGAATTCGCGGTGCTGCTGCCGGATACCGACAGCCGAGGTGCCCGGCAGATTGCCGAGCGGTTCCGGGCGGCCGTGGCCTCGGCGCTTTGGTCCGATCTTCACCGGGATATGGCCATCACGGTCAGCGTGGGCGGCACGAGCGTCCTCCCCGAAGAATCCAATGTCGAGGCGGCGCTGGCCCGCGCGGACGAGGCGCTTTACCGAGCCAAGAGCTCGGGTAGAAACCGCGTGCACTGGCAGGCGCCGGATGGCGCGGACCTGCCCGGCGCCTGATTCGCACGTTACTTCCTGTTGTCGGCCTTCCGGCGGGCAGTCTGATATGATCGAATGGTTGCGTCCGGGCTTTCGCGATTCTGGTCGGCGCTCGGCCCGCGCGTCCATGGCTCCGGCCAGAATCGCTGGCTTGGGCCGTGCCTGCCATCGTTGTCGCCATGCCCCTTATCACGCCGGATTGCCCATGCAGCCAGCCAGCATCCAAACCAATCTCGCCCAATGGGCAGTCGTGTTCGAGGCCACCCCAACCGAGGCGCGCCAGGCCGTGCGTCAGTTGGTGGAAGAGGAAGCCGCGCATCTGGCCGGGGTGTTCTACGAGCGGATGCTGGATGATCCTCAGGCCAGCGAATTTCTCTCGCATCAGGCCGTGCACGATCGTCTGAACCCGTCGATGCAGGGATGGCTGCGCGCCCTGTTTGGCGTTGAGCACAGCGAGGAGCTGACCGCGCTGATCGACATGCAGCGACACGTCGGCGCGGTCCATGCCCGGGTGGATTTGCCCGTGAGCCTGGTGGCCCGCGGCGCGCGGGTCATGAAATCCGAGATGCGCTTGCGCCTGCAGGAGCGCGCCCCGCAGTGGGCCCTGCCCGCCCTGTTTTACGTCAACGACCTCATGGATCTGGCCCTTGAGGAAATGAGCGCCGCCTACGTCAAGTCCCACGAAAAGGCGGCGCGCATGGACGAGGCCTACCGGATGTTCTCCTTCGGCCAGAACATGTCGGTGGAGAAAGAGCGCCAGCGTGCCGCGCTCTTGGACTGGGAGAGCCGCGTGCTCTACCTGGTCATGGGAGGCGAGGACGTCGTGACCCTTCCGCCGCTGGCCGAATCCTCGTTCGGCATGTGGCTGCAGCACAAGGGCTCGGCCATGTTCGAGGGCAGCCGAGAGCTGCCGGCCATCGAGAAGACCATGCGCCAGGTCGACGAACAGCTCCTGCCCAGCTGCCAGGAGCGGATCGCCCGCGGCGAGCTCGGCGCGGCCCGCAACCTGATCCGCGAGGTGCAGGTTCAGGCCGAGCAGGTCAAGTATTACCTCTCGACCATGTTTGAGCGGGCCCTGGAAATCGAGTCCGGCAAGGATTCGTTGACCCAGCTGCTCAACCGCCGGTTCCTGCCGGCGATCATGTCGCGGGAGATCGAATTTGCCCGGCGCAGCGGCAAGTCCTTCGCCGTGATGCTGCTGGATATCGACCACTTCAAGCAGATCAACGACGAGTACGGACACAATGCCGGTGATCGTGTTCTGCAGCAGGTATCGAGCCTGATTCTCGGGAACCTGCGCAACGGGGATTTCGTCTTCCGCTACGGGGGCGAGGAATTTCTCGTGCTGCTGGTCGAAAGCACGGCCGAAAGCGCCCTGCGTGTGGCCGAGAAGCTGCGTCGCCTCGTCGAGGCGGAGTCCTTCATCCTGGCCGATGACACGGCACTTGGCGTCACGCTCAGCGCCGGGATCGCCATGCACGACGGACACCCGGACTATCAGCGGCTGATCGACCAGGCCGACCGGGCGCTTTACCAGGCCAAGGATGGCGGCCGCAATTGCTGCGTGCTGGCCGATGGCCTGACGGTTCAGTGTGTCCGGGGCCTGTCGGAAACGGTGTCATGATGAATGTTACACGCCGCTCCCACCGTGTTTGTGCGCCTGACCTGAAGCGATGACAGAAAGCGTCTCCCGGATCGAAATCTCGCTGATGAAGCGCTGGCGTCTTGAGGTTGATGGCCAGCGTGTCGACCCGCCTTACGACAAGTGTCTCGCCCTGCTGGTCTTTCTTTTGTTCCATCCCGGGCGCGCCCTGCGCCGCGAATACCTGGCCGAGTTGCTCTGGCCGGAGTCCTGCAGTGACCCGCGCGTCAATCTCAGGCGCAGCCTGTTCGAACTGCGCAAACTGTTGCGTGACGCGGATGGACGGGTTCTGGTCAGCGACCGAAGCAGCATTCGTCTTCAGCCGGCCGGCATGGGCCGGGTCGATGTCTGGGAATTCGAACAGGCCAGTCGGCAAGTGGACGAACACGCCGGCCCCGAGCACTGGCAACAGGTGTTGGATGCCTACGGCGGCGAGCTGTTGCCGGATTTCATGCTCGAGGACGCACTCGACTTCATGCTCTGGCTAGACGGCGAGCGGATGCGTTTGCGCCAGGCCGCTTCGGCGGCAGCCGGGCAGGTCACCAGGACGGCGGTCGCACAGGGACGCGACAGCAAGGCGCTGGAGGCGGTGCAGCGGTGGCTCTCGCTGGCGCCTGATGATCACGAAGCCTGTCAAGTTGCCCTCAACCTGGCACTACAGACCGGGCAGACCAGCCTGGGACGCACGCTGTTTCGCCAGCATGAGCAGGCCCTGAAGGCCGAGCTGGATCTCGAGCCGGCCCCGGATATCGTTGCTTTGGTGCAGCGCCTGTCACAGACCGACGATTCGATCGTGCCGGCCAGTCCGGTTGAGCCGGTAGCCCAGGGTGGGCCGCAATACGTCAAGCGCTGGCTGACGGTGGTCGCCGCCACGCTCGACCCCGTGGAAGGGGCGGCCCGCCCGGCCGAGCTGGACATGCTTCGGCACAAGCTGACCGCACTTTTTCGCGGTTTCGGGGCCACGGCTGACTGGGCGCCGACAGGGGAGGTCGTGGGCTATTTCGGCTATCCCATGGCCTCGGAAACGCAGACCCGCCGTGCACTGTCTGCCTGCCAGTCGATCCTGGCGGAGATGCCGGACGCCACCGGGCTGGGCGTCAGCATGGGCTGGTCGGTCAGCGATCAGGGCCGTCGCGCCGACGTGCGCGGGCAACTCTTGCGCAGGGCGCTGGATCTGGCGCGGCAGGCAGGCTCCAATCGTTTGCTTGTCGACGACACGTTGGTCACGGCCCTGCCGGTACGCCTGGCTCGAGGTCTTCGATACAGTCGGATAACTGAACAGGTCTACGAACTGCATGCGCCGATTGCGTTCTGGGAACCGGCGACCGGGCTGGGCCAGCCACTGGTGCCTCTGGTGGGGCGGGACAGGGAGTTGCGGGAGCTCGAACAGTGGTGGACGCCGATCCGGGACGGTGGTGCGGGCCTGGCTTGGGTCGAGGGCGAAGCCGGCATCGGCAAGACCCGCCTGGGCATGGAGCTGGTGCAGCGCGTCTTGCCGGAGGGCGTTGCGGTCCGACAGGTCATCTGCCGACCGGAGCGGGCCAACCACGCCTATGGCGCCCTGATTGATGCCATCGCCCGTTACGCGGGGATTCGCGCGACGCACAGCCGGGGCGAGGCCCGGGCGCGACTTGCCGAGCGGATGCAGCGACTGGGCCTGTCCGAGTTGGCCGGCGATTTCGAGCGCCTGCTGGATCTTTCCGCCGAAGAAGACCAGCTGGCGCGTGATGTGCCGCTGTCACCCCAGCGGCTTCAGCGGTTGCTGGGGCGGATGTTCCGGGGGCTTGCCGGGCGCATGCCCCTGCTGTTGATTCTTGAGGATGCCCACTGGCTGGATGCGATCAGCCAGGAGCTGCTGGCCGGTCTGGCCGACAGCCTGCCTCCTCGGGTTGGCCTGCTCGTGACCAGTCGCAAGACGCCGGAGCATCTGCCGGTTGACCTGATCCTGAGTCTCGCGCCGCTGCCCCGGCCGCAGGCCCGGACCCTTCTGCGCAAGCACCTGCTGCGTCGCGGGGCGCCGGAGGATGCCGACAGCCGGCTGTTGGAGCTTGGTGACGGCAATGCTCTTTATCTTGAAGAAATCGCGGCGCACTGGCAAGGTTTCGGGGACGGCGGGGCAGCGCCCGCGTCGCTTCACGGCCTGCTTCTTGAAAGGCTTGACGGGCTGGGCCATGCCGCCGTGCTCGCACGGGTTGCCAGCGTCCTCGGTCGGCGCTTCTGCCGAGATGAGGTCGAATGCCTGGCCGGAGAATCGGTGGACTGTGAATCCCACTGGCTCGTGCTGGCCGGCTCGGACTTGTTTGTCCGGGATGAGGAGGAGGGCGCCGATGTTCTGCAGTTTCGGCATGCCCTGATCCGGGAGGCGGCCTACGCTTCGCTGGAGCCGGACGAACGCGTATTCTGGCATGCCCGGGTACTCGACGCCTTCGACGGCCCGTGGCAGGAATCGGCCAGCGAGCGCCTTGGGGAAATCGCCCACCATGCCGAGAAGGCTCATCAGTGGCCGCGCGCGGTCCGGACCTGGGTAATGGCGGCCAACCGGGCCCGCGGTCGTGGCGAGTACGCGCAGGCTGTGACGCTGGTGGACAGGGCGCGCCGGCTCTTGCCGCTGTGCCCCGAGGCGCGTCGGGATGCGCTGTCCTTCGAGATCGAGGCGTGCCGGGGCTTTATTCTCCTGGCCTATCGGGGATACGGCAGCCCCGAGGCCCGCGCTGCCTTCAGCCATGCGCTTCGTCTGCATGGGCGGCTCGATTCGGCGCCGGATGTCTTCCCCGTGCTGTGGGGAATCTGGGGCGGCGGGCGGGCGCCCGAAGACGAACAGGACCCCGCCCTTCCGGCCCAGCGTCTTCTGGAGGAGGCCCAGCGCACGGGCAGTGACGAGCATTTGCTGCTGGCCTGCTCGGCCATGGGCAACAACCTGGTCTGGTTCGGCCGGTTTGCGCAGGCCGAAACCTACCTGAACCGTTGTCTGCAACTGGTGCGCGATCATGCCCCGGCCACGCTGATCAGTCGTTACGGCGAGGACTCCGGCATTACGGCACGCGCCTTTCTCTCCTGGGTCTGCTGGTTTACCGGCCGGCCCGAAGAGGCGGACCGTCATGCCCGGTTGAATGCCGAGCGGGCCCAGCGGCTGGGGCATCCGCACATGCTCTGCTACACCCTGACCTTCTCGGGCGTTCTGGCCTTTATGTCCCGCCAGCCTGATCGAGTTCGCGCTCAAGCGCGCCAAGTCCGCCAGCTGGCCGAGCAAAACGATCTTTTCCTGTGGCAGGCATCCGCCCTGTTGCTGGAAGGCTGGTCCGACGCGGCAAGTCACGGGCAGTTGGCACTTGAGCCACTGCAGCGATCGGTAGCCATGTGCATGCAGGCCTTGCCCGCAGTGGCCGGCATCTTCCACTGGATTGTGGCCGACGCTGCACGCCTGACTGGAAAGCGTGAGGTTATGAAGCACCACATCGACCAGGCCTTCGATGCCGGTCGCTACAGTGGCGATCGCGCCTTCTGGCCCATGCTGCACGCGATGGACGCGGAGTACCATCGCGCCCGGGGCGATCAGGCCCGGGCCGGCGAGGCTCTTGCTGAGGCCGAGGCGATGGCGCGCGACCAGGGAAATGCGGGTCTTGAACTGTTTATGGAAGAGCGGCCCGCTGCGGTGATTCACCGGGATTGAGATGGCGCTGTCCAGCCGCAGGCGGCTGTTGCTCGGGCTTGCGCCGGGGGTAATCGTGGGCCTCCTCTTTTGTCCAGTATAGTGCGCTGATTTTGCTCATTTTTTCGTTTTGTCGCGTTTCTTATCGTTCACTGCCTGAGCCCTTCCCACCCCTGATGTGGCTGCTTCCTGCTGCCCGTTAACGCTCGGTTAACGATTCCCCCACAGAATCCCCACCTATTCGCCGTTCGGCACCGGATCTGTCGGTTTCGGGAAGGAATCCGGCGGCGAATCTCGATTGACGAGCCTGTGGTCATTCCGGGCCTGGCGCAGGGACGGGCCTTGCCCGGAATGACCACAGGGCCTTGCAAGCCCCGACAGCCTTGCCGAAGAATTTCAGGGAAGGAGTTCTTCGGCAAGGCTGTCATCCCGGCTGGCCGGCGGCGACGGCGTCTTTGGCTTTTTAACGCTGCGTTAACGTTGAGTCATGGACTATCTGCCAAAACGCAGCGATCGCTTTCGTGAGTGTCGTGAGTACCCCTTGCGAAGGGTTCCAGGGAAGGAACCCTTCGCAAGGGAATCTCTTTTGGAATTTTTCAGGTTCCCGGTTGGGGATGGATGCCCCGGCGTACCGTGGCCCAAACCACTGGGTTTGGTGGCCGAGCAGCGCCAACTGTGGCTTTGTGCGGCGTTTTTCAAGGGGTGTGCAACACAAGTATCGCGCAGGATGCGCGTTCAAGTCCCCGGTCCATGAACTTCGGTTCGTTTAATGCGAAATCCAGCCCTGCGAGGGAGGCAAGAGACTGACATGATGCAAAGACGCATTCGGGGTGCCGGCGGTTTCACGCTGGTGGAAATGGCCGTGGTGCTGGTGATCATCGGGTTGATCCTGGGTGCCGTAATGATCGGCAAGGATGTCCAGCGCAACGCGGAATATTCGAAAATCAAGCAGAAGTTCGTGGATCAGTGGGTGGTGGCCTACAACACCTACTACCAGCGAACCGGCGTCCCGCTCGGCGACGATCAGACCGCGCCGCGCTTGATGGTCAACGGGGCCAATTTCGATGGCAACGGCGACAGCCTCTCCGGCCGTGATATGTCGGGTGTCGACGAGCCCTCCGCGATCTGCCAGGGGGCTCAAGGGCAGGACATGGATCGTGGCGCGGAGGATACGACGGTGAACGGCGATTTTGCCCTGCGTCAGCTGATGCTGCGGGCGGGTGTGCGCATGCCGCCGGGCCGCGCCGAGGGTTCCGAGGACCGCTATGTGTACCTGGACAGCAATGGCAACCCGCAGGAGGTTCAGGTCTGCTTCCAGTGGAATGAGCCGGACACCGCTTCTGGCGCGGGCAATGTCATGGTGCTCACTGGGCTGACGCCCGACTTGGCCCGCGCCCTGGATCAGATGATCGACGGCAAGCCGGATGAGTGCGAGGGCATGTTCCGTCGCGAAGGTGCGACGTGCGAGACCGCGAATCAACCCGGGCAGCAGTGGCAGGCCAGCAACACTCAGGCCTACGGTCAAGAAGGTATCGGGGAAGACGCCGGGCTGGACGAGAATCAGGTCCAAGTTGTCGTAGCGCACTACAAGATGAACCAGTAAGGCAGGAGTTTGGGCATGCGAGTGATCGAGCAAGTCGGGATGCGCCGACGGGTCGGCGGCTTCACCCTGATCGAAATGGCGATCGTGCTGGTGATCATCGGCCTGATCGTCGGTGCGGTCATGATCGGAAAGGATGTTCAGCGAAACGCCGAGTACGCGAAGATCTCCAACAAGTTCGTCAGCGGCTGGAAAAAGGCCTACGACGAGTACTACAACCGCACCGGTGTTGTTCTCGGTGATGTGCAGACCTCGCCAACCTACATGGTCAATGGCGAGGAGGCGACCATTGGCGGATCAAGCACCGGTGAGGGGGGCAATCTGGACGGCGCGCTGGCCGGCATTCCCGAAAACTTCGCCAATACCGGTCTGAAGATCTGCAATGGCCAGGGCTACAACGAGGGCGAGGTCGGTGAGGGCGACCGCGAGCTGGCCGATCAGAACCTCCGCGCGCTGATGCAGCGTATCGGCATCCGGATGCCGCCGGGGCGCGGTGAAGGCCGCGAGGATCGCTACGTCTATCAGGATACCAATGGCAATGCGGTTGAATTGCAGGTCTGCTTTCAGTGGAACCCGGCCGGCACTGAAAGTGGTGCGGGCAATGTCATGGTGCTTCGTGGCCTGACACCGGACCTGGCCCGGTATCTGGACCAGGTGATTGACGGCAAGCCGGATGCACTGGAAGGGCGCTTCCGCATCCAGACCGCGAACACCAACGAGGATTCGGAAACGGCCAACCGACCTGGCCACCAGTGGTTGGCGAACAACACTGTCGCGCAGCAGGAAGGCATTGGTACCGTGGCCGAAGACGGAACTCAGGAAGGCCGGACCTTCGATGAGGACCGGGTCGTCCTGCTGACCGCACACTGGATCATGGAGCAGTGACCTCGTGGGTTGGAAGAACCATCATGTCGCAACACGTCGGCATGCCGGCATGGTCTTCACCGGGCTGCTTGTTGCTCTGATGATGGGCATGCTGGCGGCGGCGTACTGGAGCGGCCAGCAGCAAAAACGTGCCGCTGAAGCCCTGCGCGGCGCCGAACAGGCCCGGGCCATGGCCGAGCAGCGGGTAGCCGACGCGGAACGGCAGGCGCAACTGGCCGTGCTCGCCCAGGATCTTGATGAGCGTCTGGAGTGGACCAATTACCGTGACTCTCAGTGGGGGGCGCGGCAGGTGTCTTTGCGCCAGGTCCAGCTTGATCGAGACGAACTGGAGCGGGTACTGAATGATGTTCTGCTCGGCGAGTCACGGCACTTTGCTGTGGAGTCGCTGGACTTGGCGGTCACGCATGTCGACGCGGGGCTGTTTGATGTCAACGAGGTCGTGGATCAGCCGCTTCGGCTGACCCTGCGTGGCACCGCCTATTTCCGCCTGATGGAGTGAGGTGGCCATGAAGGACGCCCTGATCTGCATTGTTGATGATCTCTGGTATGCCGTCGACGGCAAGCGCGGCGTGCAGGCCATCCCCGAGCGCAGCGGCTTGTCCCGACCGGCCCAGGTGCTGGTGGACTTTCCCGAGGCCACCATTGGTCTATACCGGGCGGAGGTCGAAAAGCGCTTCGCCCTGCCGACCATCGAAAAGCGCCTGCGCAATGAAGGCCTGATTGAGGGCGAATCCCGCCTGCTGCCGCACTGGACCCACTCGGTGTCCGGCACTACTTCCTGCTTTCTTACCGCCGTGCGCCTTCGGGACTGGCAGGCCTATGGCGACTGGGCTCATCGCCAGCCCTACCCGGTGGACAGCCACGCCCTGGGCCAGTTGCTGGTTGCTCTGACGCGCCGACATGGCTGCGTGACGGTCCGGTGGGGACGGCAGTTGCATTTTGCGGCCTGGCATCGCGGCGAAATGGCGCATGAATCGGTCGTGGCCTACCAGGAAGAGCCGGAAGTCATCAATTCGGCCCTGGACTCCCTGCTCTCGCGGGTTGAACGGGATCAGGTTGGGCGCGCAATCGCCGAGGCCGAGCGCATTCACTGGTTTGACCTCTTCGCCACCACCCTGGCCGCCGACCCGGAGGATGCCGAGGCGCATGCAGAAGCCCTGCGGCGGCGAATGGCTGGCCGTCTGGGCAAGGAGGTTACGGCCCAGGGCAAGGTTCGAACCATTCCCATGCCGGGTGAAGAGCCTGAGCTGGACGACTCCGTGGACGAACGGGCGTCTGATGCGGGCGGTTCTACGGTACCGGAATCCGGAGGCGACCTGGGTGCCGGCCCCGAGCTCGAAATGCTTGAAGAGCCGCTTGCCCCCCTGCGTTTTTCGCGCTTCCTGCGTTATGACCCATCGCTGGCGTCCATGGTCTCTCGCACCCCGGTGCTTGAGGAGCCCTGGGTGCGGGCCGTGAATCTGGCGGACCGGTTTCGAACACCGCTGGCGGCGGCGGCCATCGTGGCCAGTTGCGGTCTCGGCCTGCTGACCTTCCAGAACCTTGAGAAGGCCGACAGCCTTCAGGCGCGCGCCGCTTTGCTGCAGGCCGAGGCCGACCGCATTGCCGCTGACATGCCGGCCCTGCCCCCGCCAACGGCCCTTCTCGAGGGTATTGAGGAAGACCTGACATTGGTGGCTGACCTGGCGGCGGCCCGGCAGGGGCCTTCTCTCGGTACTGTCCTTCTGGATCTGCAGGATGCGCTGGGTGACGCCCGGATTCGCATTATGCGGATTGCGGCGGCGGACGGGGGTTCGGCCTATCGGATCGAAGGCATGTTTGATGCCGGGGCGGATGCCGACCTGACACGCTTTGTCTCACGGCTGGCTGCCGCCGGTTATGACACGGAAGCCCTGGATCCCGGCAGTCGCAGTCGCGGTACCGGTTTCTTCTCCTATCTGCTGCGCAAGGAGGGTGTCTCGTGAATCCCGCTCGCCTGATCGGCCTGGTTCTGGCGCTTTCCCTGGTGGTGGCGGGCGCCCTGTATTACGAGTATGTCCGGGGCAGTGCCAAGGGGCTGGCAGCCATGCCCGTGGAGCGCCCGGCCGCCAATCCGGCCCTGCTTCGTCTTGAGGAGGATCTCGTGACTGCTTCGGCGCGGGTTGATCTACTTGATGAAGCTGCGCGGGAGGCGCGCCTCGCTCGCCGTCTTGGTGAGCGGACCTTTCTGGCCCAGGTGCCGCCTGAGCCTGAGCAGGAAGAGGAGGTCCTGCTGGCCGAGGAAGCCGAGGCAAGAGCTCAGGCTGAGGCGGCGGCACAGGCGGCTGCCGAAGCCGCGCCGCCACCGCTGCCGGACCCGGTGCTTCAGATGATTTTCGTGGCGGAACAGCGGGCACGGGCTCTGATTGACGGCCGGTTCTACCGTCAGGGCGATGAACTGGATGCCGGCGGGGTCGTGGCCAGCATTGAGCCAGACGAGGTGACCGTCGAGCGCGGCTCGGAAAGACTGGTGCTTCGAATGGATGGCGATTCGAAGATCGGGCGCGTGCACCCCTGACCAGGGGCCCGCCTTGTCGGCGGGCAGTTGTTTTCAGTAGTGCGGGGCCTTCCCCGCGGGGTGAGTTTCGATGAGCACGACCAGCAAGGTTCTGACGGTTCTGATTGCCCTGATGTTGGGCGCCCTGCTTGTCATGGAGATTGTCTATCACGGGCGCGAAGAACCCGTGGCGTCGTCCCCGGGCACCGGGCAGGCACCGGCCGTCAACGAAAGCGCAGACGAGCCGGCGAAGATGCCTGAACCGTCGCCTCGACCCGATGCGGGAGACCAGCCTGCGGATCTGTCGTCGGTTGACGAGGCCCCGCGTCCCTGGGAGCAAGCGCCCGATGAGCCGGCGGAAGAGCAAACGCCCCGGGCACCGGTACCTGAGCTGCCCGAGCCGGTCGGGCCGCAGCTCAGCGACGAGGAACTGGCTGAACTCAACGCCATCCAGCGGGAAATGACCGCTATTGCAGCCGAGCCCAAACCGGACCTGGACCGTCTGGATTCGGCACTTGTGCGCATGGCCGAGATCACGGGCAACGAAGCGATCGGTGGCATTGATCTTGGCCAGCTCCGCAACAATGTTGCGATCGCTCGGGATCTGCAGGCGTTGGCCGAAGAGATCGAACGGGAAGCGGAGCGCGGCGAGGAGGTCGACATCGACAAGCTGCAGGATTTGCTCAAGCAAATGGAAACCCTGCAGGGCCAGCTGGACCACGATTTCGCCATGGAGTTGCCGGCGCCATGAACCGGAACTGTGGATTTTCGCTCGTCGAGGTGGCCGTGGCCCTGGTGGTCACGGCGTTGGTCGGTGGGGCGGCCATCCTCGCAGCCAATCTGGTCGTTGAAGGCAAGGGCCGGGACCAGGCGCAGAGCGAGGTCGACCGGATTCTTGCCCGCGTGGTCGAGTACGCGGCGTTGCAGCATCGGCTGCCTTGCCCGGACCTGGAGGGCGACGGGCACGAGAGCCGCGCGCCCTCCGGCAGCTGCACCAGCGATGCCGGGTTCGGCTGGATTCCGTACCAGACGCTTGGGTTGTCCAGTCCGGCAACCGTCAAGCGGGGGTTTTTCAGCGTGTACCGGGGAGAACCGATTGATCTGACTCGGCAGACGCAACGCCTGCCACAGGGTATGGCGGAGCAGGGTGTCGATCATCTTCTGGAGGGGCTGCGCTGGCTGTCGATCGTACAGCCCCAGCCTGAGTCGGACGAAGACGCCGGAACCGAAGATCAGGAACCGCCGATTGAGGCACCGGATGGCAGCGAAGTGTCGCTTGATCCGGCACAGACGCACATGGCCGCGCTTGCGGGTGATACGCCGGATTGCACGGACATTCTCGGCTACCCGGCAGTGGCCCTGGTTCTGCCCGGGCCGCAGGGGCGCATGGAACCGGGGGGCGGCGTAGATCTTTCTCCGCCACCACGGACGGCCGCTGTGTGCCTGCCGCCGCCGAACACTCCGCTTTCGGCGCAGTACGACGGGGTGTCCGGGATGTTGTCGGCAGACCAACTGGCTGCGCGGCTGAAATACCGATAACCGGGTCCATGACCGGGGCCGAAACGACTCACAAACGTTAACGACGGGATAGTTGTTCAGGATGACGAGCCAAGCACGTTTGCTCAACAAGCACAGCCTCAATCCGCTCCGGGGTTCTCGCAAGGGGGGGCGCAGGGTGTCGATCGCGCTTCTGGCCGTGGCCATGGGGCTGGCCGGTTGTGCGCAGAATCCCCCGCGCAGCGTGACCACCATGGGCGAGGTGGAACGCGAGGCGTACAAGCGGATGACCGATCGCATTGCCGAAGAGTCAGCCAAGTTTCGGAGCGTGAACGACGAGATTCGTGCCAGCGTCGAGGAAAAGGGACCTGAGCCACTGGAAGAGGCGGTAGAGCCGGAGTACGACCCGCTTGAGGACATGGTGGTTACCGTGCGGCTGCACGATGCGCCCCTGACCGCGGTGCTCCGGGTACTTGCGGAGGAAACCGACACCAGCCTTATTGTGGAGCCCGAGGTTCTGGATATCGACAAGCGGGCGTCGCTGTTCCTGCCGGATGTCACCGCGCGGGAACTGCTGGACCACGTGGCCGACGCCTTCGACCTGGCGGTTGAACGGCGCGGCAACGTCATTCGCATCGGCGTCTATGAGGATCGCCTGTTCAACGTCGACTTCCTGAATACCGTCATGGATCTGAATCTTGCGGCCGGGGGCAATGTCTTCGGTGGCGGCAGCAGCGGCGACGGGGGTGGTGCGGACAACCTGATCCAGGGCGATTTTTCGCTTCGTGGAGGTACCGCGGGATCGGCGGACCCCTACGAGCAGCTCGACCTGGCACTGCAGCGTATCCTGGGACAGTCAAAGGAAGAAGACGAAGAAGAGGACACGTTGACAATCCGCCCGGGCAGCGCCGGTTACTCGATCAACCGTGCTTCCGGGACGCTCGAGATCCGTGCGCGACCCTCTCAAGTCAAGCGGGTCGCCAACCTGGTGGGCAACCTCAAGGAAGTCATGGGGCGGCAGGTGCTGATCGAAGCGCAGCTGCTGGATGTGAGCCTCAACGACGATTTCCGCTGGGGGCTGGACTGGAACCTCCTGCGTGACCGGGTAGCCAGCACCTTGGGCACGGCGCCGGCCACCATCAGCGGCGGCTCAACCGGCTATACCGGCGATAAGGGTATGTGGTTGCCCGCGCGCGACATCACCTTTGGCGGACAGGATGTGGGGATTGCCGGCGCGGACACCTCGTCGTTCGGTATTGGTTTCTCGTCTCCGGCGATCTCGGTGACGGTGGATGCGCTTGAGGCCTTCGGCAGCGTGCAGATCCTTTCGAACCCCAGTGTGCGGGTGCGAAACCACACGCCGGCCATCCTCAGCGTAGGGCAGACCAACCGCTACGTTTCCGAGACCCGCACCACGGTGAGCCCGTCGACCACGGACAGTCTGGTGTCCACCGAGGTCCAGACGGATTCGGTTTTCAGCGGCGTGATCATCGGCGTGATGCCCTCCATCGACGAAAACGGCAAGGTCGAGCTTCTGGTCCATCCCATGCAGAGCGAGGTTGATCGCCAGAGCCTCGTCCTCCAGGACGTTGGACAGGGCAACAAGGTGACCCTGCCGCAGGTCGCCTACAAGGGCATTACGTCGATGCTGTCCATGCGTGATGGCGACGTGGTGGTGCTCGGCGGTCTCATCGACCAGCAGACCGCGGATGGCAGCAGCGGCGCACCGCTGATCGGCAAGGTGTTCGGCAACACCAGCTCGCGCAAGCGCTCGCGTGAGCTGGTCATGGTGATCCGGGTGCAGGTGCTGTGAGTCTGATCTACGACGCCATCCGCTCGGCGGAGGGTCAGCCGTCGGGCGACCTTCCACCGCTGCCCGGGCGGCGCAAGCCACCGCGGCGGACGGGTCGTCGTTTGCTGGCCGGGGCTGTGCTGGCCCTGGCCGGTTTCGGGATTGCCGGGTCTTTGTTGGCCCTGACGACAAGAGATGAGGCGTCCCCGAGTTTCCAGGCGCTCGATGAAGAAATCGTCGAAGCCGGTTCTGTCGACACTCTCGCGACAGCGTCCTCGGTCGCGGCGCCCCAATCACGGGCTGGAGGGGACACTTCCGATCCTGCGTCGCAGGGCCTGCCCGATGACCGGGATTCGGGACCGGCTGTCATGCCTCGTGACAGTGCAGTTCAGCCGGTCGCCGAGTCAGAGCGCGCTCATGCGCCTGTGGATGATACGCAGCCGGTCGCCCAGGCGCCCGAAGCCGCCGCAAAAACGGAGACGGCCGGGTCTCCGGACAGCACCTCGACCCCGGTGGTTTCGGAACCTGCTCCGGATTTGCAGGATGACCGCGAGCGCTCGGCGGCCCAGGCAGAGCAACCGGGTGATCAAGGCGGCGCTGAGCCGTCCGGTCCGACGCCTGTGTTGGCTGAGGAAGAGCCTGCTGGCCAAATACGGGATGAGCCGCCCGCGGTGCGGGAGGTGCGCCGGACTCATGGTGCAGAGGACCGGCCGGATCGGCAGCGGATTGCCGAGTGGGTGGAGGTGACCCGGGCCGGTGATCTGGAAGCGGCACGAAGCGCAGTGGGCAAGTTGCGGGAGCACCTGCCGGAGCCCTCGCTCACATTGTTGCGGGCAGAGGCCTGGGTTGCCCTGCGTGCCGGTGACCATGACCGCGCCGAGCGCCTGTACCGAACATTGCTCGGCCGGGTGCCGGAAGACCGGGAGGCCACCGCGAACCTTGAGCTGATTTCCAAGTACCGGCAACGGCAATAATCGGGAGGTATGCCCGAATGACCGACAAGTCGGAACAACCCGGAGCCAGCCTGCCGCTGCATGTCCAGCGGCTGGGCCTTTCGCGCAACCCGTTCCCGCAGACTCCGGATGCGGAGAGCTTCTATCGCGGGGACAGGGTAGAGGGCTGGTACGGTGAACTGCTTCACAGCGTGCTTGCCGGCAAGGGCTTTGTCCTGCTGACTGGCGAGGTCGGAACGGGGAAAACCACCCTGCTGCGGCGGCTGCTGGGTGACCTGCATGCCCGCCAGGCGCGGGTGGCCTGGGTATTCAATGCCTTTCTTCAGGGCGCCGAGTTGCTGGCTGCGATCCTTCGGGATTTTGGCCTGGAGCCCACCGGCAGCATGGCCACCGACGTAGACCGCCTGAATGCCTTTCTTCTGGAACAGCACAAGGCCGGTCACCCCTGCGTACTGGTGCTGGATGATGCCCAGCAGCTCGATACCGGCTCGCTTGAGCTGATTCGCATGCTTTCCAATCTGGAGACGCGTCAGCACAAGCTGTTGCAGATCGTGCTCAGCGGGCAGACCGAGCTGGAAGGCATGCTGGCCGACCACCGCCTGCGGCAGCTGGCCTCGCGAATCGCTTTGCATGTTCGACCCCAGGCGCTGGCCCGTGACGAAGTTGACGACTACGTGCGCTTTCGGCTGGCGCACGCCGGGGCGGGCAACCGGATCCGGCTTGGGCGCGGAGCTGCGGCGACGCTGCACCGGCTGACCGGCGGCAACCCCCGCAGGGTTCACCAGCTGATGGACCGGGCCCTTTACGGGGTCCTGGCCCGAGAGCGCGAAGTGATCGACAGTCGCCTGCTGGAAGAGGCCGCGACCGAGTTGCGCCTGACGCTTGGCGCCCGTCCCCGCAGTCTCGGGCTGGCGCAGGTTGCCGCGTCGATTCTGGTGCTGGTTGCGGCAGTTGCAACCTGGGTCGTCATCGATTCGCGCTCCGGGCACTGGCCCGGTGATGCCCTGGCAGCCTGGAACCTGCCCTGGAGCGACTCCGCGCCCTCTGATCCGACCGCGACCCGGCAGGACATGGAGGATGCGCCGGCGCCTGCGGATGTGGGCACGGGGCAGGCGAGCCCAAAGCAGCCAGAGAATGACCGTCGAGCGCCCGCCATGGAGCGTTCGGCAGGTTATGACGCCCGAGTGCCCGGCCTGCTTGGCTTGCTGTCCACGCAACCGAAAATTTCGGTGCAGGCTCAGCCTGAAGTGCTGGCCTGTTTCGACAAGCTCGGTGTTCCGCCCGCCAAGGCGCGGATACTTGCACGGATTACCCCCGAAACCGCCATGACCCAAGCGGCCTGGCTGGCGGAAGCCGGCTGGCAGCTGCTGCCGGTGCCCGAGGGTGTGCAGGAAACCCTGTCAGGCCTTGATGATTCGCCCCTGTGCCACTGGACGGTGGCCGGGCGCGATTACGTGCTCGCTGCAGGGACCTTCCCCGAGTCGGCTGAATGGGAAGCACGGGTTCGCTGGGTCCAGGCGCGTCTGGCGCAAGTGGGGTACTACCAGGACCGGATTGACGGTGCGTTTGGGCCAAACACGGAGCAGGCCTTGCGCCGGTTTTTTCAGAGCCGCGGACTGCCTGAGCGCCTGCGGCTGGATACCTGGACGACCTTCCTCGTGCTGGTCGGGACCACGACCAGGCAGGATGCGGTGGAGACTGCTTCGGTGGAGGAATCCGGCCGGACAGCAGGCCTGAACCCCTGAACCGCCCGGCTTCCCGCAGCATGGTGCGTGCAGAAGCCGTCCGGGGCTTCATGCGAGAGGACAGAAGCGGCCGGGCCCCGTCCGGTGGGCGGGACTCCGGACTGGCAGAAAAGACATAGGAGAGACTGATTCATGGCAGAGGTGGCATCCAGCGGCGGTGAGCAGGCGCAGGCAAGGGCGGAAATCCCCGAAGTGCGGGGTGCGCTCGGTCAGCGCCTGATTCGTGCCGGCAAGCTGACCGAAGTGCAGCTGGAGTACGCCCTGCAGAAACAGGCCGTTTCAAACCGCCCTCTTGGGCGCCTGCTGGTCGAGCTGGGACTGGTCACGGAAGCGGATGTCGCGATTCTGCTGGCAGAACAGCGCGGGATTGACTTTGTTCCGCCGGACCGACTGCCCGCCCCAGCGGCAGAACTGCTCGACCGGCTCCCGCGGGAGGTTTGCCTGAACAACGGCTTTCTGCCGCTGGGCGTTCAGGATGGCGTGCTTGATCTCGTGCTGGGGGACGGGCTGCCAGAGCAGGTTGCGGACATTGCTCGGCGGCGGCTGGGCCTGCGCTGCCGCATGCAGCAGAGTGAATTCACGCCGATCCAGCAGTTGGTTCGTCACCACTACTACTTTGCGCAGAATCCGGTCGACGAGCTGATCCGCCGAGAGGTGCGGTCGCTGATGTCGGATGTTGACCGGACGCGCGCGCCCGAGCGCCTGCTGGAGTACATCCTGCATCTGGCCGTACGGGATCGCGGCACGGATATTCACATCGACCCGGCACCGGGAAGCTACCACCTGCTGGTGCGCGTCGATGGGGTGCTGCGGCCGGTCTTCGCGCTGTCTGCCGACCTGGCCCGCCTGCTGGTTTACATCAAGATCCAGGCCGAGCTGGACATTTCGGAACAGCGCAAGCCGCAGGACGGCAGTTTCCGGGCCGTGGTGCTCGAGCAACCGCATACCATCCGGGTTTCCACCCTGATTACCGAGCATGGCGAACGGATGGTCCTGCGTCTGCTGCCCGAGCGGGTCGACCTGGCGCGGCTTGAGCAGCTGGGCTTTCTGGAGGAAGACGTCGGGCTGCTTCGCCGGATGTTCTCGAAGCCTTCCGGCATGGTGCTGATGACCGGGCCGACCGGCTCGGGCAAGAGCACCACCCTGCACGCCGCCCTGCGGTTGCAGGCGCTGATCGAGCGCAACGTGCTTACGGTGGAGGACCCGATCGAATACCGGCTGCCCACCATTTGCCAGACCGAGGTCAACCGGCGTGCCGGCTATGACTTCAACGTGGCGCTGCGACACTTCCTGCGCCATGACCCGGACGTCATCCTGGTGGGCGAGATCCGTGACCCGGAGACCGCCCAGGCGGCGGTGGTCGCCTCTGCCACCGGTCACCTGGTGCTCTCGACCCTGCACGTGGGCAGCGTGTTCGGCGTAGTGCCTCGTCTGGTGCCCATGGGCCTGCGGCCGGACATTATTGCGGACAACCTGCTGGGGGTGGTCAACCAGCGCCTTTTGCGACGCAACTGCCCCTTCTGTTCAGAGCCTGAAGAGCGCAGCGAAGCCGTTGACCGATTCATCGGCGCGGATACGCCGGCCCGACTCATGCGGGGGAAGGGATGCGACCGCTGCGGCGGGTCGGGTTATCTGGGACGGATGCCGCTTTATGAAATCCTTGAAATCGACGAGGCGCTGGCCGCCCGGATTGCCGAGGCGGTCAGTCGTCACGGCCTGATCGAGGCGGCGAACGAGCGCGGGTTCCGGCCGATGGTCGATTTGGCCCGTCGACGGGTGGCGGACGGGGAAACCACCCTTGAGGAAGTTGAGCGCGTACTCGGTGAGGGAGGCCTGCGATGAATACCTATTTCTATCGCATCCTGGTGCCGCCCAAGCGACTGAAGGTGGGTGTGCTGCGTCTGGCCGTGACCCAGGATGTTTCGGCCCGGCAGTGGCTGGAAGCGCACTATGACGCCACGGTGCTCACGCTGGTGCGCCTGCCGGGGGCGCTGGCCGAGCTGGGTAACGGCATTGTCCGGCTGTTTCGCACGCCGCTGCCGCAGGTAGAGCTGGCCGGTTTTCTGCGGGATCTGGGCGTGATGACTCGCTCGGGGATCCCGCTGCAGGACGCGCTCAAGGCGATTGCCGAGGAGCGTGGGCGGGACCAGCGCCGGGTCGCCCATGTCGCGCGACTGATCCTGGCCGAGCTCGACTCCGGTGCTACCACCAGTGCAGCCTTCGCCCGCTACCCCGAGCTGTTTCCCGAGACGGTGCGAAACCTGATCGTGATCGGTGACGAGACCGGTGCGCTGGATCGCATGCTTCTGGAAGCGGCAAAGCACATCGAACGCCTGGTTTCCATTTCCCGGGATGTCCGGCGCGCCCTGATCTATCCGGCCTTCGTGTTCGCCTCGATCATCGGGGCGGCCCTGTTCTGGATCTACTACGTCATTCCCAACCTGTCCGAGCTGTTTGCCAGCATGCAGCTTGATCTGCCGCCGCTCACCGCGGGGCTGCTGGCCTTCTCCGACTGGGCCGAGGAAAACGCGCTCTCCTCGCTGGGCGGGTTGATCGCCGGCATAGCACTCATCGTCATGCTGATCCGCTACCACCTGCCAACGCGACGCTTCGCTCACAGGCTGGCTCATCGGATTCCCATTCTCAGGGTCATCGTCACCGCCTCCGGCATGGCATACATTGCAGAAAACCTGGCGTTGCTCGTGCGGTCCGGCGTCGATCTGCTGGGGAGCATGAATGTCTTGGAGCGCTCGCTGGCTGACCAGTATTACAAAGAGCGCTTTTCCCGAATGCGTGACCTGCTGGCCAATGGCGAGATGCTCAGCGCCGCGATGCGCCGGGTTGGCGGTTTTCCGCCCATGGCCGTGCGGATGATCAACGTGGGCGAGGAGTCCGGTGCGCTCGACCAGCAGCTCAGCTACCTGGCCGAGGAGTACCGGGCACGTCTCGATTACCTGGTCAGTTCGCTGGCCGAGATTCTCAAGCCGGTCATCATCATTTTTGCCGGCGGTTTGTTCATCCTGTTGATTGTCGCCCTGCTGCTTCCGATCTACGAGCTGGTTCGCCAGGCGGCCTGGGCACCCATGGGAGGGCCGTGAACATGGACGGGAAGCCCCATCTGTTGGGTTCGGGTCGGCCTGCTGTCGGTCGACCCCAGCGCGGTATGGCCCTGCTGGCCGCGACGGTGGCCGTCGGGCTGTTTGCCGTCGTGGCCATGCTGGGTTATTCGGCAAAGACCCTCTACGACCACCGCCTCCAGGTGGATACCCGGGCGCAATTGCTGGATGAGGGCGAACGAGCCCTGCTGGGCTTCCTGGCCGAGCACCATCGCCTGCCCTGTCCCGACGTGGATGGAGACGGCGAGGAGGACTGCGCGCCCTGCGCTGGCGTCCCCGAGGGCGAGGAATGCGAATTCGAAAGCGGGATTCCCGCCAAGGGGCTTTTGCCGACCGAGACCGTGCAGCTCGACCTGGCAGGCTATCGGCCGGGCCTGGTGCGCCTTGGGTATGTCGTGGACCCGCGGCTGGCCGAGCAGGTCCAGCGCTTCCGCGCCGGGCGGTGGGATTACTGGCAGGGCGGCGCCATGGACCCGGGAAAGACCTTTGACCGGCCCGATGGCGTCAACGTGCTGGACTTTTGCGCGGTGCTGGATGAGGTCCGGCGGGATGGCGCTGGCCAGGCGTTTGTCCGGGACGAGGCCGGAACGGGCAACCAGCAGGTGGCGTTTGGTCTGGCCGATCCGGGCGAGACCCTGACGCCCGCGGCCGATGACTCGGGCAACCGCTTCCGCGGGTTTGAGGGGCTCAACGCCGACTGGGAAACGGCGATTCTCGAATCGCCCCTGCGTGCCGGGGGGGCGGGCTATGACGATCAGGTCGTGGCCCGGGGTGCCCAGGCGCTGTTCGATGCGCTGGCCTGCCAGGACACCATGGCCAGTGTGCATGCCATCGGGCAGGCCGTTGAGGTTGTGGCCGAAGTGCAAAGCCAGAAGGCCTGGACCACTGTGTTGGCTGCAGTGCAGGTCGCAATGGCAGGCGTCAAGGCGGCCCTGTTGTTCGTCAAGGCCATGCTTGCGCTCTACACGTTGATCTCGGCTGGTGCCGAGTTGGTGCAGGCGGCAACGACTTTGGCGGCAACGATTGCCGGCTGTGTGGCGATTGTCGGTTGTGCCGGGATTGCCGCTGCCATCGCGGCAGTCGCCGCTGCTTCGGCTGCCGTGGCAACCGCGGCCGCAGCCTCGGTCGCATATGCCGCCGCGGTCGGGCCTATGCTTGCAGCGGTCGGGCTCTACTTGTCGGTGGCCATCGAGAGTGGGGCGTCAATTGCCGATGCCCCGATCGACTGGGACAAAATGTTGAACGACCTGAAGAATGCGATTGAGGACGCCGAGGCGCAAGCCGAGGACGCGCGAGCAAAAGCCAACGAGGCCAGGGCAGATGCTGATGAGGCAAGGCAACGCTACGATGACGAAAAAGAGACATTCCTTGATGCCCTCAAGGAATACGCGCCGGACGGCATATCTGACGCAGATGTCCAGGCAGACCTGGAAGCATTGACCGGGGAGTACCAGGCTTGGCTGGATGCGGAGCAAGCGGTCGAGAATGCAGAAAAGCGCAAGGAAGGCCTGCAGCGTGAGGTTGATCAACTTGAGGAAGCGCTGGCGCAGGCGGAAGAGGCGCTTGCAAACTCCTCTGGCGATGGTGAAGGTGCGGAGGTGGATGATGACGCGCTGGACCAGTGGCTTGATGATCTTGAAAACCTGGATCCCGAAGACTCAGACGGTGACTGGCCGACTCTTGATTACGAGCCTGGCAATTTCCACACGGAAGAGTCTGTTGCCGAGATCAGGAGGCGTTTGGAGGAAAAACGCGGCGAGCTTTCTGACGCTGAGCAGCAAATCGAGTCAGCCAAGCAAGCGCGCGACTCAGCAAAGGGTGCCTATGAATCCTCCCGAATGGACTTCCTGACCAAGTACAACCTCACTCTTAATGCAGGGGCGTTGGATAACTATTTTGATGCTTACAGAAAATGGTCTTCGGCAGAGCGTGTCGCGGATGATCTGGCTGCTGAGGCTGATGCTGCGGATAAGCGGGTTGAGCAGCAACAGGAGCAGTACGACACGCTAAAGGAGAAGATTGGGGAGCCGGGCGACAGTGTCGAGGAAATCAAGACCTGGGACGATGCCGATAAAATCCTCAATGAGGCCTTGAAGCGGGGGGTGATCCAATGACCGGAAAATACAGACTGCCTCGTGCCTTGATACGGGGTCGTCAAAGAGGGTTCGGGCTGGTCGAGGCGGCACTGTCGCTGGTGGCGCTCTCACTGGTCGGGCTATTGGCATACCAGGCCTACCCCAGGATCGCGCAGTTGCCTCTATTCTCGGACTTCGAGGGCACCGAGCTTGTGCAGGCCGAGGATGCATTGCTTGGGTTCGCAGTGGCGCAGGCGCGGTTGCCTTGTCCGGATGTCAACCAGGATGGCTGGGAAGACTGCGACCAGACCGAGACAACCGGTTGGCTGCCCACGCGCACTTTGGGGATGTCCGTGATTGAGCCGATTCGCTATGGGGTGTACCGGCAGTTTTCTGCCACAGCCGAAACGGATGCGGACCTGACCCGGCTGGCGGATCGCTACCGCCTCTGGTTGCCTCCAACGCCCCCAGGTGCTGTTCGTCCCGATGACGTGATCAATACGCTGGACCTGTGTCGGGCAGTGGGGAACCTGGCAAGCAACCCGCAGGACAAGCTGGTCGCGGGCACGGGCGGCATCGAGCAGGCTTATGCCTTGGCCGCGGGCGGACGTGACCGCGATGCAAGCGGCGACCCCTTTGATGGTTTGAACCGCCAGCCCGGGCGGTTTGAGCATGTCGGTTACCAGGCTCGATCGGATTACGACGATCGCGTGTTGTCACGCTCGCCGCTTTCCCTGTACAGCCAGCTTGGCTGCCCGGCGCGCATGGCGGCTTTGGAGGCGGCGCTTCGGCAAGCTTATGCGGCGTACGACCTGCATCGGTACGCGCTCGGTTATGAGGAATTTCGGGAGTTTGCCCAGGGCGTGCGCGAGATGAACCTGGGGCTCGCCGGCGCAGCGTTCGCCCTGGCTTCTGCCGACCTGGTCATTGCCATCGCCACGTCCGGGACCGCGGGCGCACTGGCAATCATTGGTGCAATTGCCTCGGGCGGGTCGCTCTCTTTCGCTATCGGCGTTTCGCTGGCCAGTGCGATCGCAGCCACCGTGGCCGCAGTGGCCGCTGAAGTTGCAGCGGGTGCTTCGGTGGTCACGGCGACCATCGCCCTCGAAAAAGCGCATCGACAGACGCTGGCTGCCGGTGAGTACGTGAACCGGATGGCAACGCATCGGCGTGCGGCTTTTGAGAAGGTCGCGGATCTGGATCGTTGAGGGACAGGCGCATGAGTACACATGAAAAACGGCGCCTGACTCGGGTGCCTGCTTTGCGGCAAAGAGGCATTTCGCTGGTTGAGACCACCCTGGTCATGGTTTTGCTGGGCACCGTGCTGGTCTTTGGCTGGCGACTGGCGGATCTGGCCGGAACCCGGGTGCAGGATTTGCGGGCGGACGTGTCGCTCGGTGAGGCGGATGCGGCACTGACCGGGTTCGCGGCCTTGCATGCGCGCCTGCCTTGTCCGGATACCGATGGCGACGGGCTGGAGAACTGTGATGAGGGTGATGCGGTTGGGGCCTTGCCCTGGGCGACCTTGCATCTTGCAGATCCAAGGTTGGGACGGTTGCGTTACGGCGTCTACCGCGCAGCAGATGCCTTGTCGGCGGATGACCGGGACCTCGCGGTCTTGAAAGATCGCTTCCATCCCCTGCTGGCGCAGGACGAGCCTCCGGTGGCCGTTGAACGACCATTGGGCAAAAGCACCGGGCTGGACTTCTGCCATGCCCTTCGGCTGAGTGCGCTTGATGATTACGATCCGGATCAGCTGCATGCGCGTCTGCGGGCCGCTGACGAGCAAACAGGTGATACTGGTGGGGCAAAGCCTGTGGCTTATGCGTTGGCCATGCCTGGGTGGACATCGGGGGTTTCCGAGAATCCGTTTTCCGTCCTCAACCAGGAAAAGTCCTTTGCCGCGGCCAGTGCACCGCGCAGTGTGACACACCGTGACCGGGTGGTGGTGCGCTCGTTTGAACAGGTCTTCGACGCACTTGGCTGCGCAGGGCTGCTCGCCGGTTCCGGTCATGCACATCCCAATGCGGTGACCGCCCAGGCGATTCTTGTGGGTGGGCTGAACGACTATGAAAAGCAGTTGGAACTGGCACACCGGATGGCACTGGCGATGGTGGCTGCGGGGAGCGCAAAGATCCTGGCTGCCAGTGGCAGCGTGCTGAAGTCGACGGCCCTGACCCTGATTGCGACTTCTCAGACTTTGCGGACAGCGGGTGCGTTGGGGCCAGTGCTCGCGGCGGGCGCGGCCGCCGTCGCTGCCAATGTGGCAGCCCTTGCTGCAGCGATTGCCGCCGAGGCTGTTGCCATTGCCAAGGCGGTCCTGACCAAGCAAAAACTGGATTCGTTTGGATCGTTCGCGGAAAAGGCGGACAGTCTTCTCGACAGCATTTGGCGCAATATGGAGGCCTCCGATGCCCGACGCGTACACTGACAAGTTCCGGCTGTTGAGACGCTCTTCCGGCCGATTGCCGGCGCAAGGCTGCCGGGGGTTCACACTGGTCGAACTGGCCGTTGTGCTGGTGATCATAGGCCTGATTGCGGCCACGGTTTCGATTGGCAAGGATGTCCAGCGCAATGCCCAGTACCAGCGGGCGCTCAACGACTTTGTCCAAGGCTGGGCCATCGCCTACGAGCGGTTCTACGATGGCACGGCGCGTCCGCCAGGAGATACGCCGGCCGACCCCACCGGTCGGGTCAACGCGGCCACAAACGATCCGCTCTGCGGCGACGACCTGGTTGCTGCCATGCAGGCGGCCGGTATCGAGATGCCGCAGGGGCGCAACGAGGGTGAGCGCACTCGCTACGTCTACCAGGACAGCAACGGCAATCCCCAGGAGCTTGAGGTTTGCTTTGTCAACCTGCCCTGGCACGAGGCCGGCGCCACGCCGGGTACTTATCGGCTGGTTGACCGGAATGTCATGCGGATCGAGCGGGTGACACCTTCGCTGGCCCGCATGCTTGATGCCATGGTCGACGGACGCACGGATGCGGCTTTCGGGCAGGTGCGAGAGCTGGATCATCATGCGCTGACCAATCCCACCTCCCGGGACTGGAGTACGGATGACCGAATGGCCTACGGGGAGACCAACCCCACGAGCCGGGACGAGAACCAGGTGGCCGTCACCACGGTGTACATGCGCATGGCGCGTTGACCGGGGCGGTGTACCGCATGCCACGGCCAGTCCCGAGCGCCATTGCCAGAACAGGCGCGCTGGCCCAGAATGTCGGGGCCGACTGCGCCCGGGCGGGTCAGTTGACGTTCTGATCTTCCCTACCTGGAGTGCCCCATGCTGCTCGCCTCGCTGGCTATCCTTGCCGGCCTGATCCTGCTTGCCTACAGCGCCGACAAGTTCGTGGATGCGGCCACGGCCGTGGCGCGTGCATTCGGGGTGCCGCCCTTGCTGATTGGCATGCTGGTGGTCGGCTTCGGGACTTCGGCGCCGGAAATCCTGGTTTCGGTGAACGCGGCCTGGCAGGGCAACCCCGGTCTTGCGCTGGGCAATGCCTACGGCTCAAACATCATGAACATCGCGGTGATCCTGGGGCTGACGGCCCTGCTGGTGCCAATCGCGGTGCATTCCTCGGTGGTTCGACGCGAGCTGCCCCTGCTGCTGGCCGTGACGGGACTGACCCTGGTGCTGGCCTATCACAATGCCATGCTGACCCGCTGGGACGGGGTGATCCTGTTGGTCGCCTTCGTGCTGGTCATGGGCTGGTCAATTCGCCAGGGCATGAATGGCCGGGACGATACCCTGGCCCTGGCGCTGGCCTCGGATGATCCCCCGCCGACCGGCCGGGCACTGGCAGTCCAGATTGGCTGGGTGGTGCTGGGTCTGGTCCTGCTGATTGTCGCCTCGCGGATGCTGGTCTGGGGGGCTGTGGTGGTGGCTCAGGCCCTGGGCCTGTCGGATCTGGTAATCGGTCTGACCATCGTGGCGATCGGTACCAGCCTGCCGGAGCTGGCCTCGTCGCTGGCGGCCGTGCGCAAGGGGGCGCATGATCTGGCGCTGGGCAACATTATCGGCTCCAACCTGTTCAATACCCTGATCGTGGCCGGGCTGGCGGTCGTCATTGCGCCTACCGCGCTGGAACCGGACCTGTTGCACCGTGATCTGCCGATCATGGCCGGGCTGACTTTGCTGCTGATGTTCATGGCGTTCTCGCTCAAGCGCGACGGCACACGGCGTATCAATCGGGTTGAGGGTGGCTTGCTGCTGGCGGTGTATGTCGGCTGGGTGGGCTGGATTTTGGCCACACTGGGCTGATTGTGTCATGAGCGAGCACAAGTCGAAGATTCCCGTTCTGCGTCGCTGGCTGATTGCCGGGGTCTTGGTCTGGGCGCCCCTGCTGGCCACGGTGTGGGTGATTACCATGCTCGTGGGGTTCCTGGACAAGTCCTTGCTCTTGCTGCCCAGGGAATACCGGCCGGAAGAGCTGCTGGGGTTCACCGTGCCCGGCTTTGGCGTGCTGCTGGCCGTGGTGGTGGTCGTGGTGACGGGCGCGCTGGCGGCCAACTTCTTCGGGCGGCGGATCGTGGCGCTCGGGGAGGCCATTCTTCAGCGTATTCCGCTGGTCTCGAGCATCTACTCGGCGGTAAAGCAGGTCATCGAAACCTTCGTTTCGGAGGATTCGCGGTCGTTTCGCAAGGTGCTGCTCATCGAGTACCCGCGCAAGGGCCTGTGGTCGCTGGCGTTTCTCAGCGGAGAACCGATCGGGGAGATCCAGGAGCGCACCCAGCGCAAGGTGCTCACCGTATTCGTGCCCACCGCGCCCAACCCGACTTCGGGCTTCGTGATCATGGTGCCCGAGGATGAGGTGATCGAGCTGGACATGAGCGTTGAGGAGGGATTCCGGATGGTGGTCTCCCTCGGGGTCGTGGTGCCGGTCACCCGCCGGCCGGAGGCGTCGGAGATCGAGACGAAGCCGGACAATGCCTGAACCTTGCCGCAGTGCAGAAGGTACATCATTCCGGAATGATCAGTTTGTGCGCCTGCGCCGGTGGCAGGGCGCTGTCCGGTTCGCACTCGAATTGCCGGGCGTTTGACGGTAACATTCCGGCCCTTGTCAGAAACCTCCTTGTAAAACGCTCCGGAAACTCATGAACATGCGCAGTCAGTATTGTGGCCAGGTCGACGAATCCCTGATGGACAGGGAAGTACTTCTGGTCGGCTGGGTCAATCGTCGCCGTGACCACGGTGGCGTCATTTTCGTCGATCTTCGTGATCGCGAGGGGCTGG
>JBNGDJ010000001.1:0-17384 GCA_049974825.1 Halothiobacillaceae bacterium | reverse complement strand
CGCCGTGACCACGGTGGCGTCATTTTCGTCGATCTTCGTGATCGCGAGGGGCTGGTCCAGGTCGTGTTCGACCCGGACGACCCGGAAATGTTTGGCATTGCCGAAACACTGCGCAACGAGTTCGTGATCCAGGTGCGCGGCAAGGTGCGCAATCGTCCGGCGGGGACCGAGAACCCGAACCTGACTTCCGGCAAGGTCGAGGTGCTGGCACGGCAGTTGACCGTGCTGAACCGGGCAGAGCCGCTGCCGATGCAGATCGACGACGACACCGTCTCCGAGGAACACCGGCTGCGCAACCGCTATCTGGATCTGCGCCGGCCGGAAATGCAGGCGCGACTGAAGCTGCGACACCAGGTGACCCGTCATTTCCGGCAGTTCCTGGACGAACAGGGGTTCATCGAGATCGAGACCCCGGTATTGACCCGGGCCACGCCCGAGGGTGCCCGTGATTACCTGGTTCCCTCGCGCACCCATCCGGGCGAGTTCTTTGCGCTGCCGCAGTCGCCGCAGCTGTTCAAGCAGTTGTTGATGGTGTCTGGTTTCGAGCGCTACTACCAGATCGTCAAGTGCTTCCGTGACGAGGATCTTCGGGCCGATCGCCAGCCGGAGTTCACGCAGCTTGATATCGAGACCAGCTTCCTTGAAGAAGACGAGATCATGGGGCTGATCGAGGCCATGATGCGGGATGTTTTCGCCAAGGTCCTGGGTGTGGGTTTCCCCGACCCGATCCCGCGCATGACCTGGGCCGAGGCCATGCAGCGCTTCGGTTCCGACAAGCCGGATCTGCGCATCCCGCTCGAGCTGGTGGATGTGGGCGACCTGATGACCGAGGTCGACTTCAAGGTCTTTGCCGCGCCGGCGAAGGACCCGAAGGGACGGGTCGCCGCGCTGCGTGTGCCCCGGGGAGGCGAGATGCCCCGCAAGGCCATCGACGACTACACGAAGTTCGTCTCGATCTATGGCGCCAAGGGGCTGGCCTATATCAAGGTAAACGACATCGACGCCGGGCGTGACGGCCTGCAGTCACCCATTGTGAAGTTCCTGCCGGACGAGACTCTGGTTGGCATTCTTTCGCGCACGGGCGCTGAGGATGGCGACCTGATCTTCTTCGGCGCGGACCGGGCGCAGGTCGTCAACGAGTCGCTGGGCGCACTGCGCGTGCGTCTCGGGCATGATCTGGGTTTGGTCGAAAGGGGCTGGAAACCGCTTTGGGTGGTCGACTTTCCGATGTTCGAGTGGGACGAGAAAGACGAGCGCTGGGTGGCCTTGCATCATCCCTTTACTTCCCCCAAGCTGGATCAGGTCGACCTGCTGGAGACAGACCCGGGCAATGTGCTTTCCCGCGCCTACGACTTCGTGCTCAATGGCTACGAGATCGGCGGGGGGTCGGTCCGCATCCACTCGGTGGACGTGCAGCGGAAAATTTTCGAGCACCTCGGGATTGGCGAGGCGGAGGCCGAGGAGAAGTTCGGCTTCCTGCTCAACGCGCTCAAGTACGGTGCGCCCCCGATGGGTGGCGTGGCCTTCGGGTTGGACCGGATCATCATGCTGATGACCGGGGCAAGCTCCATTCGCGACGTGATCGCCTTCCCGAAAACCCAGTCCGCCGCCTGTCTGCTGACCGACGCGCCGGGCGAGGTCGACGAGACTCAGCTGCGCGAACTGTCCATCCGGGTACGCAAGCCGGTGGCCGAGGGCTGATCACGCACACGCACCGGAGGTTGGGATCATGACTGCCGACCGCTCCCGCTCGGTTCCCGTTTCCCTGGAACCCAAGATTCAGCGCATGGCGCTCGCCGCCCATCCGCCCACCCCGGTCGACGAGGGTGAGCGGCAGCGGCTGGAAGCGCGGATTCGCAGTTTGCTGGCAGAGCGGGACGCCGTGCTCGTGGTGCACTATTACGTCGACGAGCACCTGCAGGCGCTGGCCGATGCCACCGGGGGGCGCGTTTCCGATTCGCTCGACATGGCCGCTTTCGGCAAGGCGCACCCGGCCAGCACCCTGGTCGTCTGCGGCGTGCGCTTCATGGGTGAGACAGCCAAGATTCTCAGCCCGGAAAAGACGGTGATCATGCCGGATCTGGGGGCCGAATGCTCTTTGGACCTGAGCTGCCCCATCGACGAATTCTCTGCCTTCTGCGACGAACATCCCGAGCGCACCGTCGTTGTATATGCCAACACCTCCGCCGCCGTGAAGGCGCGGGCCGACTGGGTGGTCACGTCGTCCAACGCGCTGGAGATCGTCAGCCATCTGCGCGAGCGTGGGGAAAAAATCCTCTGGGGGCCCGACAAGCACCTGGGCCGATATATCCAGCAGCAGACCGGCGCGGACATGCTGCTCTGGCAGGGCAGTTGCGTGGTGCACGACGAGTTCCGCGCCGACAAGCTCGCCGAACTCAAGGCACGCCATCCGGAGGCCGAAATCCTCGTGCATCCGGAATCGCCCGAAGCCGTGGTGGCCATGGCCGACGTGGTCGGGTCCACCACCCGGCTGATCAAGGCTGCCGAGGCCAGCAATGCGGATACCCTGATCGTGGCCACTGACCGGGGTATCTTCTACAAGATGCAGCAGGCCGCGCCGGGCAAGACCCTGATCGAGGCACCTACCGGTGGTCGGTCGGCCACTTGCGTCTCCTGTGCCCATTGTCCCTGGATGGCGATGAATGGCCTTTCCAACCTGCTCGAGGCACTGGAGCACCCGGCCGAACACGAGATCACGGTTCCTGCCGAGATCATCCCCCGGGCCGTGGAAAGCATCGACCGGATGCTGGCCTTTTCACAAAGCCGCGGCATTGTCACGGCGGGCAACAACGATGCCTGATCGCGTCATGATCGGGTGGTTTATTCCGGCGGCAGGATAAAGCAAACTCTGCACAAAGCCATCTTTGGCTTTGTGCAGAGTTTTCTTAGAGGCAAGGCAGGGACGCTTGGTCTCCAGAATCGGACTCCCGCTGTCCGGTTCGCAACGAACGACGTCACGGGTAAAACGGGTGGTTCGTCACTTCAGTCGGATTGCCGCTTCCCTTTGGCGTGGTTCATGTCTCCATTTCATGGCCAACGAGGAGAGGCGCGTATGAAATTGAACAATATCGTCATGGGTCTGGCTGCGGCAGGGCTCTTGATCGGGCTTGCAGGCTGTGAAACCGGCAAGAACATTCTGAACCCGAAAGAACTGGAGATCGACGCGGGTGACAGCGTCACGGTGCCTTCTGGGCGCAGTGTGGATATCCGGGGCCAGGTCGTGGCCAAGCGCGGTGAGCTCGAGAATCTCTACTGGGAAGTCGAGCCGGTCTCGCACCCGGAGCTGATTGTCGGCATGCCGAGACTCACCGGTGCGGACTGCGCGGACTCGATTCGCGAGGACACCCCCGATTACGCCACCTGTACGGTCGAGGCCATCTTTCCGTCCTACCCGGAGCCGGTCCAGTATCGCTTCCGCCTGTTTGGCGTAGCGGATACGGGTGTCCGTGGTCACGACGACCGGCTCGTGACCGTGGATGATCAGGCGGTTCCGGGAACCGGCATCGGCGTCTCCATGGGGCCGAACCGCTATCTTTCGCTGGGTGACGAGGTCGTGATTGCCTGCGAGGGACGCGGCGGTATGGTCCCGGCGGGTGAAGTGCCGACTTTCCGCTTCCAGCGCACCGACGCCTTTGAGGAGTTCCCGGTTGAATGGCGCGTCGAGCATCGCGCCCAGGCCAAGGATGTCTCTGCGCCGGTTGAACAGTTTTTGCCCTCCCGGCTTTATGTCCGGGCAGATGTGGCCGGCAACGAGCCGCCCGTGGATCTTAGTGGCCTGCGCTTCCAGTGCTCGATCGAGGACGGCAACGGGGGGCGGGGCGAAGACAGCGTCAGCATCTTCCTGTACGAGCCGATCATCGCCAGTGCTGGTCCCGCGCAGTCTGTAGACGGGGGCGCTGTGGTCCAGCTCGATGCCACAGGCAGCTACTTTGCCGATGGCCGGGAAGCCTCTGGTCTTTACTACTTCTGGCGGCAGGCCCCGACCGACACCAATCGGGTGTCTCTGGCCGATGCCAATACGGCCACACCTTCCTTTGTCGCGCCGGACTTTGTGGGCACCGAGCTGATGGCGCTCAAGTTCGAGCTGTTCGTCAGTACCCGGCCCATCACGGCAAATGACCTTGAGGCCATACCGCCCAACGCCCGGGCGGAAACCTACGTCTACGTCCAGCCGGAAGAGCCGGAGCCGGAGCCGGAACCCGATCCGGAAGAGTAAGGCTCAGCGCTTACCCGCCCATTCACGGGCTTGCGTCATTGGCGAAGGGTGGACCCGGCTGCTAGTCTCATGACTTGCGTGGTCCGCGCTTCGGTTTTGGCGGGCTCGCGGACCGCAGGCCACCCTTTCCCCCGAGATGCCCCCGACAGGCTCCGAGCGTTGCTCGGGGCCTGTTGTTTGCGAGGAGCCGTTCCATGTCCGATCAGCAGCAATCGACCCATGATGCCTCGAAATCCGATGCAGGGCGGGCCTGGCACGCCGAGAAGCCCGAGGCCGTTCTCGAGGCCGTGCGCAGTGATGCCCGCGGTCTGTCGTCCGAGGAGGCCGAACGACGGTTCGGCGAGCACGGGCCCAATACACTGACCCCGCCGCACCGCAAGGGCCCGCTGGAGCGGTTTCTGCTGCAGTTTCACAACGTCCTGATCTATGCGCTGATTGCCGCGGCGATCGTGACGGCATTGCTTGGGCATCTCTTGGATACCGGCGTGATCCTGGGGGTTGTGGTCATCAATGCCATTATCGGCTTTATCCAGGAGGGTAAGGCGGAGAAGGCGCTGGATGCGATTCGCGGGATGCTCTCGCTCAAGGCGGTGGTTCTGCGCGAAGGCAGGCGGCAGGAAATCGACGCCGAAAGGCTTGTGCCCGGAGACGTGGTGATCGTCCAGTCGGGTGACAAGGTGCCGGCGGATCTGCGCCTTCTGGAGGCACGCAGCTTCCGGGTGGAGGAGGCGGCCCTGACCGGGGAGTCGGAGGGTATCGAGAAGCACGTCGCGCCGGTACCGGCGCAGGCGGATCTGGGTGATCGGCGCAGCATGGCCTACTCCGGCACGCTGGTCAGCTACGGCCAGGCCACCGGGGTGGTGGTCGCCACCGGGGATGACACGCAGATCGGGCGCATCAGCACCATGCTGCGCGAGGTCGAGACACTGACCACGCCGCTGCTGCGAAAGATGGCGTCCTTCGCGCGGTGGCTGACCGTCGCCATCTTCTGCCTCGCCGGTTTTGCCTTCCTGTACGGTGTCTTGCTGGGCGGCTACAGCGCCCGCGAGATGTTCCTGGCAGCGGTTGGCCTGGCCGTGGCGGCGATTCCCGAGGGGTTGCCGGCCATCATGACCATCACTCTGGCGATCGGCGTGCAGTTCATGTCCCGGCGCAATGCCATTATCCGGCGGCTGCCGGCCGTGGAGACGCTGGGCGCGGTGACGGTGATCTGCTCGGACAAGACCGGCACCCTGACCCGCAACGAGATGAGCGTGCAGCGGGTAATGACAGCCGATCGCTGGTTCACTGTCGAGGGCGTGGGCTATGGCCCGGACGGCGAGGTCCTCGAAAATGGCGAACCGGTGACGCCCGCGGACTACGCGCCTCTGGAAGACATCGGGCAGGTGGCGGCCCTGTGCAACGACGCCGAGCTTCATGACGATGCCAGCGGCGGTCACACCGTGCAGGGGGATCCGACCGAGGGGGCCTTGCTGGCGCTGGCGCAGCGCATTGGGCTGGACCGGCTGGCCCTCTCCGACCGGGTGGCGCGCACGGATGTCATTCCCTTCGAGTCCGAGCATCGCTTTATGGCAACGCTCAACCACGACCACGAGGGCAACGGGTTTGTCCTGCTCAAGGGGGCGCCGGAGCGGGTTCTGGGCCTTTGCGATCGTCAGCGGACAGCCGAGGGCGACGCCCCGCTGGATCGTGGCTACTGGGAAGAGCGCATGGCGGAGGCAGCCGAAGAGGGGCTGCGGGTGCTCGCCCTGGCCCGGCGCAATGGACAGCAGGGCAAGGTCGAGCTGACCTTCGAGGATGTCGAGGGCGGTGGCTTCGAGATGCTGGGCATGGTCGGGATCAGCGATCCGCCGCGCAGCGAGGCCATCGAGGCGGTGTCCAAATGTCACACGGCCGGGGTTCGGGTCATCATGATCACGGGGGACCATTCCGTGACGGCGCGCGCGATTGCCCGCCAGCTGGGCATGGGCGGCAATGGCAAGGTGGTGACTGGCGCGGAGGTCGAGTCCCTGGACGATGACGCCCTGCGCGATGCGGTGGCGGACTGTGACGTCTTCGCCCGGGCCAGCCCGGAGCACAAGCTGCGACTGGTCTCCGCCCTGCAGGCGCGGGGCGAGGTGGTGGCGATGACCGGGGATGGGGTGAACGATGCGCCGGCGCTCAAGCGGGCCGACGTAGGCGTCGCTATGGGGCAGAAGGGCACCGAGGCCGCCAAGGAGGCGGCCGAGATGGTGCTGGCCGATGACAACTTTGCCTCCATTGCGCACGCGGTGGAGGAGGGGCGCGCGGTCTACGACAATCTGCGCAAGTCGATCGTGTTCATTCTGCCGACCAACGGGGGGCAGGCCGGCATTATCGTGGCGGCCATCCTGCTGGGGCTGACTCTCCCGATCCTGCCGGCGCAGATTCTGTGGGTGAACATGGTGACGGCCGTGACGCTTGCCCTGGCGCTGGCCTTTGAGCGACCCGAGTCGGGCGTCATGGCCCGCCCGCCGCGTGATCCGCGAGAACCCCTGCTCAACGGCTTTTTGCTCTGGCGCACGGCCTTCGTCTCGGTGCTGCTTGTCATTGGCGCGCTGTCGATGTTCATCTGGATGCAGGATCGCGGCATGTCGGACGAGGTGGCCCGAACCGTTGCCGTCAACGCGCTGGTCTTCGGGGAGGTCTTCTACCTGTTCAACTGCCGGTATCTGCACAACTCGGTGCTTTCCCGCGCCGGGTTGCTTGGCAACCGGTTCGTGCTGATGGCGATCGGCGGCATGCTCGTGCTGCAGATGCTGTTTACCTATGCCCCCTTCATGAATCTCTGGTTCCGGACTGCGCCGATTCCGCTGGAGGCCTGGGGCGTGATCCTGGTCTTCGGCCTGCTGGTGTTCGTGGCGGTGGAAATCGAGAAACGTTTCTTCCGTCGCTGAAACTGCGGTCGGCGGGCGTCCATGGCGGGGGTGGTGTTCGGCCAAGCGGTGTTAGACTTGCGGCCCTGATCAAGATGTTGCAAGTGATTGACGAGGTGATATGGCAGGTCACAGCAAGTGGGCGAACATCAAGCATCGCAAGGCCGCCCAGGACAAGAAACGCGCGAAGGTCTGGACCAAGCTGATTCGCGAGGTCACCGTTGCGGCCCGCGAGGGGCAGTCTGCCGACCCGGCCGCCAACCCGCGCCTGCGGCTGGCCTGGGACAAGTGTCTGGGGGCGAACATGCCGAAGGACACGATCGAGCGGGCGGCCAAGCGGGGCGCCGGCGCGCAGGATGGCGACAGCTTTGAGGAAATCCGCTACGAGGGCTACGGCCCCGGCGGGGTGGCCATTCTGGTCGATACCATGACCGACAACCGCCAGCGGACCGTGGCCGAGGTGCGCCATGCCTTTTCCAAGTGCGGCGGCAACCTGGGCACGGACGGGTCGGTTGCCTACCTGTTCACCAAGCAGGGCGTGCTTTTTTACCCGCCCGGCGCGAACGAGGATGCCGTGATGGAAGCAGCGCTGGAGGCCGGTGCCGAGGATGTCCAGACCTTCGATGACGGGGCGATCGAGGTCATCACGACCCCGGAGGCCTACCAGGAGGTCAAGGAGGCCATGGTTGCCGCCGGTCACGAGCCGGAAGCAGCGGAAGTCGCCATGCGCGCGGCAACGGATGCGCCGGTCGAGGGCGATGTGGCCGAGAAGCTGCTCAAGCTGATCGACATGCTCGAAGATCTGGACGACGTGCAGGAAGTGTTTCACAACGCCGACATCCCGGACGAGGCCTATGCCTGATCCGGTGGGAACCTGATCTTGGCCATCCTGCGCGTGCTGGGGATCGACCCCGGATCGGTGGTCACCGGTGCGGCGGTGCTGGAGTTTGCAAAAGGACAGCCGCGCTGCCTGCACCTGCAGAGCATCCGGCTGGGCCGCGAGAAGAGCTTTCCGCACCGGCTTGGCGCGATTTTCGAGGCGGTCTCGGATTTGATCGAAGAGTTTTCGCCCGCCGAGTTCGCCATCGAACAGGTCTTCATGTATCGAAGTCCGGAATCCTCCCTGAAGCTGGGGCAGGCCCGCGGGGTGGCGATTGCCGCGGCGGTGGTTCGCGACCTGCCGGTTGCCGAATACATGCCGGCAGAGGTCAAGCAGGCGGTGGTCGGCACCGGCCGGGCCGACAAGACGCAGGTGCAGCACATGATCCGGCATCTGATGTCCCTGCCCGAAGCGCCGCCGCCAGACGGAGCCGACGCCGCGGCGGTTGCCCTGTGTCATTGCTATCGGCGCACCTCACTGGCCGGTGCCGCGCTCGGCGGGCAGAAGACCGACAACGAGGCACTTCGCCTGCTGGCGCAGTCCCGGTACCGCCGGCGCAGCCGGTAGAACAGGGCTGCACGAGAGTCGCCCTGCCCCTGCGGGGCCCCGGGCAGCCTGACCTGTCGAGCCGGGGCCGTGCCCGCGCCCCGGGCGCATCGAAATCATTCGGAACCATCGCAAATGATCGGAAGACTCACCGGAAAGATTGTGGATCGTCAGCCGCCGCACCTGCTGATCGACGTCAACGGCGTTGGTTACGAGGTGGAGGCGCCCATGTCCACGTTTTTTGCCTTGCAGGGCGACGGGCCGGTGGTTCTGCTGACTCATCTGGTAGTGCGCGAGGATGCGCAACTGCTCTATGGTTTTTCCAGCGAGCGCGAACGCAGTCTTTTTCGCAGCCTGATTCGCATTTCCGGCGTGGGTCCACGCATGGCGCTGGCGATTCTCTCGGGCATGACGGCCGACCAGTTCCGAACCTGCATTTACGACAACGACATCGCGTCCCTGGTCAGGCTGCCGGGCGTGGGTCGCAAGACGGCCGAGCGGCTGGTGGTGGAAATGCGCGACCGGCTGGAGCGCCTGGACGGTGTGCCGGGTGCAACGACTGCCGGGGTGGCCCCCGGGGCCGGCTCGGCAGTCGACGAGGCGGTGGATGCGCTGGTGGCCCTCGGGTACAAGCCGGCGGAGGCATCCCGGATGATTCGCTCGGTGGACGGCGCGGATGAACTGCCGACCGAGGCGCTGATCCGGTCGGCCCTGCAGCGGACGGTGAAATGAGCGAGCCCGACCGGATACTGGCAGGCAGTCTTCGCGAGGACGAGGATGCCTTCGAGCGCGCTCTGCGCCCCAAAACCCTGGCGGACTACGTTGGTCAGCCGGCGGTGCGCGAGCAGATGGAAATTTTTGTGCCGGCTGCCCGCAATCGGGGCGAGGCACTGGACCATGTGCTGATCTTTGGTCCGCCGGGGCTGGGCAAGACCACGCTGGCGCACATTATTGCCAACGAGATGGGCGTGAGCCTGCGGCAGACTTCCGGCCCGGTTCTGGAACGCCCCGGCGACCTGGCGGCGCTGCTGACCAATCTCGAGCCCAACGATGTGCTCTTTATCGACGAGATTCACCGCTTGTCCCCCGTGGTCGAGGAGATCCTCTACCCGGCCATGGAGGATTACCAGATCGACATCATGATTGGCGAGGGGCCCGCGGCCCGCTCGATCAAGCTCGATCTGCCGCCGTTTACCCTGGTCGGCGCCACGACGCGCGCGGGCATGCTCACCAACCCCCTGCGGGATCGCTTCGGCATTATCCAGCGCCTGGAGTTTTACGGCATCAATGACCTGGCTTCCATCGTCACTCGCTCGGCCGGGCTTGTCGGCATGACCGTTGACGAAGACGGCGCGCTGGAAATCGCGCGGCGGGCGCGGGGCACGCCCAGAATTGCCAACCGGCTGCTGCGCCGGGTTCGCGACTATGCCGAAGTTCGCTCCGACGGGAGGGTGACCGGCGCGGTGGCGGATGCGGCGCTGAATCTTCTGAAAGTCGACGCGCTCGGTTTCGATCACCAGGATCGACGGCTGCTGCTGACGATGATCGAGAAGTTCGACGGGGGGCCCGTGGGCCTGGACAATATCGCCGCGGCCATCGGGGAGGTTCGGGACACCATCGAAGACGTGCTTGAGCCTTACCTGATTCAACAGGGCTTTGTCGTGCGCACGCCGCGCGGCCGGATGGCGACGCCCCAGGCCTACAGGCACTTCGGCTTCGCGCCGCCCGCCGACCGGATGCCGCAGCCGGGCCTGGATCTGGAGGATCCCAATGAATCCGTCTGAGGTGATCGGGGAATTCAACTGGCCGATCCGGGTCTACTACGAGGATACCGATGCCGGAGGCGTGGTTTACCACGCGGCTTATCTGCGGTTTATGGAGCGGGCGCGGACCGAGATGCTTCGCGAACGCGGCTGGGAGCAGGACCGGCTTGCCGAGGCGCATGGTGTCCTGTTTGCCGTGCGTCGACTCGCGGTTGAATACCACCGGCCGGCACGTTTTAATGACGGGTTGATCGTGCGTACCGGCATCGAGCGGATGGCTCGGGCCTCGATGAACTTCCACCAGCGGATCGAACATGCAGGCACGGCGGAGCTGCTTTGCCAGGGCGAGGTTCAGGTGGCCTGCGTGGCCCGGTCCGGCTTTCGCCCCTGCCCGATACCCAAGCAAGTGAGGGAGAGTTTTCTTGAGCGCTGAAACCTCGGTCCTGGACCTGGTACTGGAGGCGAGCTGGGTGGTCCAGCTGGTGATGCTGGTGCTGCTGCTCGCCTCGATTTCCTCCTGGGCGCTGATCTTTCACAAGGCGGGCGTTTTGCGGGATGCGCGCCGACAGGCGGAGCGCTTTGACGAGAGCTTCTGGTCGGGCGGCAGTCTCAACGATTACTACGACCGGCTCAGCCGGGCGGAACGGCCGCGAGAAGGCCAGGAGGCCATCTTCGAGGCGGGCTTTCGTGAGTACCAGCGCCTGCGGCGGGTTGAGGGGCAGCCGATTGACCAGATCGTCTCCGGCGTTGATCGGGCCATGCGGGTGAGCCTCGGCCGTCAGCTCGAACGGCTGGAGGAGGCTCTGACCTATCTGGCGACGGTCGGGTCGATCAGCCCCTACATCGGCCTGTTCGGGACTGTCTGGGGCATCATGACTGCCTTTCTCGCCTTGGGCAACGTGTCCAACCCCACCCTCGCGACGGTGGCGCCGGCAATTGCCGAGGCCCTGATCGCCACGGCCATGGGTCTATTCGCCGCCATTCCGGCGGTGATTGCCTACAACCGGTTTGGTGAGCGGGTGGACGTGCTGGCCAATCGTTACGAGGCCTTTGTCGACGAGTTCTCGAACCTGCTCCAGCGGCAGGCGGGAGGGCGCTGAGCGTGGCCTCCGCGGTTTCGAGACGACGGCGTCGCCCGCGGCGCTCGATGAGCGAGATCAACGTCGTCCCCTATATCGACGTCATGCTGGTGCTGTTGATCATCTTCATGATTACCGCGCCCATGCTCGAACAGGGAGTCGAGGTGGAATTGCCCAAGACCGTGGCGGCTGCCCTGGAATCCGGCGATGTCGACCCGGTGGTGATCAGCGTGACTCGTGAAGGGGCTTATCACGTCAGCGTGGCGGAGGATCCAGACGCGGCGGTGCCGCTGTCCCAGGTCACCGTGCTTGTCCGTGCGGCGCGAGAGGTCAACCCCGAGGTGCCGGTGCTCGTCAAGGGGGATGGCGAGGCGGCTTATGCCCACGTGGTTCGGGCCATGAGCCGCGTTCAGGATGCGGGCATTGAGCGCGTCGGCTTGGTGACCGAGTCGGGGGAGGAGCCCTGAGATGTTGCGGATGATGCTGCGGATGCCCGTGGCCACCGCGCTGGCGGTGATTCTGCACGTGGCAATTGTTCTGGCGTTGTTCCTCAACCTGGCCCCCGACTCGAAACCTGCGGCCGGGGCTTCGGCGGCCCGAGAGGTGGAAATTATCGACGCGGTGAGTGTCGAATCCTCGGTGCTCGAGGCGCATACGGAGCGCTTGCGCGCCGAAGAAGCTGCCCGCGAACGGGCCCTTGCCCAGGCAGATGAGCAAGCCCGGCAGGCACACGAGGCCAGGCTGGCCGAAGAGGCCCGCTTGCGCCAGATCCAGGAAGAGCAGGAACGGCAGCGTCGGGAGGCGGAACAGGAACAGCGCCGGCTTGAAGCCCTGCGCAAGGAGCAGGAAGCCGCCGAAGCAGCCCGGCAGGAGGCAGCCGAGCAGGCACGTCGCGAAGCCGAAGCGGCCAGGGCCGCCGAAGAAGCGCGGAAAAAGGCCGAGGAAGAGGCGCGTCAACGGCAGGTTGAGGCCGAACGCGTCGCCGAGGAGAAACGGCGCCAGGCCGAAGCAGAGCGTCAGGCGGCCGAAGCGGAGCGCAAGCGGATCGAGGAAGAACGTCGCCGCGCCGAGGAAGAGGCCCGCAGAATCGAGGAAGAGCGGCGCCGGGCCGAGGAAGAGCGGCGTCAGGCTGAAGAAGAACGCCGCCAGGCCGAGGAAGAGCGGCGCCAGGCAGCAGAGCAGGCGCGTAGAGAAGCCGAAGAAAAGGCCCGCGAGGAAGCCGAGGAGGCACGCCGTCGCGCCGAGGCGGAGCGACAGCGTCAGGAAGCACAGGCCCGGGCGGCGGCGGAGGCGGCGCTGCAGGAACGGTTGGCTGCCGAGCGGGATCGTCGACTTGCCCAGGCGCGTGCCGAGTATGTTGCAGCCATCAAGAGTCAGGTGACCCGCAACTGGGGGCGTCCACCCGGCTTCGATCCGAGTTGGAGCTGTGAGGTGACGGTGACGCAGATGCGTGGTGGTCAGGTGCTTTCGGTCGAGCCGGGTCGCTGCGACGGGGATGCGCTGTTCCGCGAATCGGTTGTCAAGGCTGTGGAGCGGGCCAGTCCATTGCCTGCGCCCCCCGTGCCCGAGGTGTTCGAGCGCAAGCTTGAGTTCAATTTCCGGATCGAGTGAATGCCGGCAGGCGGTTGACTTGGGGAAACTCTGCACGAAGCCATCCTTGGCTTTGTGGGCTGGCGCCAGCTCTAACGCGCGAGCTGGCGGAGCCCGCGTTCACGCCCGGGCCATGCTCCGCAATTCAATGGCTTGCGCCATTGTGCGGCAGGGCATCCGAGACCGGCACGGGAAGGTCTGCATTCGTGAAGACCTTCCCTGGCGCGGTAGTGCCAGTCGAGACCACTGAACGCCATGCGGCCCGGCCTGTGACCTGCCCGGCCATGAAGTATCTGCCTGATACACAAACTGACAGACGTGCCCGCGCGGCGCGAGCGAGAAAGTCATGAAGCGACGATCGAGACTGATCCCCTGGCAAGTCTGGCTGCTGATTGTGGGCTGGCTTCTGGCGGCACCGGTCCAGGCCGCCCTGAAGATCGACATCACGGCCGGTGCCGACAGCGGCGCCCCGATTGCCGTGGTCCCGTTCGATGGAGATCTGCCCGTGGATGTGGCTTCGATCGTCTCGGCCGATCTCGCGCGATCGGGGCGGTTCGCGCCGATGCCGGTGGCGGATATGCCAGAGCGACCGTCCACGCTTTCCGATGCGACCCTCTCACTCTGGCGCGGCGCCGAAATGGAGTACCTGGTGGTTGGGCGCGCGATGCCGGCCGGGTCGGACTGGCGCATCGAGTTCTACCTGGTGGATGTGGGCAGTGGCGATGACCTCATCGCGCATGCGATCACGGCCAGGGACTCGGACCTGCGTGCCGCGGCCCACCGGATTGCCGATCTGGTGTTCGAGAAGGTGACTGGCATCCGGGGTGCCTTCAGCACTCGGATTGCCTATGTCACGGAGTTCCGCCAGGCCGATGGTGAACGACGTTACGCGCTCGAGGTGGCCGATGCCGATGGCTACGGCCCGAAGACAGTGCTTGAGTCTGCGCGACCGATCATGTCGCCCACTTGGTCTCCTGATGGCGGTCAGCTTGCCTATGTGTCGTTCGAGGGGGGCAGTTCCGGCATTTGGGTTCAGGACCTCGGAAGCGGCGACCGGTACCGGCTGACCGACTTCCCGGGCATCAACGGGGCGCCAGCCTGGTCGCCCGATGGCAACCGGATTGCGGTGACGCTTTCCGGGGGCGGATCGCCGAACATCTACGTGATCGATTTGCAAACCCGAGAGCTCGAGCAGGTGACCCGTGGGGGCGCCATCGATACCGAGGCCGCCTGGATGCCGGATGGTGAAGCGCTGGTGTTTACCTCCAATCGCAGCGGTCAGGCCCAGATCTACATGCAGCGGCGGGGTGACAACCGGGCGCGGCGCCTGTCGTTCGACAGCCCGTACATGGCCGGTCCGGCGGTTTCACCGGATGGCAAGTATGTGGCGGGCGTGGTCAGCGGATTCGGCGGGTTCCGGGTCGGCGTGCAGAATATTGACACTGGCGCCCTGCGTGTCATCAGCGATCAGGGGCACGAGGAGCGCCCGAGCTTTTCGCCCAATGGCGTGATGCTGGTCTATGCGACTCGCGAGCGTGGACGTTCAGTTTTGCGCATTTCGCCCGTGACTGGGGAGGGCCACCAGACCTTGAGCTTTGAAAAGGGCCTGGTGCGTGATGCGGCCTGGGGGCCCTATCGCTGATTGTCGCGAATTTCTGTACCGGGTCTTTCGACGGCCCGGTGCCATAGGGTGCGGGGCGGTGTATGCCGGGCGGCCGAAGCCCTGATTAAGGACGGTTTTCAAGAGATGATTAGAGCAAGCACGATTCGATGGGTCCCACTGGTGATTGGGCTGGTCACCAGCCAGATTGCCATGGCGCAGCCGGAGTGGCGGACCTGGGGTAGTGGAAGCCAGCCGACCACCCAGACGCCGGGGTCGATCCCCGCCGCGACCGACAACGATACCGTGGCCGAGCCGACCGGGTCGCGGGGCACTTCGACCATCCTGATGGAGCTGATGGAGCGGGTGGACCAGCTTGAGCAGGAACTGCGCAGCCTGCGTGGGCAGAACGAGGTTCAGGCCAACGAGCTCGAACGGCTGAAAAAAGCCCTGCGTGACGGGTTTGTTGACCTTGATGGCCGGGTCTCGACTTTGGAGGGTGGCGGTGGGGCCGCCCCGGCGGGCGAGGCGTCGCCGGGGACGGCCAGCGAGGAAACACCACAGGAACCCGAGCGTGCCGAGCCGTCGCCAGCGGAACCTGCGGCACCCGAGCCCGAGCCGGCGACGGAACCGGAACCGACCCAGACACCTGAACCTGCCGACGAGGCCGCCGATCAGCGCGCGCTGTACGACCGGGCCTTTGCGCTGCTTCGCGATGGCAATTACGAGCAGGCGATTGCCGCCTTTGATCGTACGGTCAAGGCCGACCCGGTCGGCAACTGGGCACCGCATGCCCTGTACTGGAAGGGTGAGGCGGAATACGTGAACCAGGACCGCGACGCAGCCCGCGCCAGTTTCGAGAAGGTGCTTTCCGATTACCCGAACAGCACGCGTGCCGCAGATGCCAGTCTGAAAATTGCTTACCTCGACTACGACCTTGGCGAATATGACAAGGCGCGTGCACGGCTTGCGCAGATTGTCGAGCGTCACGAGGGGTCTCATGCCGCGGGTCTGGCCCAGCAGCGGCTTGACCGGATGGACCGGGAAGGGCTCTGAGTGACCATCGACCTGGAAGAAGTCGAAACCGGTGCGCCGCGCGTCCGCAGTCGGAGCGGCAGTCTGCGGATTACGGAGATCTTTCGCTCGCTGCAGGGTGAGTCGGCGAGCGCCGGCTGGCCTACCGTTTTCGTGCGGCTGACCGGCTGCCCGTTGCGCTGCGTCTACTGTGACTCTGCCTATGCCTTCAAGGGTGGGCAATGGATGGGGGTGGATGAAATCGTGGCAACAGTCGCGGGGTATCGGACCCGGCGCGTCTGTGTGACCGGCGGCGAGCCCCTGGCCCAGCCGGAATGCCGGAGCCTGCTGGTCCGACTGGCGGACGCCGGCTATCGAGTCAGCCTGGAAACCAGTGGCGCCCTGGCCATTGACGCGGTTGACCCCCGGGTGCGGATCGTGATGGATCTCAAGACGCCGGCCTCCGGTGAAATGGCGCGCAATCACTGGGAAAATCTCCAGCACCTCAAGCCCGACGACGAGATCAAGTTCGTGATCGGTGGGCGAGCGGATTTCGACTGGGCCATGGAGCGCGTGATCCAGCACACGCTGGATCGACGCTTCCAGGTGCTGTTCTCGCCCGTCTTCGATCTGGTCGAGCCCAGAGAGCTGGCTGAATGGCTGCTTGCCACCGGCCGGGAGCTTCGCATGCAGCTGCAAATGCACAAGCAACTTTGGGGCGAGGAGCCCGGGCGATGATCGAGAACCTGCCACGGGGAGAAGGCCGGCCCGCCGTGGTTCTGGTATCCGGTGGGCTCGACTCGGCCACGGTACTTGCCATGGCCCGGTCCGCAGGGTTTGATATCTACGCCCTGAGCTTTGACTACGGGCAGCGCCACCGTGTCGAGTTGACCGCCGCCAAACGTCTGGCGACCGATGCGGGAGCCGTGGCGCACAAAACCGTGCGCATTGACCTCGATGGTATGGGCGGGTCGGCGCTGACGGATCCGGCGATTGAGGTCCCGACATCCGAAACCGAGGGGATCCCGAGCACGTATGTACCGGCCAGGAATACCGTCTTCCTGTCCTTCGCCCTGGGATGGGCGGAAATCCTCGGTGCGCGCGACATCCTGCTCGGGGTCAACGCCGTTGATTACTCCGGTTACCCGGATTGTCGCCCAGAATTCATCGAGCAGTTCCAGCGACTCGCCAATCTGGCGACCGCGGTCGGTGTTGGCGGTGAAACCATTCGGGTGCGAGCGCCTCTGATCCACATGAGCAAGGCCGAGATCATTCGCGCGGGCATCGACCTGGGCGTGGATTATGGTCCAACCGTCTCCTGCTACGACCCAGACCCGCAGGGGCGCGCCTGTGGTCGCTGTGACGCCTGCCGCTTGCGGCGTCAGGGGTTCGAGCAGGCCGGGGTGACCGATCCGACGCGTTACCGCTGACAGGACGAGCCTGTCCAACCCCCGCTCGAAAAAAATTCGCCTCGGGGGTTGCAGGGCCGAATCATCTGCGTATAATGCGCATCTCTCAACGGCGGGTCGTTAGCTCAGTTGGTAGAGCAGTTGGCTTTTAACCAATTGGTCGTAGGTTCGAATCCTACACGACCCACCACCAGATTCTTTGCTTCGGCTCTGTTCAAGAGTTGATGCAGCGCCCGATCATTGGCTTGCTCGGGCGGAATCGCGCTTCGGTCAAATCTTCTGTTTCACTTCGGTGAAAAAAAGATTTGACACCGAAAAAACATTCGGTAAGATGCGCACCTCGCTTGGTCGGGTTGGCTGAGTGTCTGGGGT